>CANIEV010000012.1 GCA_947466535.1 Betaproteobacteria bacterium
CGTGCTGATGGGGGCGGTCGGGGTGCCGTTTCCGATCACGCCCGGTCTGGACGCGGTGTGGGGCTACGAGCCGTCGTTCGATTCGATGCGCAAGCTGCTCGATATTTTTGCCTACGACCGGAAGTTGGTGAGCGACGAACTCGCCGAGCTTCGCTATCAGGCGAGCATCCGGCCCGGGTTCCAGGAGTCTTTCTCGGCAATGTTCCCGGCACCGCGTCAGCGTTGGGTCGATGCGCTTGCCAGCCGAGAGGAGGACATCCGTAACCTGCCGCACGAGACGCTGATCATCCACGGCCGTGACGACCAGGTGATACCCCTGTCGACGTCCCTGACCTTTGCGCAATGGGTTTCGCGATCGCAGCTGCATGTCTATGGACGCTGCGGTCACTGGACCCAGATCGAGCACGCCGCGCGATTTGCGAAACTGGTGGGGGATTTTCTCGCGGAGAACTGACCGGCTCGGCGATTACCAGCCGCGCTGCATTTGCTCCAGAACACCGATTATCCGGTCGATGTCCGAAAGCAGGACGGGTGTTGCGGTGACTGCGCCGGGCTTTCCGCGTAACACGAAGGCTTTCAGCAGGTTGCCGACGCCGTCAACCGCATCCAGCCCGCCGTGTCGGGCCCGCAGGTCGGCAAGGATGTCCTTCTCCACGTCGGCGACATCCACGTCACCGAGGCCGGGGCAGCAGGAGCATCCGGCTTCATGCTTCTGCGACACCAGACTCCAGCGGCCGAGCAGGCGCGTTGCCTCGACCGCAATCGAAAGCGGATCGTCGGAGACAGACAGAGAGGCTTCAGGAACGGTTGTCATGGCAGATGCGGATTTTAGCCGGCAGGCGGTCATTGAGGCGGCGAATTTCGGTTATGCAGAAGGCGACCGCGCAGCGCCAAACTGAGACAATACGGATCTTTTTTGATCGATTTTTCCATTTAAACCGGCGAGGGCAACATGGCGGTATCGAAAAAGGCGGCACTCATCACCGGTGGTGCGACGGGCATCGGCAGAAGCGCGGTGCTCGCGCTCGCGAAGGCGGGCTACGACGTCGCGATCAACTACGGATCGAGCGAAGCGGCGGCCAGGGAAACCGCGGCGGAAGCCGAAAAACTCGGCGTACGCGCGCTGACGCTCAAGTGCGATGTGAGCGACGAGAAGGCGGTGCTCGCGATGCTTGCCGAGGTTGACTCGGCTTTCGGCAAGCTTGATGTACTCGTGAACAACGCCGGGACCACCGCGTCGATGAAGCTCAAGGACCTGGACAGCATCTCGATCGATGAATGGGACCGGGTGTTCAACGTCAATGTGCGCGGGCTCTTTCTCACCACGCGCGCCTCGGTCCCGCTGCTGCGCAAGGGAACGAATCCCTGCATCGTCAACACGGCGAGCATCGTCGGGCTGCGTCCCGGTCCGCAGCCGCTGCCGTACGCAGCGAGCAAGGCCGCCGTGGTCAATCTGACCAAGACGCTCGCCTACAACCTCGGCCCTGACATTCGCGTCAACGCCGTCGCGCCGGGCTGGATGGAAGGCGACTGGATGAAGCGGATGCTCAAGGACAAGTACGAGGATCTGATGGGCAAGCGCGCACGCGCCACGCCGCTCAAGCGTTGTGTCACCGCGGACGATGTCGCCGAGACCATGATGAGCCTGGTGCAGGGGAACCGGTTTGTCACCGGCGAGATCATCGTGATCGACGGTGGCTTCACCAGTTCGACCTGAGGAGGCAAGAGATGATCGAAGGCGTGGTTCCCTTTCCGCCGGAGTACGCGAAGCGCTACCGGGAGAAGGGCTACTGGAAGGACAAGCCGCTCGCGCAGGAATTTGCGGAGATGTTCCGGCTGCATGCGACGAGGGTCGCGCTGGTGGACGGGGAGCGCGAATACACCTACGCGCAGGTGGATTCGATCAGCGACCGGCTTGCGCTCAATCTGCTTTCGCTAGGGCTCAAGCCGCTTGATCCGGTGTGCGTTCAACTGCCGAACGTCGCGGAATTCGTGTTTCTCTATTTCGCGTTGCAGAAAATCGGAGCGATCCCGATCGCGGCGCTGGCCACCCATCGCCACACCGAGGTCAGCCAGTTCGTCCGGATTTCATCCGCTACCGCCTGCGTGTACCCGGAGGCCCAGGGAGACTTCAGTTTCGGTCCGATGGTGAAGCGGGTGCAGGAGGAGTCCGCAACTCTGCGCTTTCGTATCGTCCTCGGGCGTGCAGGGGACGGAGAAACATCGCTTTCCGAGTTGATCGATCGCGAACCGGGATTGCCGCGTGTAGCGCTGGACGCGATCGTTCTCGATCCGGTCGATCCCGCGATCTATCAACTCTCCGGCGGCACGACAGGCGTTCCGAAACTGATTCCCCGCACGCACAACGACTACGCCTACAACTCGAAGACAGCAGCGCCAGTTTGCGGCGTGACCCGCGACTCGGTGTTGTTGCTGGTAATCCCGATTGCGCACAATCTGGCGCTGGCCTGCCCCGGCATACAGGGTTACTACTTTCAAGGTGGCAAGGTCGTCGTCAGCACGAGCGCCCGGCCCGAGGACATGTTCGCGCTCATACAGCAGCACAAGGTGACGCATCTGAAGGTGGTGCCTGCGCTCCTGATCCGGTTGATCAACAGCCCGGCGATCGGGAACTACGACCTGTCGTCGCTCAAGGTAATTCAGAGCGGAGGCCAGCGAATGCAGCCCGAAGTCCGGATTCGTACCAAGGAACTCATCCCGAGCGTTACGGTGCAGGAAAATTTCGGCATGTCCGAAGGCATGCTGTTCTTCGTGCGTCTGGATGATCCCGAAGACGTGAGGCTGGAAACGTGCGGCCGCCCGATTTGCGAGGACGACGAGGTCCGGCTGGTGGACGACGAAGGCCGCGTCGTGGAACCGGGCGAGGTCGGTGAACTCACCTGCAGAGGACCCTACACGCTTCGCGGCTACCTCGGCGTGCCCGAGTACAACGCCAAGCAGTTCACATCTGACGGCTTTTATTGTTCTGGCGACCTGATGCGCATGCATCCGTCGGGGACCGATGTTGTCGAGGGGCGCAAGAAGGATCTGATCAATCGCGGTGGCGAGAAGATCAGCGCCGAGGAAATCGAGAATCTGATCCTGTCGCATCCTGCGGTGCAAAACGTGGCCTGCGTTGCGATGCCCGATCCTGCGATGGGGGAGAAGATGTGCGCCTGCGTGATATTGCGCCTGGGGCAGAAACTCGCGCTCAAGGATCTGGTCTCGTTTCTCGCCGGCAAGGAGATTGCGAAGTTCAAATTGCCGGAACGCCTGGAGATTCTTACCGACTTTCCGCTGTCGACATTCGGCAAGGTCTCGAAGAAATCACTGGTGGAAATGGTCAGCCGAAAGCTCGACCACGAACGAATCGTCTGAATCGAAGCAGAACCCACAGGACATGTCATGAGAATCATTGATCTGCACTGCTACCCCGGTACCCCCGAATGGATTGCCGCCCAGGGGCCATATGTCGAGGCGCTTGCCAAATACTGGAACCGGCAATGGGTAGGCAAGACCGAAGAGGAGGTGCTGACGGAATTCACCGACGCCGGCGTCGAAGCGATGCTCGTTGCCCTCGATCTTGAGACCACGGTGGCAACGCCGCCCTGCACCAATGAATACGTGCATGCGATGTGGAAGCGCAATCCGAAACGGATTATCCAGTGCTGGGGCGCGGTGGAACCGGGCAAGGGCGAGATCGCCATCCGGCAGGTGCGCAAGGCGGTGACGGAACTCGGGTTCATCGGATTCCACTTTCATCCGATCATGCAGCACTTCGCGGTGAACGACAGGCAGTATTACCCGCTGTTTGAAGAAATCAATTCACTTGGCGCGACGGTGATGATCGATGTCGGCACGACAGGCATGGGTGCGGGTATGCCCGGTGGCATGGGTGCGCGCATCCGGCACGCGCATCCGTCGGCAATCGACGACCTTGCGGCCGACTTCCCGAACCTCAAGATCATCATGGCGCATCCGGGGTGGCCATGGGTCGACGAGACCACGGCGGTCGCCCTGCACAAGGGCAATGTGTACTGGGAGATGTCCGGCTGGGCGCCGAAGTACTTCCCCGGCAACATCAAGGTCGACATGCGCGCGCGCCTGCAGGACAAGATCATGTTCGGAAGCGACTACCCGAGCCTTCCGTATGCCCGCATTCTCAAGGAATGGCAGGAACTCGGCTACACCGATGCGGTGATGGAAAAGATCTTTCACGGCAATGCCGAGCGAGTGCTCGGACTTTAGGTCGTCCGTGTCCAAAGACTCTGAGTCGCGGTTCGAGTCGGTTCGCGGACTGCGGTATCACCTGCGCGTCTGGGGCCGGGACGAGGCGCCGCCGGTGTTGCTGCTTCACGGCTGGATGGACTGTTCCGCCTCATGGCAGTTCGTGGTTGATGCGATGGGTGCCGACTGGAAGTTCGTAGCGCCTGACTGGCGGGGCTTCGGCCTCAGCGAATGGGCGCCCGGTGGCGTTTACGGCTATCAGGACTACATGGCGGACCTCGACGCGATTGCAGGGCTTCTGGTCAAGGACAGTCGGCTTCGTGTGGTTGGGCACAGCATGGGCGGCAATGTTGCCTCTCTGTACGCATCGGTACGGCCCGAACGGGTGGCGGCGGTAGTGAATGTAGAGGGCTTCGGGCTTCGGGCACGCGAGGCCTCCGATGCGCCGCTGAACCTGCGGCAATGGCTGGACGAGTTAAGCAACCCCGGCGACGTCCGGATCTACCCGGACTACGCCGATCTCGCCGCTAGAATTCGCAAGAGCAATCCGTGCATGAGCGAGGAGCGCTCGGAATTCGTGGCGCGGCAATGGGGATGCGACGCGCAATCCGGCGGTGTGGTGTTGCGTGCCGACCCGGGTCACAACCGGGTCTGGCCGCAGATCTACCGGCTCGACGAGGCGTGTGCGCATTGGGCGCGGATCAGCGTGCCGTATCTATGGGTGGAGGCGGACGAATCCCGGAACGCCGTCCGCCACGGTATTGATGCCGACGAACTGAATCTGCGTCGTGACGCGGTGCCCGGCGCTTCCACGGCGTTGATTCGAGGTGCCGGGCATATGGCGCATCTCGAGCAGCCCGGGCAGCTCGCGGAACTGATCGAGCGGTTTTTCCTGGAGAACGCGCCCGGGGGATGCTAGGGCGCGCATTCAGTTTCCGCCGAGATAGTCCTGCGTCCAGCGTGCATAGTCCTCGTCCCGGGTTACCTGTTTCATGAATTGCGCAGTCGGGAGACCGGCAAGCGCTGTCGGCGGGATGCCGTCACGCAAGGCCTTGAGAGTGTCGTGCACCGCTTGTACGCCGGCCATGAAGGGCTGGTGCCCCTGGAGACAGATGCGAACGCCCCGATCGGCGAGATAGGCGCGGTCCTGCAGCTCTGCTCCAGAGCCGCCAACAATGATCGGTAGTTTTACGGCCGATGCAATCGCGTCGAGTTGATCGCGCGATTTGATTCCCACAAAGAAAAGCGCGTCAACGCCCGCGGCTTCGTAGGCGCGGGCCCGGGCTATCGCATCGTCCGTTCCGGTGATTCCGGGGGCGCTGGTGCGCCCGGCAATCACCAGCGCGGAATCGCGTCGCGCCCGAACCGCGGCACGCATCTTTCCGACGCCTTCATCCAGGGAAACAAGGCGGGCTTTGCCGCCCGAGGCGAACGCGTTCGGAAGCAGCGTGTCTTCGATCGAAAGCGCGCAGACGCCCGCGGTCTCGAGTTCCTGCACGGTGCGCATGACATTAAGTGCATTGCCGTAGCCGTGGTCGGCATCGACGAGCAGTGGCAGATCACAGCCGCGGTTGATCCGCAGTGCCTGTTCGGCGAATTCTGTGAGCGTCAGCACGATCAGGTCCGGTGCTCCCAGCACGGTCAGCGAGGCGACCGAACCGGCGAAGATGCCGGTTTCGAAGCCGAGGTCCTGCGCGATTCGCCCGGAGATCGGGTCGAAAACCGACGCGGGGTACATGCATTGGTTTCCGGCGAGGATGTCGCGAAAGCGCGCGCGACGCGAGGTCCAGTCCACGTTTTATTCTCCAGTGCGATGTCGGTACGGGTTGATTGGGTGGAGTTCAGGCTTGCGACAGTGCTTCGAAAGTCCGACCGTCCGGGCGATCGTGGAAAACAAGGTTGGCGCCCAGTGCGTCGATCGGACGGATATGCAGCGAATCGGAGATCGCCCGGAATTCGATTCCCTGTCGCTCGAAAAATTCACGTGTTACGGCGAGGTCGGCGCTGCCAATCGCCGCTGCCGCGATAAACGGCAAGGTGGGAACGGTCGCTCCTGGAAGGACTCGTTCGAGACCGCGCTTGTCGGTAATGCACAGGCGCCCGCGGTCCAGGTCCAGAACATGCATCGGGCCCGTCGTCCGGATCGCCCGCCCGCAGAACAGGGCGAACTGCCTGGCGCGCTCGGACGGGTTCTCGACGACAAGAAGAAGTTCGCACAGTCGGTCTGCCGCGTTGGGGTGTTGGACAAGCGACGGGTGCCACATCTTGTCCGGCGACATTTCCGGAAAAACCATTTGCACGCGGCCTTCCGGCCACGCGTCCGGTTTCAGTCGCACGATACTGGCCCGGATGTCCTGATCGCCGTCGGAGCTTGCCTGTGTGCGTTCGATCCGGGCAATCGGCGCGGGGGCGAGTCCCGCGGCCACCAGGGCGGCGTGGTGGGCTTGCGGATCGGTGCCGGAAAATGCGATCAGGTGTAGTCCCGGGTAGCGGGCGAGCGACGCGCGCAACTGCGCCGCCATGGGCGTGTCCGAAGTCGGTCCGAGAACCTCGATGAATCCCTCGCGTAGCATGGCGCAACGGTTTCCGGTACCGAGGAGGGTGATCGGGTCGCCAGGGCGCAGCGCACTCGAATGCGCGCGAAACGGTGTCATCGTGAAGCCGAGCCTCTGCAGCACGTGCCCCGAGCGGTCGAATTCGTCCACGAATATCGCAGCGTGATCCAGAAAGACCTCGCTCGTGCGGGGAAACTGGTGCGTATTGACCGACATTCGAATGCCTTGAGTAAGCGTCACGGTGAAATCGGGTCGATGGGCGAGTATACGGTGCGCGGATGTGGATAATCGTGACTGGCGAAATTCAGAGGATTGCCCGTGACTGAACTGGAGAGACTCAAGGCGATAGCAACGCAGGTTGCGCCGCACGTGCACCGCACGCCGCTGATTTCCGCGAAATCGCTTGGCGCGATGCTGGGTTGCGAGATATGGCTGAAGGCCGAACTACTGCAGCGCACCGGGAGCTACAAGCCGAGAGGCATTCTTAATCGTTTGCTTAAGCTCGGAGAAAGCGCTCGGTCACGGGGCGTGATAACCGTGTCGGCTGGCAACGCGGCACAGGGCCTGGCCTACGCGGCGGGGCGCCTGGACTGCAAGGCGATCGCTGTGATGCCGGAAAACGCCAGTCCTGCGAAAGTTCAGGCCACCCGGGCTTATGGGGCGGAAGTGATTCTTCGCGGGACGGCGAAGGATGCCTTTGAACTTGCCCACCGCCTGGTCGAAGAGCGTGGTTACGTTTTCGTGTCGCCGAGCGACGATCCGGATGTGATCGAAGGTCACGCCGGCATCGGGATCGAGATCAACGAGGATCTGCCGGACGCGGACCTTGTGCTGGTTCAGATCGGCGCGGGGGGCCTGGGCGCGGGCGTCGCGACCGGACTCGCCGCATGCGGATCGTGCGCCCGAATCGTTGGTGTGGAGCCCGAAAGCGCGAATACGATGTGGCTGAGCCTGCAGGCCGGCCGACCGGTGGATCTGCCCGGACCTCCGAATACGATAGCCGACGGACTTGCCTATCCCTTCGGCGGGAAGCACACCTTTCCAGTGTTTCGCGACAAAGTGGAGCGCGTCGTGCTCGTTCCTGATTCCGCGATTCGCGAAGCGATGCTCCTGATCATGACGCGCACCAAGCTGTACGCAGAGCCGTCCGGCGCGGCCAGTCTTGCGGGTCTTCTCGTGCACAAGGAACTGCTTCGCCCGTATCGAAAAGTGGTGTGCGTCGTGTCGGGAGGCAACCTAGATCCCGAACGCCTGCGCGAACTGATCTGAATGGCTAGGGCTTATTCCGGCTGGATGCCCGCTTGGGACGTGATGCGCCGAAAAGTCTCCACGCTGCGCCGCACCGACTCCGCGAGCGCCTGCGGTGAGAGCGTTCCGGTCAACTCGAATCCCGCCCCAACGAGCTTTTCGCGGACGTCGGGCGTGTTCAAGGCCTTGCTCACCTCGGCGTGCACCCGGGTGGAAATCGGCATGGGCAGGGCGGCAGGGCCGAGTACGCCAACCCAGATGTCAGGAAGGGCGTAGCTCGCCACGGTTTCGGTGATCGCGGGGATGTCCGGCGCGCTCGCGGCACGCTTGTCCGCCATCAGCGCAAGTACGCGCAGCCTGCCCGATTTCGAATGTGGAATGGCGCTCGACAGAACCGTCAATCCGACCGGAATCTGGCCGCCGAGCAGGTCCGTCATCATCGGGCCGCCGCCCTTGTAAGGGACGTAGGCGAGTTTCACGCCGGAGGCCTGAGACAGCAATTCGCCCGCCAGGTGGGGACCGGAGCCTACCCCGCCGACGCCGTACTGAACCGGAGCCGTGTTTTTGCGCGCGAATTCCAGAAAGTCCGCCATGCTCTTCGAGGGGTGCGACGGATGGACGGCAAGTACGGTGTGGATCGACGCGGCGGCGATTACGGGCGTGAAATCCTTCAGCGTGTCGTAAGGGACGGCCTTCTGTAAAAAAAGCAGGGAATAATGGGTGGCAAAGGTGACGAGCAGGGTATGCCCGTCGGGTGCTGACTTCGCTACCAAATCGGACCCGATGGCGCCGCCGGCACCGGCGCGGTTCTCGACAATGAATGGCTGGCCGAGGGACTCCGCGAGTTTTGGCGCCAGGGGGCGAGCGAAGGCATCGGCGGCGGCGCCCGGAGGGAACGGGAGAATCAGTCGAACCGCACGTTGCGGCCAGGCGGACGCGCCTGTCGTGGACTGAGATTGTGCCGGCGCGGGGATCAGGATAGACGCGGATACGGCCAGCGCCATACCGGCCCGAATCAAGGCAAGGCAAGGGGTGGGGGGAGTCATTGAGCGGGTCCTCTTGAGACGAATCACATTAGGAGTTTATTGCATTGCTGGTCGACAGCCGACGATGCGCATGCATGTTCTTTTGCCGGTGCTTCGATCGTGGTAGCTTGCCGGCTCCAACCGACGCCGATTCGGTCACCGGCGAACACAAAAGGAGGAGTCATGGAAAACAGGAATTCGTCTGATGCAGGCAGCGACTCGGTTTCCGGTCAACCCGTGTCGGGTAGTCGCGACGTATGTGCATGCGAGCCCGCTGGCGGCAGATACGGATCGCGGCGAGGTTTTCTTCAGGCACTCGGTGCTCTCGGGGCGGCGAGCGTGCTGCCATCGTGTTCCACGGTCGGGCAATCCACCGGGACAGGTCTGATTGATACGCACCACCATTTCTACGCACCCGAGTATCAGAAGGCCTGGCTCGATTGGGAGGTCCAGCGAAAAATTCCGCATTTTCCGACCCAGGTGGCGTGGACAAGGGAGAAGTCGATCGAGGAAATGGACAAGGGCGGAGTCCGCACCTCGATACTTTCACTCGCTTCGACGCCGGGCGTCTGGTTCGATGCGGGTCCCGAGGCAGCGGCACGGATGGCGCGCAACTGCAACGAGTACGGTGCGGGCATGGTGCGTGATTTTCCCGGACGCTTCGGTCTGTTTGCGACGCTGCCTATGCTAGATGTCGACAGTACGCTGAAGGAAATTGCCTATGCCTTCGATGTGCTGAAAGCCGATGGCGTGGGGTTGCAGACCAACTACGGCGATAAATGGCCAGGTGACGCATCATTCCGGCCGATATTCGAGGAACTCAACCGGCGCAAGGCGCTCGTATACTTTCACCCGCTGGTGGCGAGTTGCTGCGGTCGACTGAGCGTGGGCACATTTCCGGCGGTGATCGAGGTTCCGCACGATACGACACGCGCAGTGACGAGTCTTCTCCTGAGCGGCACCTTCGCGCGGTTCCGGAATATCCGCTGGCTGTTTTCTCACGCGGGCGGAACCATCCCGATGCTTGCAGGACGGATCGACTTCTTTCACAACCGGAATGCGGCGCAGTTCGCCCCGGAAGGCATCGAGGCCGAATTCAGGCGCCTCTACTACGACACCGCGAACGCGACGCATCCCGCGTCCATGGCGGCCTTGCTGAAGCTTGTTCCGGAAAGCCAGGTTGTATTCGGAACCGACTATCCGTATGTCGGCATCGCTTCGCAAGCGGAGGCGCTTGCGAAGCTCGGGCTCGGCGGAAGTACATTGCGGGCAATTCAAAGCAGCAACGCAAGCAGCCTCATTCCAAGACTCAAGGCATAGGATGCTACTGGCGCATGAGCACTGACGACCCGGTTCCTCCGGTTACGCAAGACGGGCCGGGGCTGTCAGAGAGCGCCGAACAGAACGGTCCCTTGCCGGATGAGGACGCCCGTCGCTTGCAACAGCGGGCGCGGGCGGCGGAACTGGCACGAAAAACAGCAGAGGCCGATCTCGTGGACGCCTTGTCGAGGCGCGCCGCTGCAGACCTGGCGCTCCTGAAAAGAGGTGCGTGCCAGGGAGCGGACCGAACTCTGGCACGCAGCGGTTGCAGAGGAGCGTGCGACCGTCGCCGCGGAAGCCGCGCGTCTCGCCCAACTCCTCATCGAAGCGGAAGCCGAGCACGCGTCAGCGGAAAAGGCGGCAGTTGCCGCTGCCAAGCAAAGAATCCGTAGCGCGAACATGCTTGCACGGGCTTCACGTGCGCGCGCCAAGGCGCATCTGAAGGCAGCCAACGCGAGCAGGCGGCGCAGCGCCGCAGAGGCAGAGGAATCCGCGATGCACAACGAAAGAGAGAAGGCGGATCTGACATTGGCCGACGCGGCAATCGAGCGGGCGGTGCTCGAGAAGGAGCTTCTGGACTGCGCGAACGAGCAACTCGATTCGGAAGAGCAGCGCATCGAGGAACTGCGACGCAGCAGGAATGCGTCTCGCACTGTTCACCACTACGACAGCTCCAATCGCTATACCGGAAAAACCGTGACTCAGGGCAATATGGCGTTCCGATACGATGCACTGAACCAGTTCGTGGGCAGGGAGGTCAGCGTAGGGGGCACCACGCGGTTTTACGACGCGTTGAACAACGAGGTCAGCAAATCGGCGCGTGATCAGTAAGGGGTGTCGCTAGTCCATCTTCAGATTGGCTGCCTGTACTGCGCGACGATAGCGTTCGTAATCGGCTTTGATGATGTCGTCGTACTGCTCCGGCGTGGAGGCGACCAGTTCCATTCCAAGCCCGGTGAGGCGCTCCATGACGTCGCGTTCGCGCATCGCTTTGACGACCGATGCGTTCAGGCGGTTAATTGTTGCACGCGGTGTGCCTGCCGGGGTAAGAAGTCCGAGCGCAACCGAGATATCGAATCCGGGAAAGCCCTGCTCGGCGATGCTGGGAACGTCGGGCAGAACCGCGGCGCGGCGTGGCCGGCTGTAGGCCAAGGCACGCATGCGACCGGTCTTGATCGGATCGAGCGAAGCGGACAAGCCGATGAAGCCTGCATCGATGCTGCCGGCGAGCAGCGCGGCAGCGACATCGGAGGCGCCCTTGTAGGGAATGTGGAGGAGCTTAACGTCTGCCGAGGTCGAAAATATTTCCATGAAGAGGTGGTGTATCGACGCGGTCCCCGACGATCCGTAACTTACCTGGGCAGGACGGGCTTTCGCCGCCTTTATGAAGTCCTGAAGCGTGGCAGCAGGCAGATCCTTTCGCACCACCAGCACATAAGGGAGAACGACGAGGGCGGATACCGAGTCGAAGCTCTTGAGTGCCTGATAGGGCAACTTCGAGAAGATCCACGGATTTATCGCGAGCGGACCGGGGTCACCGACCAACAGCGTATAACCGTCGGACGGGGACTTCGCGACGTATTCGGTGGCGATGATGCCGGAACCGCCGGGGCGATTTTCCACAACCACCGACTTGCCAAGGTCATCGGTCATTTTGGGTGCGAGAGTCCGCATGAGTATGTCCGGATTGCCGCCCGGGCTGTTGGTCACCACGATCCGGATCGGGCGCGATGGAAATGCGTCACCGCCCGGGGATGGCGTCGCTCCCTGTTGCGCATTGGCCGCATACGGAATGACGAGCAGGCAGGCACTGAAAAGCGAGGCGGTAAGCAGTCTCATGTAATTCTCCCGGGTTAGGAATGGGTGATGCCTTGTGCGAGGTCGATCAGTTCCAGCACGCGCACGGGTGTCAGTGGGGCCTCGGCGATGTGCACGCCAAAGGGCGAGAGTGCGTCTTCTGTCGCGGAAATGATGGCGGCGACCACAGGCAGCGTTCCGGCTTCGCCGATGCCCTTGACGCCGAGGGGATTGATTGGCGACGGACTCTCGTGGAAGAGAACCTCGATGTTCGGAATTTCGGTTGCGGTCACCATCAGGTAGTCGGCGAACGTTGTGGTGATCGGCTGCGCCTCTTCGTCGTAGCGCATCCATTCGAACAGCGCATTGCCGATGCCGTGGACAACGCCACCGTGCACCTGGCCCTCGGCGGCCATCGGATTAATGAGCTTTCCGCTGTCCTGGACTGCGATATATCGAAGAATTCGGACCTGGCCTGTTCCGGTATCGACCTCCACTTCGCAGACGTGGCATGCATTTGCATACGCCTGCAGATCGATCTGGAAATTAGCGTTGGCCTCGAGGCCGGGGGTAACGCCGCCCGGCATTGAAAAGCCCGGTGCACCCTTGAGTTTTCGTGCTATGTCGGCGAGGGGCAGTCCCGATCCCGGCACGCCCACGAGTTCGACCCGGCCATTGCGCAACACGAGGTCTTCTTCCGCTGCTTCGAGTAGTCCGGCCGCTACCTTGATCGCCTTGTTCTTGACTTCCACTGCAGCGAGGTGCACGGATGATCCCGCCATTATCGTCTGACGGCTCGCGAACCCGCCCATGCCGTAATTGCTGAACGATGTATCGCCCGCGATCACCTCGATCGATTCGATGGGCACGCCGAGTTGTTCCGAGCAGATCATCGCAAGGCAAGTCTTCAGGCCCTGACCCATCGCCAGCGCTCCGGTATAGACGCTGACCTTGCCGCTCGGGGTGATCTGGACACGTCCGGATTCGAACGGGCCGCGACCGGTGGGTTTTACGCAGTGCGAGAGACCGATCCCGATGTGGCGTCCTTCGGCGCGCGCCGCCACCTGCCGCTTGCCGAAATCCGCGTAGCCGATTGCTTTGAGCGCCATTTCCTGGCAGGCGGCGTAGTCGCCGCTGTCGATGGTCATCGACGCACCGGCGCGGTTCTTCAATTGCTTCGTATACGGCATCTTCGACGAGGGAATGAAGTTCCTGCGACGAATTTCATCCCGCGCAATCCCCAATTCTTTCGCTGCCCGGTCAAGGAGGCGTTCCATGGTGAATGAGGCCTGGGGATAACCCGCGCCGCGGACGGGGATCACCGGGACCTTGTTGGTCTGCACTACGAACACCTCAAGTGCATAGGCGGGAACGATGTACGGGCCAGTGACCGATGACGCTGCGTTGTATGCGGCATTGGTGCCCTGCGGGGTATAGGCTCCGTGGTCGTGAATCATGGTGCCGCGAATGCCGAGAATCTTTCCGTCGGAAGCGACCGCGATTTCAACGTCCCATTGCTGGTCACGTTCCTGTATCGAGCCGAGAAAGTGCTCCCGACGGTCTTCTATCCACTTTACGGGCCGCCCGGTGAGCACGGCTGCCGCGGAAACCGCAATTTCCTCGCTGGTCACCACATATTTGCAGCCAAATCCGCCACCGACATCCGGCGCGATCACGCGCAGGCGGTTCTCGTCGATGCCGAGCATGTCGACAATCGCGGTAAATACTTCATTGGTCATCTGCGACGATGTCCAGACAGTCAGTGCCGAATCGTAGGTCCCGGGTTTTGCGAGTACGCCACGGCCTTCCATCGGATGCGCGGCCCCCCGGTGCTGGCGGATGGATTCACGGAATACATGGGGGGCCGATGCGAACACGGCGTTCGTATCGCCATAGCCAAGTTTCAGATGCTGCAGGATGTTCGATTCGACTTCGCGCCTGACCTTGGGCGAGGAAGGTTTGACTGCGTCCCGGCAATCAGCAATCACCGGAAGGGGTTCAAACTCGACGTCGATGAGCGCGGTCGCGTCTTCCGCTATTCCCCGGCTCGTGGCGAGTACCAGGGCGAAGGGTTCGCCTGCATAGGCGACTTCGTCCCATGAAAGTACATACGGAGTGATGTTTGCCGGCAACGTTCCGCCCGGGAATCCCGGCGGCATGCGCTTTTCCTTCAACACGGTATCGAGGTCGGATGCGAGCAGAACCGCATTCACGCCCGGTAGCGCCTTCGCAGCGGTGGTGTCAATGCGAAGGATTCGTGCGTGAGCGTATGGACTGCGCAGGAATGCGCCGTGGAGCATGTCCGGGACAACGATGTCATCCACGAACCGCCCTTCGCCGCGAAGCAGTGCAGGATCCTCGATGCGGCGTGCGCGTGTGCCGACGACGCGGGGTTCTGGGGCGTTCATTTGATCCCCACGGGCTGGTTGCGGAGCGTTTCTGCGGCTGCGAGGGCCGCCGCGACGATGTTGTTGTACCCGGTACAGCGGCAAAGATGACCCGACAGGACCTCTCGAACCGTCGCCTCGTCAGGAGAGGGCTGTTCACGCAGGAGTTCTAGCAGGGACATGAGAATCCCGGGGGTGCAATAACCGCACTGCAGGCCGTGCTTGTCCCAGAATGCCTGCTGGATTGCATGAAGCTTGTCACCGTCGGCAAGTCCTTCCACGGTCTCTATGTTTCTGCCATGAGCCTGAACTGCAAGCGTGAGGCAGCCCCGCGAACTGTGGCCGTCGATTAGCACGGTGCATGCGCCGCATACACCGTGCTCGCATCCGAGATGCGTGCCGGTAAGCCGGAGGTTCTGGCGGAGAAAGTCGGCAAGGTGCATGCGTACCGGCACGCGCTGTTCGTAGGTCTTGCCGTTGACGCTGACGCGGATATCGCGTTCCAGTGTGTCCTGCTCGGTGCTCATTTTCCTGCTCCGTCAATACGCTTGATGGCCGTGGTGATGGCTCTACCGGCAAGTGTTCGGGCCAGTCTTTTCCGGTACCACGCCGGGGCATGTGGGTCGTCGAGTGCGTCTGTTCGGCTGCAGGCTTCGGCCGCCGTTTCGATTGTGCCAGCACCGCATGTCGAGCCGAGGAGTGCTTGCTCAGCGTCGGTGACTCGAACTGGGGCATAGGCCATGCCTCCCAGGGTGATGGAAGCACGTTCGATTCGACCGGATGCATCGGCAGTCAGGAGGACAGCGATCGATGCAACCGCAAAATCGCCATGCCGCCGAGAGAATTCAAGAAATGCCCATCCGTGTCCTGTGGGCCACGGCTTGAGGTTCACCTGCGCAAGTAGTTCATCGCTCTCGATCGACGGCGTCATGAGGCCTGCGGGAAAGGATTGCATCGGAAGTTCGCGGGAGTCTTTCCGGCTTCGGATGAGCAGCGTTGCGTCGAGCGCCATCGCGACAGTCGGCAGTTCGGCCGAGGGATCGAGGTGGCACAGGCTGCCTCCAACCGTTCCGCGATTGCGCGTCTGTCGATGCCCAACGCAACGGATCGCTTCGGCGAGCAGCGGCAACCTTGCGGCAACGAGCGCCGAAAATTCGATTTCACGTTGGAGAGTCATCGCACCGATCTCGATCGAATCCCCGTTTTCGCGGATGAAACGGAGTTCCGGAATCCGCGAAAGATCAATCAGATGATCGGGCGAGGCAAGCCGCAGGTTGAGCATGGGCATCAGGGATTGCCCACCAGCAAGGATCCGGGCATTTTCCTTGTCGGCGATCAGGTCAAGTGCCTCGGAGATTGTCTGCGGCGAGTAATACGCAAATGCTGGAGGTTTCAAGTGATATTCCGACGAAAGGGATTGATATGCTTCGCCAGCGCAATCGAATGCAACCGGCATGCAAGACGCTGACCATGATTGCCACGCTGTTCAGACTTTTGCCAGCTCCAGCGTCGATGCCGCAAACAGTTCTTCCGGCTTGACAAGGTGCGACGAGATTCCCTGTTCATGGTGGTAACGCGTAAATGTTTCCATGGTTTTGCGGTTTGATTCGAGGCCATAGCTCCAGTAGTCATCTGGCATGATTTCACGGGCCTTCTTGTAGTCGTCGAGTGCCCAGGGCAGCATCACAAAGTAATAGGCGATTTCCTCGAGTTCGTCGAGTGCGATTTCCCGCGCGCGCACGAAGGATTTGTAGACGCTCACCGGCAGCCAGGGGTGCTGATCCACCAATGTTTTCCGGACGCCGATGATATGCATCGGCGGGAAAATACCGGTGCGCTTGAAGTAGTCTTCCTCGACTTTTCGATAATCCGGAAACAGCCGGTCGACATTTGCGACGCCTCGGCGAAACACCGACGGAGCACGAGCCGTGATGATCGCGTCGATTTCGCCATCCGCGAGCATCTGTGAAAGGGTCTTGTCGTCAGGTATCTGGCGCAGCTTGATCGAGGGTGGAAGGGTAAGTGGGGCTCGCTCTCCGCGTCCCGGTTCCTCCAGCCCGCCACGCACCCAATTGACGTCTTCGGGGCGAACGCCGTAGTCGTCCTGGAGAATCCCGCGAATCCATACATTGGCCGTCATCTGGTATTCGGGCACCCCGATTGTTTTGCCGACAAGGTCTTGCGGACGAGTGATACCACGGTCGGTACGGATGTAGATGCCGGAGTGCCGGAAAACTCGGGAAATGATGACGGGAATGCCCACGTAGGCGCTGTCGCCGCGTGCAGTCATCAGGGTGTGGCTGCTTAGCGACAGTTCGGTGATGTCAAACTCTTCGAACTTGAACGCGCGGTGAAAGACTTCCTCGGGCGCGAGTGCAATCGGGACGATGTCGACGCCCTCTATGGGGGCGCGTCCGTCGTACACCGCGCGCGTACGGTCATAGTTGGTGCATCCGAGGGTCAGTCGTAAAAGGCTCATTCGAAAGTCTCCATTACTGCGCGCCGAAACGCGCTAATTCGGGTATGCGCACGAGAACGTGCTTATTCGGGCTTTATGTTTGCTGCTTCAACTACACGCTTGAATTGGCGCAGATCGGCGAGGTAGGCATCCATGAATGCGCTTGCGTTGCCAAGTCGAACATCGATTCCCGCAAGTGCGAGCTGTTCCCTGACTGCCGGCAGGCCCAGCACGCGGTTCACTTCGCCGCCGAACTTCGAGGCGTTGTCCCGAGGTGCGGAGATGGGCGCCATGAATCCGTACCAGTTATCCACGGAAAACGCGGCCAGCTTTGCTCCTCCGCTCTCTGCGATTGTCGGGACCGACGGCGCAGACGAGGCACGATGATTGAAAGTCACGGCGATCGAACGCAGTTTTCCGCTACGGATATGCTGAACCATTGCCGAAGGCGGTCCTATGACGACGTCGATCTGGCCGGATATCGCGTCCACGATGGCAGGCGAACAACCCTTGTACGGTACATGCTGAATCGACAGGCCGGATTCGAATTTGAGAAGTTCCATCGCAAGGTGGTAGGCGCTGCCGACGCCGCAGGACCCGTAGGCGCGACGTCCGGGATCACGTTGCATCAGGGAGAGCATCTGTCCGATATTGTCCGCGTCCACCTTGGCGTTCACCGCGATTAGCATCGGCGACGAAGCAACGATATTGATCGGGAAGAAGTCCCGTCGCAGGTCGTAGTTGAGTTTTGGGTATATCGCTTCACTGGCGGCTGTGCTGTTGCTGATGACTACGTAGTTATATCCGTCAGGGGGCAAGTACCGTGCTGCTTCCATGCCGATGACGCCGCCTGCTCCGGGGCGGTTTTCTATGATGATCTGCTGGCCCCAGGTTTCGGTGAGGCGCGGTGCAAGGACACGCGCCACGGTGTCGCCCGTTCCTCCAGCGGCGAACGGGGCGAGGATACGTATCGGACGGTTGGGGTAGTTGTCCGGTGTCGGGGTTTGAGTCTGGGCGAGTGCCCCGTTCATGCACAGTGCCACGCCAAGCGCTAGCAACGATCCTCGGGCAGTGTCTGAACAACGCGGTATGGGCAGTCTTGATCTCGGTGACATCTCGGATAAGGTCCTCGATTGACGTGAATAGGCATGCGTTTGCACAGGCGATCAGATATCCCGGCGACGCTCGATGCAACCCAAGGGCTTACTGTGGTGGCTAGGCTGTATTCCTGGACGCGAGGCGTTGCGTTTCCTCGGCGTAAATCTTGTCATCGGCATAGCCAACGGGACCGGGTTTTCCACTTCCGATGAAGGTCTGCATGAATACGTCCACCGTGCCTTCATTTTCGAATCCGTGAAGAATTCCGGCGGGGCAGGACACCACTTCCCACTTGTTGAGTTTCGTGGAGACCCGCTTTCCCTGCGCGTCTTCGAAGAACACGGTCAGCACGCCGTCGAGGACGAAGAACGCTTCCTCGATTTCGTGGGTGTGTGCTGATCCTCCCTGTCCAGGCGGGACCTTCATGATGCTTAGTGTGAAGCCGCCGGCGGGAATTGCCTTCGGGTCGTGCTTGCCGGAACCGCCCGCGCCAATGAAGCGATGCTGAGCGCGCTTTCTTCCTTCAATCTGGGAATCGGCGAACGCATCCCAGTCAGGGGCGATGTCGCTGAAACGTGCTACGCGTGTCCTTACAAGGTCTTCCAGCGGAACGTTTTTCAGTTCCTCTGCAACCGAATGCTTGATCGATTTCACGTGCTACTCCGAAAAGTGTGGGGCTCGGTCAGGATTCCCGTTTCGAGCAACGAGGAGACGGGTTTATGAACTGGCAAATGCGTACGCAAGATTCAGACGTTAAGATAACCGAAAGAGCCGGCAAGAACTATAACGAAGGTTCAGATTTCCTTGAGGAGGAGGTGAAATGGATTACATGCTCAGGTTGGGTGCGGGAATTGTACTTGTGTTCAGTTCGCTGGTGCATGCGCAAAGTGACTTTCCCAATCGCTCTGTACGGATCGTGATCGGACAGACGCCGGGTGGGCCCACTGACATTCCTGCTCGGATGCTTGCGCAGCGATTGTCGGAACGTATCGGACAGCCATTTGTCGTCGAGAACCGGCCGGGAGCGGCGAGCAATATCGGGACGGAGATCGTTGCGCGGGCACCGAAGGATGGTTACACACTCCTTATGGCTGCGCCCCAGCACGTAACCAATCTTCACCTGTTTCCCAACCTTCCATTTGACCCGGTTCGTGACTTCATGCCGGTATCCCTGGTGAGCAAGGCAGCGTTGGTTCTCGTCGTCAATCCCGAGGTGCCGGCCAGAACGCTCAAGGAACTTCTGGAATACCTGCGGACTCGCCCGGGGCAGATCAACTGGTCTTCCGCCGGCAACGGCGGAAGCGGGCACCTCGCGCTTGAGTTGCTGAGGTCTGCGACAGGTGTGAACGTGGTGCACGTGCCGTTCAAGGGGGCACAGCCGGCACTTGCGGACCTGGTGGCGGGACGCGTCCAGGCCGGATTTGACAGTATCGCCACGTCGGAACCACATGCCAAGGCCGGTCGACTGCGGCCAATCGCGGTGACCAGCACATCTAGATCGGCCCTGCTGCCTGAGGTGCCGACGGTATCCGAAGCCGGACTTCCGGGCTACGAGGCGGTTGGCTTTGCGGCCTTGCTCGCGCCTGCCGGTTCTCCGCCCGAGGCAATCAACAAACTCGCGCGGGAAGTTGCCGCGAGCCTGCAACAGACGGATCTGCGCGAGCGGCTGCAGAAAATCGGAATGGAGCCCGTCGGGAGCCGGCCCGACGAACTCGCGGATTACCTTCGCGCCGAGTCCGCCAAGTGGGGCAAAGTGATCAGGGAGGCCAACATTCGCGTCGAGTAGTGCGTGCCGGGTGTTTCAGTTCGAGATTGCACCGGGTGTTACCCCGTAGTCCCTGAGTGCGGAGTCGGTGCTGATTTTCTCGTCGCGCAGATCCCGCTCTACGTCTTCCGGACTTCGCTTGCGGGGGTCTCCGTAACCGCCGGCCCCTGGGAGACGGACGCTCACAAGATCGCCTTCTGCGAGCGTATCCAGGCCCTTGGATTTGAGTATGCGTTCGCCCGCTTTGCCGGGATTCAGAACAAACGCGCCCTTGCTGCCGGGCAAACCTCCGAACAGCCCTTGCGGAGCGAACTTGTGCCGGTCTGCATACCTGGCAAAGCTGACATTGTCCGCCAGCATGCGGATGTCTCGTCGGAGCGCAAGGCCGCCGCGATGTACACCGGGGCCGCCCGAGTCAGGAATAAATTCATAGCGCTCTATTCTCACTGGAAACTGGCGCTCGGTGACTTCCACGGGTGTGTTCATGAAGCGGGGCAGGTGGCTGTCCTGCCCATCGCGGCCGTCGCAGTTCGGACGGGCGCCCGAGCCGCCCCCCTGAATATCGGTATAGATGAAGCGTTCTCCATTTGCAGGTTGCTTGCCGCCGAAACCGCATGTCGTAATTTGCCCGTGTGAGCCGGATGTCACGCGCTTCGGTACTGCCTGTGAAAGGGCGCGGAACATAGCCTCGACGATTTTCTGGGTACAGTTTGTCCTTGCGGCAACAGCACCCGGTAATACCGGATTCACGACGGAGCCCGGACGGGTCACAAGGTGAATCGGGCGATAGCATCCCGAATTTGGTGGAGTGCCGGGATCCACGACCGCGATCATCACGTAGTAGGCGGCCGCATGGGCGCCGGCCAGCGTCGCATTCACGTTGCCTTCCGCCTGCGGATCCGAGTCGGTCAAGTCGACGATTGCTTCTCCATCCTTGATCGTGAGCTTGACCGATACACGAATCGGTCGATCATTGACGCCGTCATCGTCGATGAAGTCTTCGCCCTCATAGACGCCTTCAGGAAGGTTCCGAAGACCGAGCCGCATTCTGCGCTCTGAGTAGTCGAGGAGATCCGTGCACGCTTTCTGCATGGTGGCCAGCCCGTAGCGCCCGAACATCGCGTCGAGGCGTTCCGCGCCAACCATCACGGAACTGACCTGTGCGCGTATGTCGCCGAGGGTACGGTCCGGCACGCGTATCTGGTTGGAGATGATGGCGGTGATCTCACGGTCTTCCTTGCCTGCCTTGTACAGCTTGACCATAGGCAGGCGGAGGCCTTCGAGGTAAATCTCGCGAATGCCTCCCGCGACACCGCCCGCAGCCACACCGCCCAGGTCGGAATGGTGAGTAATGTTGCCGACAAAGCCGATCAGCTTGCCCCGGTGAAAGACCGGGGAGATCGCATACAGGTCCATGATGTGCTGACCGCCCTTGTAGGGGTCGTTAGTGATGATCACATCGCCCGGAGCCAGGTCGTCCTCGCTGTAGAACGAGGTGAGTTCCTTCATCGTTATCTCAAAGCCGGCGAGCAGGCTCGGGTTGTGATGAGCCTGCGCGACAGTTTGCCCGCGCGCGTCGGTGATGACGCACGAAATGTCCTTTATCTCTGTGATGATGGTGGATCGCCCGGTTCGCACCAGCGTGTATCCCATCTCGTCGGCGACCTGCTCCAGGCCGTAACGGATGATCTGCATGTTGATCATGTCGGTCATTTCGCTTCTCCGCTCTTATCGAGCAACACTGCGAGTCCGAGATCATCCAGAACGCTTGCCTCTGTGTCCGGCGGGATCAGGACGGAGGACGTGGCTTCCTCGACAATCGCAGGGCCCTTGATGACGTTTCCGGGTTTCAGCAGGGTTCGTTCGAATATCACGGTGTCAACGAAGCCGCGTTTTTCGAAGTAGACGGGGCGCTGGCCCTTTCTCGCGGATACGGGATCGGCTTTCCCGGCGGACGGATGCTCGAATGACACAGGCGCATTCTTGCCGAGTGCGGCAACGCGCAGGTTCACGATCTCGATCGGCTCGCCTTCGAAAAAGAAGGCATAGCGCTCGCGATAAAGGCGGGAGAACGCCTCGATGAGGTCGTCCACGGCGCGCGCGTCCACTTTGCCAGAACCCGAAAACGGTAGCGAGAGCTCGTAGGTCTGCCCCGATACCTTGAGGTCCGCAGTGCGGATCAGCGAAATGGCTGATGCAGCGAATCCTTGTCCGGTCAGTTCGTCGAGCGCTTCGCGCTCCATCCGGACATAGTGTGCTTCCAACTGCTCGAGGTCGAGGTTCCCGGTTCGAATGCCACCGAGCGCCGTGACGTAGTCGTGGCGACCTTCCGTCACAAGCAGTCCGACGGCCGAGAACGTGCCCGGCAATGGTGGAATCAGCGCTTCCCGCATCGAAAGCGACTGTGCGAGGTCCACTGCGTGCACTCCGCCGGCGCCGCCGAACGACAGGAGGGAAAAGTTTCGTACGTCTATCCCGCGAAGAATCGTGACCGCAGCAATTCCCTTGACCATGTTTGCGTTGACAACGCGGATGATTCCGAGTGCCGTTTCCTCGACGCTTAATCCGAGAGATTCTGCGAGCGAACACATGGCGCGACTGGCAGCATCGAGATCCAGGGACATTCTTCCTGCATTGAAATACCCAGGGGAGAGGCGGCCAAGAACCAGATTCGCATCAGTGACAGTGGGGCTCGTACCGCCACGACCATAACAGGCAGGGCCTGGTTCCGCGCCTGCCGAGCGCGGACCCACGTTGAGCGCGCCCCCCGGATCCCGCCAGGCAATCGATCCGCCCCCGGCGCCGATGATGTGCAAATCGATGATGGGTATGCGTACCGGGAGATCCTGGAAGGTTCCTTCAGTGGTTGTCTTTGACGTTCCGTCTTCGACGAGGCCGATATCGAACGATGTGCCGCCCATGTCCACGGAAACCAGCTTATTGCGGTCGTGCAGCCTGCCGTAAAAGGCGGCGGCAACGACGCCTCCGGCCGGACCGGAATTGACTGTCGTGACCGCCTTGTTCCGTGCGGCGGTGATCGAGGTCGATCCGCCATTGGCCTGGATGACCGAGAGGCGAACGTTACCCAGAAGCGACTCGACGCGGTGTTGGAGCGAGTCGAGATAAGCCGACATTACCGGTGAAAGATAGGCGTTCATCACCGTGGTGGAACTGCGCTCGTATTCGCGTATTTCGGGGCAGATCCGGCTTGAAATGCTGATAGGTACGCCGGGGAGGCGTTCGGCGAGAATTTCGGCGGCGCGCTCTTCGTGGCAGGGGTTGGCAAAGGAGAAGAGGAAGCACACTGCAACGGCTTCAACACCTTGTGCTGCAAATGTAGTGGCCGCCGCGATTACATCGGACTCGTCCAGCGGATGGAGTACAACGCCTTCCGCATCGAGGCGCTCGCGTGCTTCGAGTCGAAGATAACGCGGTACAAGCGGCGGGGGAAGATCCACGGTGAAATCGTAAAGGCCCGCTTCCGGTCGCATGATCCGACCGATTTCCAGGACATCCCGGAAGCCTGCGGTCGTGAGAAGGCCAGTTTTTGCACCGGTTCGTTCAATCAACGCGTTGGTGCCGGTGGTCGAGCCGTGGATAACTTCGCGCACTTCATCCGGCCCTGCACCTGCAATTTCCAGCGCGAGGACGATCCCGTCTAGCACACCGATCGCGCGATCCTTCGGCGTCGTGTTGGATTTTGCTGCGAAAAGTACGGGGACCGAAGGGTCCCATAAGGTGACGTCGGTGAATGTTCCGCCTACGTCTACTGCGATGCGCAGGCGTCGGGTTTTTGGAGTGCGTGAGGTCACGATCTACTTTCCGGATGATTGTTTCAACAAACTCGTAATAGCCATCGCCATGCCTAGCGAAAGGAGCGGAGAGTTACGCTGCGTTGTGCCCGAGAGTTTCAAGCCCGTGCTGGTCATAGGGCGTTTGGCTGAAGTTCTGCCAAAAGGCGGGAGGCTGGCCTCCAAAGTGGCTCTTTGCCGCACAGGATTTCCTCCGCAGAAGCCTTTGCCCGACAGTCGCCCAACAATGGGCCGGTGATTGCAAGAAATTTTTCCCGAAGCTTCGGAAGGCTTGCGTGTGCGAGATCGGCGTTAAGGAGATGCGTCTTGCCGGTTTTCGTTCGGATCGCGACCGAGCCATCGAAGGTTTGTCCAAGTGACGAGTCAAGCTGGTGCGTGACTAGGCAGGCGAACTGCGCGATTTCAGGTCTGGATCGAGCGGTCTGTTCAAGCGCCTTAAGGTCGACGCGGCGATCGATTGCGGCCACGGCGAGCTGGTAGGGCAGGCTGGCGATTGCCTCGAGCTCCGAGTCGAATTTAAGTTTCGCTGCGCGTGGCTCGCAGACGATCGCGGCTGCCCAAGGGGCAATGGTGCAATCGATCGCCACGATATCCTCGGCAGGAATATCGTGGCGAACCACGATTTCGAGTACGGCATCGATATAGGGTTGTATGACGTGTGCGCAGGGGTAATACTTGAACTGGGCAAGCGATCCTCGCCACGATGTGCCAAGTCCTTCGCATATCATCGAACGATCCACGGACTCTCCTGCCAGTAAGGCGGAGTACAGGTCATGGCTGCCGCTCAAGACATGCTCGGGACCGCGAAAGTCGCGCGCGGCGAGTTCAGCAGCGACGATGCCGCCGTGGGCTGCCCACCCAACATGTAACCACTTGGACCACCCGCCGTCCGACAGGAATGCCATCAGCCCGCCGGACATGCTCGCTGCCAGGCCCATCGCCCAGGAGATCTGCTGGCCGCTCAGGCCCAGTAGTCGCCCCGCTGCGGCCGCGCACGCAATGGGGCCGACGATGCCGGTCGCGTGCATGCTGTGCGCGTGGAATTTTCGACCTGCAACAGCACCAACGCGTGCGGCGACTTCGTATCCCGCGACAATCGCAGCATTGAATTCATCCGCTGACGCGTCGTTCTTCTCCGCGAGTGCAAGCAGGGCCGAGTTGATCATGCTCCCGGGATGCACGACGGAGTCTACGAACGTGTCATCGAAGTCTCGGCAATGCGCGGCGACTCCGTGGGCGAGTGCAGCCATTGAGGCAGGGATTCGCGTCCGACTTCCGCACAGGCTGCTCTCGGCGGGGGCAGTGAAGGTTTGCGCGTATGCCGAGGAGTAACGCCCGGCAGGTGTCAACGCGCCGGCGATTATGAGCCCGGTCGTATCGAGAACACGCAGCGGCAGGGAGGCACGAATCTCGTCCGGAACGTCGGTAATACGGAGCCCGGCGCACCAGTCCGCAAGCGATCGCGATATCGGAATTTCACTCATTGTCTGGTATCGGCCAGGACTCGCTACCACGCTTCGCGCAGTAGAGATTCGATATCCCCCGCCGACATAGGTGCGGGAACGTTGGCCATCATGTAGTCGGACATGGTTGCTGTCGCAATGGGCGCAAGATCCTTGTCCGTAACGCCGATTTCGCGAAGACGCTGCGGCAGAGGAAGTTGCCCAAGGAGCCGGGAGAGGGCTCCGGCAGCCGCGTCCGCCGCAGTCTGCGCCGAGTTGGTCGCAGGGCACCCGAGCGCTTCGAGGACATACCCGTAGTCGGTTCCGATAGCGGGCAGCAGTCTGCGAATCGCCGGGCCTAGCAGAATTGCGTGTGATATGCCGTGTTGCAACCCGTACCGCCCACCGACCACGTGCCCGATCGCATGCACCACCGAGACCATGGCGTTGATCGACGCAGTGCCCGACATAAGGCAAGCCATCTGGCAATCCGCGCGGGCGGCGAGATCTGCCCCATCCTCGACGCTCTTCGGGAGCGCGGTACGCAGAAGGCGCGCCGCATGCAGCGCAAGTCCTATGGAAATCGGGTGGCGGTGCCGCGAATAGAGCGACTCGATTGCGCGGGCGACCGCCGTCATTCCGGTGGCAGCCGTTAACTCCGGGCTCGCCTGAACTGCCATTTTCGGATCCAGGATCGTCGCGTCAGGAACAAGGCGGTCATCCCAGAACAGCATTTTTTTCGGCAGCTTGGGGTCTCGAATTCCGGCGGTCGGCATGACATCGCTTGCAGAACCTGCAGTGGTCGGTACGGCTATATGACGAATGCGGGATACGCCAAGTGCCTGCCTGTCCATCGATCCTTTTTTGCCCCAGTCAATCGCATAGGGCAACATAGTTGCAGCGAGCGCTGAGTGGTCGCCATCCAGCGCCGCACCGGCGGATGACAACAGCACAACGCCTTTGCCGGCATCTATTGCGCTACCACCGCCTACCGAAATGATGGCGTCCGCACCGACGTTTTCTGCGAATCTCGATGCGGCAAGGACATCATCGAATGGCGTGTGCGAGCGGACGTTCGAAAACACCCCGGCAAAGCGTGAGCCCAGTGCATCCCTTATCCGCACAAGCATCGGGCCACCGGCGACTGTTGTTCCGCAAATGACCAAAGCCCGACGCGCTGCAAGGCTATCCATTAGTCCTTCGAGCGCATCTGTACTATCCACGCCGAACCGAACACGCTTTGGCCAATCCCTGATTTCACCCGAGTACATCGGCTTGTCTCCGAATATATTGACTTTGATTGGAGGTTCGCGTGGCGCGCAGGCGCGTTCAGAAAACTCTGCAGCGGCGAAGACCTTACGAACAATTATTTTACTCTGCGATCGGGCCGAGTCCGGCTATCCAATCGGTGAATCGGATGCAAAATTTGCACTTTCGTTCCACCCGGCAGAACATACACGGACACGTGGATGCTGCGATCGTCGCGCAGCTATTGACCACATGTTTTTTACCGTTGACTGCGCAATCGAAGCGCTCAGCTCAGCAAAGCGCTCGTCAATTCGTATAAACGAAACGTATAAACGAAAAAGCCTTCCGGACGGATGTCAATTCGGAAGGCTTTTCTGCGTCGGTCGAGTTGACCGACTATGTTCGGCGATCGATGATCAGCGCACTACGAGCACCGGGATCTTCGTGTGGGTCAGAAGCTTCTGGGTTTCGCTCCCGAGCAGCATGGCCGAAAGTCCGCGTCGCCCGTGCGACGCCATGACGATCAGATCCACTCCGAGTTTTTTGGCCGACTTGATTATTGCCTCATAGGGGGAGTTGTTGGTGACAAATTGGGTCTCAGACTTTGCGCCGTGCTTGAGAGCGAGCTTCGCCGCCTTCGCAAGCAGGGCTGCCTCGGCAGTCTGTTCCTGCTCTTTCTCCGTCTTCTTTGGAACGTACCGGATCGCGGATCCGTCGGAATAGAGGGGACGGTCGTGTTGAGCGCGGACATGAAGTATGTGCAGCGAGGCGCCATGGAACACGGCGAGCTTGGCCGCTTCCTTTACGGCTTCATTTGAAAGATCCGAGCCGTCGGTCGGCACCAGAATCGTCTTGTACATTTTCTTGCCCCCCTCAATGTGTCCTTGAATTCCGATGGAATTGTGCAGCTTCCAACTCAATCCTACACCGGTCTGCTCTGGATGACAGTGGCCGCCCGGAATACAGGCTCATTCAGCCGGAAGAAATCCTTCTATCGACAGGTACCGTTCGCCGGTATCGTAGTTGAAGCCAAGGACGCGTGCTCCCTGCGGAAGCTCGGGAAGTTTCTTCGCGATCGCGGCCAGTGTGGCGCCCGACGAGATACCTACCAGCATTCCCTCTTCGCGCGCCGCACGGCGTGCCATTTCCCTGGCGGCCTCGGCGTCGACCTGTATGACGCCATCCAGCAGGTCCACCTGGAGATTCGCGGGAATGAAACCGGCGCCGATTCCCTGAATCGGGTGCGGAGACGGCTTGCCTCCGGAAATGACCGGCGAAGCTTCCGGTTCAACCGCAAAGACTTTCATTTTCGGCCATGCTTTCTTGAGCACCTGGGCGCATCCCGTGATGTGCCCACCGGTGCCCACGCCGGTAATCAGAACGTCGAGACCTTCCGGGAAGTCGGCGAGTATCTCGCGTGCGGTTGTGCGCGCGTGAACTTCAATGTTCGACGGGTTCTCGAATTGTTGTGGCATCCACGCACCGGGTGTGGCGGCGACCAGTTCCTTTGCACGCGCGATCGCGCCGGGCATGCCATTTGCGCGCGGAGTCAACTCGAATTTTGCGCCGTAGGCGAGCATCAGGCGGCGACGTTCAACGGACATGCTGTCCGGCATAACCAGAATCAGGGGGTAGCCTTTGACCGCGGCGACCATCGCGAGGCCGATTCCGGTGTTTCCGGAAGTTGGTTCGACGATGACGGCGCCCGGCTTCAGCTTCCCCGATTTTTCTGCATCTTCGATCATCGCCAGCGCTATCCGATCCTTGATCGATCCGCCGGGGTTGGACCGTTCGGATTTGATCCAGACCTGCTTTGCATCGCCAAAAATCCGGTTCAATCGGATGTGGGCGGTGTTTCCTATGGTCGCGAGTATGTTGTCGGCTCTCATGGTTTCCTCTTCTGTCGGCATATTGGGGACATTTGCAAGTGTAGCGCGAGGGGCAGCGGGCCGGATTTTCCGCGGTGCCGATTGGCGCTGAGGGTGCGGGCGGTGCTATCGTGCCGCCGGAAGGCGAAGGGGGCATCGTTCTGGATGTCCGCGCGATTCGTATTTCGACGGAGGTACCTCGAATGATTCGTACGTTGGTGTTATCAGCGACCCTTATGGCCAGTCTTTCTGCCGGTGCACAGACATTTCCGCAGCGATCCCTGACGCTGCTCGTTCCCAATCCGCCCGGGGGGCTGGTGGACACGTCTGCCCGCATCGTGAGCGAGTCTCTCCCGAAGGTGCTCAACCAGCTGGTGGTCGTCGACAATCGTCCGGGGGGCAGCGGCAATATCGCGTACCAGGCGGTGGCGAGGGCAAAGCCTGACGGCTACACGCTTCTAGCCTCCTATTCCGCGTATCACGTTGCAAACCCCTCGATGATGGCAAACCTTCCGTGGCAGCCGAAGGATTTCGCGCCGGTCGCCCTTATCACTGTTGCCACGAACGTCGTGGCGGTGCATCCGGGAGTGCCCGGGACCAATCTGGCGGAGTTTCTTTCCTACCTGAAAGCCAACCCCGGGAAGCTCAATTACGCGTCGCAGGGGAACGGGTCCCTCTCGCATATCGGTACCGAGATGTTCAAGCAACTCACGAACACGGACATGCGGCATGTGGCCTACAAGGGGTCGGGCGCGGCAATACAGGATGTTCTGTCCGGGCAGGTGCAGGTGTTCATTACGACGCCTCCGTCCGTTATGGGGCATGTGCTTGCCGGAAAGCTGAAGGCGCTCGCGATCGCAGGCAAGAACCGTCATCCGATGATGTCCACGATTCCGACGGCCTCCGAAGCGGGCCTGAAGGGGTTCGAACTCGAGGCGTGGGTTGCGTTGTTCGCACCTGCCGGGACTCCGGCTGCGGTCATCACGCAACTCAGCGAAGCAACAAAGCGCGCGCTCGATCAACCGGACGCCAGACAACGGGCTTCCGGGGCGGGAATCGAAATACGCCATCTCGGCCCGGATGCGTTGGCGGCACTGGTGCGCGACGAGATCGAGTTCTGGGGTAAGGTCATCAAGGCCGGCAACATAACGGCGGACTGAGGACGGACGATATGATCCGACTGGATGGGAAGTTTGCAATAGTTACCGGCGCGACACGCAGCATCGGAGAATTCATTGCGCGAGGACTGCACGCGGCGGGTGCAAGTGTTCTGGTAACAGGGGTCGAGGACGAGCCGGGAAGGGCGGTTGTCGCGTCGCTGGGGGACCGGGCCGAATACCGGCACGTCGACGTGGGCGTTGATGACGACATTGATTCCTGTATCCGGTACCTGGAATCGAGAAATGCCGTGCTCGATATCCTTGTGAATTGCGCATGCTCGTACGTCGACAAGGGCCTGGCGACGTCCCGTGCCGACTGGCTCTCGACACTGAACGTGAATTTGGTCGGGGCCGCCATATTCGTGCAAAAGGCGGTGCCCATCATGAAGCAACCGGGCGGCGTGATAGTTAACATCGGAAGTGTCAGCGGCAAGGCCGCGATGGCAGATCGGGGCCCGTATTCGATGAGCAAGGCGGCCCTCATGCATTTCACGCGGTGCGCGGCTGCCGCGCTCGGCGAGCAGGGGATACGAGTGGTAACGGTGTCACCCGGATGGACGTGGTCGCCGCCGATGGAGAAAATGACAGGCAACGATCGCGCGCTTGCCGACAGAGGAGGAGCGCATACACATCCGCTAGGTCGGGTAGGGCGGATGGAGGAGGTCTCTAACGCTGTCGTATTCGCGTGTTCCGATGAGGCATCCTGGATCAATGGCTGTGATATCCCGGTAGACGGCGGATTTTCCGCACTCGGGCCGAATCAAGGCCGGATGCCCCAGTATTGGCTTGACCTGAGCCGATAAAGTATCCGGCGACTACGTGAAGACGCGCGCGAGTGGACTAGGGTGTTGCCGCGTATAAGAAGAACAAGGGTGCGTTCGAGCCTGTCGAGTGCGATACGAACCGCATCCGCCGCCGCGCGCACCTCATGAAAATCAAAGTGAGGAGAGATTGCATGAAAGCAGTAAGAATCTTTGCGGCGCTGCTGGCACCGTTTTTCGCTGCGTCAATTGATTGTTCGGCTCAGTCCTATCCCTCTCGGACGATACGATTTGTGGTGCCGTACGGATCAGGCGGCGGGCCGGACGTCGTTGCGCGGGTGATCGGACGCAAATTGAGCGAGAGCGTCGGGCAACCGGTGGTTGTGGACAACCGACCTGGTGGCGCAGGCATCATCGCGACAGAGCTTGTCGTTCGCTCGGCGGCCGATGGCTACACCGTTCTGATCGGCGACACCGGCGTCCTCGGGATCAATCCGGCGTTGTATCCCAAACTCCCCTATGACCCGCTGCGCGATCTGGCGCCGGTCACGCTCGCGATGGCCTCGCCCTTGTTTCTCGTGTCAAATCCGAAGCTGCCGTTCCAAACTGTTCGCGAACTGGTGGAGTACGCAAAGTTGAATCCCGGCGTTACTTTCGGCTCGACGGGGAATGCAAGCGCGCATCATCTCGGCATGGAGCTTTTTCAATTGCTGGCAGGTGTGAAGATGACGCATATTCCGTACAAAGGCGTGGCATTTTCTGTTCCGGCGGTGATTTCGGGTGACATCGCGGTTGTATTTGCGGCGCTGCCTTCGGTACGCCCGCATTTGAGCACCGGCAAATTGCGGATTCTTGGCGTGGCGGACGCAAAACGCACGCCGATCATGCCAGACGTTCCCGCGATCTCCGAAGGCCTGTCTGGCTACGAAATGAAGGTGGAGGTCGGCTTCCTCGTGCCCGCGGGAACCCCACGCGAGGCGGTGAACAAGTTGAATACGGAAATTCGTATCGTGCTGGCGGCTCCGGAAGTCGCACAGCATCTAACCACGCTTGGAATTAATCCCTTGGGAACGACGCCGGAGCAGTACACCGAGACCATGAGGGCCGACATCCAGAAGTTTGCCAAACTGGTCAAGGATAGCGGCGCAAAGATTGACTAATGCGTCGCGCCGAGTCAGCGGCCGGCGTCTCTCTCCGGTTGGGCGGAAATCCGGTGAACCGAGAGATCGGCACCGTTGAATTCCTGTTCTTCGTCAAGTCGGAGTCCGACGATGATTCGAACCGCGCCATATACTACGAGCCCGCCGATCACTGCGACCGTTATTCCAGTGAGTGTGCCCAGGACCTGCGGCATGAGGGCGACACCACCGAGCCCGCCAAGCGCCTTTGATCCGAATATGCCGCACGCAACACCGCCCCAGGCTCCGCACAGGCCGTGCAGTGGCCACACGCCGAGGACATCGTCGATCTTCCAGCGGTTCTGGGTAAGAGTGAACAAGTAGACAAACAGGGCGCCGGCAACTGCACCCACGACGAACGCGCCTCCAGGGTGCATCACATCCGATCCCGCGCACACAGCAACGAGTCCGGCCAGCGGACCGTTGTGCACGAAGCCAGGATCGTTCTTTCCCGTAATCAGAGCCGCCAGCGTGCCTCCGACCATCGCCATTAGGGAATTGACGGCGACCAGGCCGCTTATCTTGCTCACTTCCTGAGCCGACATTACGTTGAAGCCGAACCAGCCTACGGAGAGGATCCAGGCGCCAAGCGCGAGAAAGGGAATGGAGGACGGCGGGTGGGCATTGATTCGGCCGTCCCGCGTATAACGCCCCCGCCGCGCTCCAAGCAGAAGCACCGCGATCAATCCGATCCACCCTCCCACCGCGTGAACGACGACCGACCCCGCGAAATCGTGAAACTCGGAGCCAAACGCGGCCTTGAGCCAGGCTTGAAAACCGAAGGCCTGGTTCCATGCGATACCTTCGAACAGCGGGTAGACAAATCCGACGATCAGAAACGAGGCCGCCAGCTGTGGATAGAACCTCGCACGCTCGGCGATTCCGCCAGAAACAATCGCAGGAATAGCAGCTGCAAAGGTAAGAAGGAAGAAGAATTTCACCAGGTCGTAGCCGCTGCGTTCGGTAAGTGTTTCGGCACCGTGAAAAAAACTGACACCGTAGGCGATTCCGTAGCCGATGCAGAAATAGGCGACGGTGGAGATGGAAAAATCGGAGAGAATTTTCACCAGTGCATTGACCTGGTTCTTCGACCGCACTGTGCCGAGTTCCAGAAACGCGAATCCGGCGTGCATTGCCAGAACCATGATGGCCCCAAGCAACAGAAACAAGACGTCTGAACCTGTCTTCAATGATTCCACGTTGTGCTCCCCGATCCCCATAAAAAGAGCAAGGAAGTAAGCAATCAACGGGCCATATGCACCAATATGAGGCAATTCAATAGCTTGGAGCACTGAGTCGGACGAGTTGGCTTCATGAGCGCACTAAAATAGGGCGATTTCAGCGTAATTGCTCATGCACGGTGCGGATGATGTTCGAGAACTGGCAGGGGCGCTTGGTAATATGCAGATCCTTGTTCGCCGGTGGTGACATGCCTTTCGTACGTCGCAATCCTTCTGGTCGAGTCGTCGCCCTGCTTGAAACGCCGGATTCGACGGAGCAGGAAACCTTGTCGTCCTCGCACCCCGACGTTCTGGCGTTTCTGGGGGAGGATGAGACAAAGCCGGATTTCAGGGAACTCGACGCCGATTTTGTTCGGGTTACCGAGGACCTGATATATGTGCTCATGGAAAAGGGGGTACTGCAATTCACCGACCTTCCTGCAGACGCACAGCGAAAGTTGCGTGCGCGTGAAGGTTTTCGCGGTCGCCGCCTCAAGGATGCGCTAGACCTGTTGGGCGACGGCGATGAGCAAGGTTTGATCTAGTTCGCGGCTCCGACGCGCGCATGCAGTCCTAGGGACGTTCAGGAGAATTCGGACTCCAGTTGGTAACCGGCGCCGGAGTCCTGACCCAGTTTGCGAACCAGATAGGGCATAAGTTCCTTCAGCATTCCCGGCAGGGTCCACGGCGGATTGAGGATGAAGAGTCCGCTTCCGTGCAGGCCGTAGCCGTCCTCTGACGGTGTCTTGACTGTCAGCGTTACGTGAACCCAGTGTTTCGCCGCCAGTTTTTTCAGGGCAACAGGCAACTGAAAAGATTCGCGGCGCTGAACGACCGGATACCAGACCGCGTAGACACCTGTCGCGAACCGTAGCAAGGCATCGCGAAGGCTGTCCCGCACGCGCAGGTAATCACCCTTGTCCTCATAGGAAGGGTCCACGAGCACCAGTCCGCGTCGGGACACAGGCGGCAATACCGATTTGAGTGCGTCGAACCCGTCTGCAGCCTGCACGATCACCCGCGGAGCGTTTGCGTCGAAGTAGCGCTGAAGCTCGCGGCTTTCCGTGCTGTGCAACTCGAACAGGCGGACTCGGTCTTTCTCCCTGAGCCTGCGTGCGGCGATAAGTGCGGAGCCGGGATAGTTGCGCAAGATGCCGTCGGGATTCAGCGAGCGGACAAACGCAAGATATTCGGCCGCCTCGGCGGGGACATCGGGAACGTTCCATAGCCTTGCGATGCCGCTTTCGAATTCCGAATTCTTCAAAGCGTAGGCGGAGTCGAGGGAGTGGATTGCGGCACCGGCGTGCGTATCGACGTACCAGACCGGTTTGTCTTTTTGAGCGAGGTAGCTGAGCAGGTGGACCAGAACGATGTGCTTGAGCACATCGGCGTGGTTGCCTGCATGAAACGCATGGCGATAGCTGAGCATGGGTGCGCCGATTCATTCAACAGGTCTGGGGCGTTAATTCGCGCCCGACCGAAGTGCGTGTCAGGCGCCCAGCTCGAAAGGAACCTGTCGAGGTCCCTTGTCAATGAAGTGCTCGTGAGTGCGGTTGTTCCACATCCGCTGATCGAACCCGCCAACGCGCGCGCTTCTTACGATAATCGCAGCAGTTTTGGCATCGCCGACCCTCTCCATGTGCAGAAGTCTTGGGGGAACGACGTCGACAAAACCGGGTTTGACGGTGTAGTGGCCTGTCTCGCGCATCTTCGCGATCTTGCCGGCGGGGGCGTCGTGATCGAGTTGCATGCGGATGACATCCTCGGATCCGTAGATGACGCTGTACGCGGTCCAGGTGTGGGCGTGGTCATGCACCGGCGTCACGCCTGAGGGCCCCTTGACGAGCCCGTTGATGACAAATCCGTAGTCAGGATCTTCGTAGAAAAGCAGGTTCGTGTACTTGTCGTCAGGACCGAGGGTCAGGTCCCAGGTGGCTGCATGTGCGCGAAGTTCCGGATCGTCAAGAAGCATGGGTAGCAGACCGCCCACACGCTTCCAACGCTCGTCCTCGCTCAGGTCGAGCTTCCATAATTCCCGCATCGCCGGTACGAATCGCTGAAAGCAGGCAAGCTCCGGAATCTTGTGTACATCCACGAAATCGCTCCTCCAATTGGACTTTTCGGAAATCACCTATTTCTTCTTGGCATCTTGCTTGGCGATGATCCGATCCTTGATTTTCTCGTAGACCGGTGCAGGCAGAATTTTCTTGCTCACAAGGTCTTCCTTGCCCCTGTAGGGTCGGCTCTTGATGATCGCTGCGGCCCGGGCGTCGCCGATGCCGTCCAGGGTCATCAGGGCTTTTTCGTCGGCAGAGTTTATATCGAGCTTTTCCGTCGATTGGTTTTCCGTCGACGGAGCTGCCTTTTTCGTATCGGCCTTCGCATCGGCTGCGACTGCAAATGGCGAGCTGAACACGCCGATCAGCACGGCGGAAAATACTGCGAGTAACAATTTCATGCGGTCCTCTATGGCGGTTGCCATTTATTGATGCGACAGTTCTTGTAACGCGGCTCAGGGTCAGGACTCGATGATGCTCTTTACCTTGGGCCAGTGATTTTCCTTTTCCTTGACCCGGTCATCGTAATCCACCGGGTCGAAGTCGGAGATCGCCGAAAAACTCGGGCGCGCCATCATTCTTTCGAACCAGTCCGCTACACGCTGACGCTTTGCCCACATGCCCTCCAGCCCCAGCCGGTTCATGCGCTCGATATACGGAATCAGCGAGATATCGGCAAGCGAGAACGAACTGCCCGCCAGCCAGTCGGATTTTGACAGCGTGGCTTCCATGTCGCCGATTGCCTTGTCATAAAGCTTCACGTGCTCCCGCACGAACGGGACGTCGAATCCGTGCAGGATGATCTGGCGCTGGCGATCGCGACGGGCCGGGTCGGGCATGGCGGCGAGACGTGCTTCCAGTTCTTCCGGTGTTTTGCCGTGCGCAAGTTGGCGCGCGAATGCGGCAGCGAAGCTGATCGATGCGCATGCGGTATGGAGCCCCTCGTCGCACAGTTTGCTCCAGAGGCGCATGTGCGCCCGCTCGACCGGGTCCGAGGGCTTGAGAGGTTGTTCGGGAAACACCTCGTCAATATACTCATCGATGACCGTGGACTCGATAATGATCTGCCCGTCATGAACCAGCGTGGGTACGAGTCCGCGCGGATTGATCTTCAGGTATTGCGGGGTGACCTGGTCCCCTCTGGCGAATTCGAGGTGATGACCCACCCAGGGAATGCCTTTTTCGGCGAGCGCAATCCGGACCTTCTGCGCGCAAACGGAGATGTTGTTGTGGTAGAGCTCAAGCATGTTGTTTCCATAGTGAGGCGTTCGAGGTGTGCAGGTAAGCGAGGCCGTCGTCGGCGTGAGCCGATGCTTGCATTACCCGATAAATTTGTCTGCGCGCTGCCTGACGGATGACGGAATCTCGAGCGCGAGCGCCCTCGCGATCCGGTTGTTGATAACCAGTTCGAACTTTGTCGCCTGCTCGACAGGAAGATCGGCCGGACTGGCGCCTTTCAGGATCTTGTCGACGTAGACCGAGGCACGCCGGTAGAGCTTTCCGTAATTTTGTCCGTAGCTCATCAGGCCACCGGCCTCAACCTGCTGGCGCACCGGGAACAGGGATGGCAGGCGGTACTTTAGCGCGAGTGCGCCGATCTGATGTCGTTGCTGGACATACAGTGCATCGAAGGCAGTGATCACCGCCTGAGCCTCGGCGCGGTCCATTGCGGCGAACGCGCCATCGATCTCTCGCGGACTCTTTGCCTCTAGCCGGATAATCTTGAGGCGCATCTTCGCGGCGGCGTCGTGCATGCTTTTGAGTATGGGCGTGTAATTTTGGTTCTTCGGGTTCAAAAGGACGGCGACCCGGCTCAACCCGGGCACGACCTCCTGCATCAGGCTCATGTGCGTTGGACTCAGTCCGGTATTGGTGTTGGCAAGACCTGTAATGTTCCCTCCCGGACGGGCCAGGCTGGCGATTAGCCCTTCACCCACCGGATCATTTGAATTTCCCATGACAATCGGGATGACTTTGGTCGCCTCACTGGCCGCACGTATGGCTTGCGTGCCGCCCGTGACGATAATGTCGACTTTGCTCTTGACCAATTCGTTGGCCAGTTCGGGTAGGCGCGCGGAGTCGCCATCGGCGAATCGCCACTCCATTGCGAAGTCCTTGCCTTCGGTGTAGTGCAGGTCCTGCATTCCACGAAGAAACGCACCGTAGTAGTCGGCATTCCAGACAGTGGGCTTGGACCGGGTGGCAAGAAAGCCGATACGAGTCGGGCCTTTCTGGGCAATTGTCAAGCGAGGCAGAGACCCAAATAGTGAACCGGCACCGATTGCAATGAGCAGTTGTCTTCGCTTCACCGGATACTCCCGCCTCTTGCATACTGTAATGACAAGACGACTCTAGGCCTCCGAGTCGCAGGGGTCAAGGAGGTAAGTTCCGGATGTCGAATCATTCCGATACCGTCCGGGTCACCACGTGTTCCGAAGTTCGCGCAGCTTTACGAATACCGTATTCGCATCAGGGGCTTCGGGCAGGTCCGGAAAGCTTTCCCGCAGTTTGGCAATGACGCCGGGGCTCGTGAGCCGGAAAAACGTGTTGAAGTTTTTCTCTTCGCCGATCGTGGTCACGATCGATGTCGAAGGATCGTGTCCGATGACCTTCGGGAGCAATTCTTTCGCGGACGAGTTGTCCGGCTCCCGGGACAAGGTGAATTTCAGGTTGTTCTCGATGTAGTCATGGCCGGGGTAGATCTGCGTGTCATCCGGCAACTTCGACAACTGCTCGGCAAACGTGGAGTACAACTCGTTCGGGTGGCCGCCGTTGTGGCAATTTCCGGCACCCGCGTTGAACAGGGTGTCGCCGCTGAAGAGGGCCTTCATGTCGGTTCTCGAACGAAGGCAGATATGGCACATCGTGTGCCCCGGGGTGTCCATGCACTCGAGTTCGACGCGTTTGCCGACTTTGATGACATCGCCCGCCTTGACCCCGCGATCCATGCCGGGAATGCGCGAGGCGGCTGCGTGGTGCGCAATGACTTTCGCGCCGGTTGCCGCCACGATCGTGGCGTTTCCGCCGGTATGATCGCCGTGCTCGTGGGTATTGAGAATCTGGGTAATGTCCCAGCCTCGGCGTTTTGCCGCCGCGAGGCATTTCTCATGGTCAAGGGGATCGATTGCTAGCGCTTCACCGGTCTCGGGGCAGGCGATCAGGTAGTTGTAGTTTCTATAGGCATTGCCGGTCCAGATGCGTTCTACGATCATCGCGATTCCTGTCATCCTGTAGACGTGCTCTTAGACTGCAATTGTAGTGAACACGTCTATGCCGCGCTTGATGCGCTTGGCGACCGATGGAAATTGCCGCGGGTCGAACCCCCGCGTAGCCTGCGTTGCGCCGACAAAAGAACCACAAACAGGAGGCACCTTGCCTAATCGAACCGTCTCGGGTACCCGCAACCGCTGGCGATCACGAAGCCACGACGAAGCGCATCGCAACGATGCGGACGCGCACGACGATGTTCCACACGATGCCGTTTTTGTCGACACGCAGTCCGGCTTGGTGGAGTTGCTCTCGGAGCTCGAGCGCGACGGCGCATTTGCCTACGACAGCGAGTTCATCAGCGAGTCGAGTTACTTTCCCAAACTCTGCCTCGTGCAGGTGGCATCGCAGAATCGGATAGCGCTCATCGATCCGCTCGCCGGGCTGGATTTGACGCCGTTCTGGGAGTTGCTTGCGAATCCTGGCGTACTCAAGATTGTTCACGCTGGCGCGCAGGATATCGAACCGGTTGTCCGTCACCTGGGCCGTCCGGCGGCCAACGTACTGGATACGCAAATAGCGGCGGCGTTTGCGGGTCTTCCTTATCCGATATCGCTCAAGAAGCTGATCGCCGAACTGACCGGTTCGCGTCTCGGTCGCGACCTCGGTTTCAGCAACTGGGATCAACGGCCGCTCTCCGACAGCCAGTTGCGTTACGCGGCGGACGATGTCCGCTACCTTCCGGAGTCGGTGGAGGAACTCCTCGCACGTCTTGACGCGCTCGGGCATCGTGCGGCCGCCATGGAAGAGTGCAATGCTGCCTGCGCGCCGGAATTGTTCCGGTTTGACCCGGACACGCAGTTCCTGCGCGTCCGCGGATCGGGGGCGCTTCCTTCGAGAAACATGGCCATTCTCAGGGAACTGACGCTTTGGCGTGACGGCTGCGCGCGGACCGCCGATCTGCCGCCCCGTGCGTTCCTGAAGGACGAGGTACTGATTGCGTTGGCCACCGATCCGGTGAAGTCGCTGCAGCGGTTGTCGGAGGTCCGTTCGTTTCCGAAAGGACTCCTCAAGTCCGAGGGTGACGCGGTGGTCGGGGCGACATTGCGTGGCATTGAGGCGCCTCCCATCGCAATCGCGGGTGGCGCGGAAACGGAACCCGCACCTGCAGAGAAGTTCGGCGCAGACGGATTCTTCGCTGTTTTCCAGAGCATCTGCTTCGGACTCGCGCTCGACCCGGGAATGGTCGCGAATCGAAAGCAGGTGGGGGAGCTCCTGCGTCACGCAAGTTCAGGAGGCGACGCTGTACCACCGATGCTCCTCAACGGATGGCGGGGAAGGCTTGTCGGAGAAATGCTCGTCGGCGCGCTTCGCGGCGAATGCGCATTGGAGTTCAACTGGCATCAAGGCGTGTTTCGGGTGGCGTCGCGCTGATTGCAGGCACGGCCCGCCTTGGCCAATGTCCTTGGATTGTAGAATAGCGGTCAACAGAAAATCAGAGGCAAGACCCGATGAAGCGCGTGGAACTAGAAAAACTCAAAGGTTTGAAGATCGTCAGCAAGATTCATCAGGGTGGAGTCACCGGACGCCCCGGGCAGGACGCGCCCGAGCTCTCGCGGCGGGAGCAGCGCGCACTGGATCAGGCGAAAGGACTCGTGCCGTTCACCGCGAAGCTGAACGGCGAGCTGGTAAATCGGATACATGCGCTCGCGAAGGAGCGGAACCTGGGGCTCACCGAAGTGGTGACCGAACTGATCGAAAAGGGCATCGCGTCCTGAGGCGGAGAGATGCATGAATATTCTGACCAGCGTTGCCTTGTGGTTGATCCCGCAGCCTTTCCATGTGGTGCCTCCGGGCGAGCCACGGTTTGCGGCGCTGGGCGAGTCGGACATGACCGAGGCGCAGAAAGCAGTGCATTCCGCGATCGCGTCGGGTCCGAGGGGCGGGGTGCGTGGGCCGTTCAATGCGCTACTGCGAAGCCCTGAACTTGCAGAAAGGGTGCAGAAGCTCGGCGAATATCTCCGTTTCAACAGCGCGCTACCCTCAAGGCTGAACGAGTTCGCGGTCCTGATCACAGCCCGCTACTGGACCGCACAATACGAGTGGTACGCGCATCAGATACTTGCCTTGAAGGCGGGGCTGGATCCTGCTGTCGCAGCGGATCTCGCTCAGGGGATACGCCCGGCGAAACTCCAGCCGGACGAGGCGCTTGTGTATGACTTCTGTACCGAATTGCACCGGGATAAATCGGTAAGCGATGCCGCATATGCGGCCGCCCTCGATGCGTTTGGGGAGCGCGGTATCGTCGATCTGCTCGGAGTATCCGGGTACTACACGCTGGTCTCTATGGTCCTGAATGTGGACCGTCACCCCTTGCCCGCGGGCGTATCCGCCCCTCTGCGGGACCCGAAGGCCCCCTGATGAAGGGTCCCTCTCAGCTGCCGGGACGGCGGCCAGGAGCCTTGGGCGGAATGGTGCCTGCGATGCGGCAGAGCATGCCTTCGATCGGCTTGCCGTCGGTGTAGCGGGTCACGCTGCATTTGGATATCTCGCCGCGGGCCGACAGATCGGTGAGCGAGGAGCGAACTTTGGGAAGCGGAATGCCAGTCGCGGCGGCGATTTCGACGTCGAGCTGCTGACCGTGCTTTTTCAGGTACTGCAGGATCGGGGTTTCATACATCTCGAATACTCCAAGTGAAACGTACAGATACCTGCGGCAAAGGGGTGGAGGGGAGTTCAGCGCGCCGAGTTCACCGGCCCCCGTGCTGCATTCGAGCGTAAGGCATTGATTCTTTTGGCTCCCCGACCAGGGCTCGAACCTGGGACCTGCGGATTAACAGTCCGTCGCTCTACCAGCTGAGCTATCGGGGATCAGAAAAGGCCCAAAAAAATATGCTGGCCCTGAAAACACGCGACGCCGTGGAGGCGTCGCGAGAGGTGCGTATTGTAGGCGTGTGTGCTGCCCGGGTCAAATGCCTAGCGCTCTGAATACCAAGACAAAACCGTGTCTGTTCGTGCCTTTCACCGGTGTGGCACCTGCTTGGGGCACAGGTAGGCGGAAGTCAGCCTATGACGCGCGCGATCGAGTCCACCACATAGTCGATATTTCGCGAATTCAGTGCAGCGACGCAGATGCGTCCGGTTTCCACCGCATACACCGAATAATGCTCACGCAGCTTCGTGACCTGCTCCTTGGTGAGGCCGGAGTAGGAAAACATGCCCCGCTGCTGCATGACGAAACTGAAATCATGGGCCGGGGCGCGTGCCTTCAATTTTTCGACAAATTGGCGGCGCATGTCGCGAATCCGGTCGCGCATTCCGCCAAGTTCCTTTTCCCAAAGAGTACGAAGTTCGGGCGCGGTGAGCACCGCGGCGGCGACCTTGCCGCCGTGCGTTGGTGGGTTGGAGTAGTTGGTCCGGACATCGCGCTTGAGTTGCGACAGAACGCGCTGCGCTTCTTCGGCGCTGCTCGCGACTACCGAAAGCGCGCCGATGCGCTCGCCGTACAGCGAAAGCGACTTCGAGAACGAGGTGGACACGAACACGGGTCCGCCCGCATCTGCGAACTGGCGCACCGCTGCGGCGTCGGCGTCGATGCCCGCGCCGAATCCCTGGTAGGCCATGTCGAGGAAGGGCATCAGCTTGCGCGCCTTGACGACGGTGATCACCTGTTCCCACTGTTTCGCGTCGAGGTCGGCGCCGGTCGGGTTGTGGCAGCACGCATGCAGCACGACGATCGCGCCGGCAGGCATGGTGTTCAAGGCATCCAGCATTCCCTTGAAATCCAGGCCGTGCGTCGCCGCGTCGTAGTAGGCGTAGGTGTTCACGGTGAAGCCGGCGCTCTCAAACAGCGCGCGGTGGTTCTCCCAGCTCGGATCGCTGATCCAGATCTGCGCCGAAGGGGCGATGCGCTTGAGGAAGTCCGCGCCGACCTTGAGGCCGCCTGTGCCGCCGAGCGCCTGGACGGTGACGATCCGGTTTTCGGTGCGCGCGATGCTGGATGCGCCAAACACCAGTTCCTGAACTGCCTTGTCGTAGACGGCGAGGCCATCGATCGGCAGGTAGCCGCGGGGTGTCGCGGTCTGGGCAAGTTGCTGCTCCGCGGTACGCACGCAGTCGAGCACGGGCAGCTTGCCGGAATCGTCGCAATACACGCCGACGCCTAGGTTCACCTTGGCCGGGTTCTTGTCGGCGTTGAAGAGTTCGGTGATGCCCAGAATCGGGTCGCGCGGGGCCAGCGGGACGTCGGTAAGCAGGGAGGAGCTGAGGGGGGCGTTCATGGTGTTTGATCGTGTAATATCAAAAGTTTATCGCGTCGCGGATTCTACCACTCGTGCTCTCCACCTTCCCCGGCAGCCCGTTCAAGCTCAACCGTATGTACCAACCTGCCGGCGACCAGCCGCAGGCAATCGAAAAGCTGGTCGAAGGGGTGAACGACGGCCTCGCCTACCAGACGCTGCTCGGCGTCACCGGGTCGGGCAAGACCTACACGATGGCGAATGTCATCGCGCAGATCGGGCGGCCCGCGCTGGTGCTGGCCCCCAACAAGACGCTCGCGGCGCAGTTGTATGCCGAATTCCGCGAAGACTTTCCGGAAAACGCGGTCGAGTATTTCGTTTCCTACTACGACTACTACCAGCCCGAGGCCTACGTGCCCTCGCGCGACCTGTTCATCGAGAAGGATTCCTCGATCAACGAGCATATCGAGCAGATGCGCCTGTCGGCTACCAAATCCCTGCTCGAGCGCGAGGACACGGTGATCGTCGCGACTGTCTCCTGCATTTATGGTATCGGCGACCCGGTCGATTACCACGGCATGATCCTGCACCTGCGGGAGAAGGAGCGCTCGAGCCAGCGCGACATCATCACGCGGCTTACCGCGATGCAGTACGACCGGAACGAACTTGATTTCCGCCGCGGCACTTTTCGGGTGCGCGGCGAGGTGATCGATGTATTCCCGGCGGAGAACTCCGAGACGGCACTTCGTATCGAACTGTTCGACGACGAGATCGAGGCGCTGACCCTGTTCGATCCGCTCACCGGGCCACTTCATCACAAGACGCCGCGCTTCACGGTGTACCCGTCGAGCCATTACGTCACGCCGCGCGAGACAACGTTGCGCGCCGTGGATGCGATCAAGAAGGAACTGTCGAGCCGCATCAAGCAGTTCCAGGAAGCGCACAAGCTGATCGAGGCGCAGCGCATCGAGCAGCGCACGCGATTCGACCTGGAGATGCTGGCGGAACTCGGGTTCTGCAAGGGCATCGAAAACTATTCCCGCCACCTGTCCGGCCGCGCGCCGGGCGAACCGCCGCCGACTCTTATCGACTACCTGCCGAAGAACGCGTTGATGATCATCGACGAGAGCCACGTAACCATCGGGCAGCTCACCGGCATGTACCGCGGCGACCGGGCCCGCAAGGAGAATCTGGTCGAGTACGGTTTTCGTCTTCCGTCAGCGATGGACAATCGCCCGCTCAAGTTCGAGGAGTTCGAACAGGTGATGCGTCAGACGGTCTTTGTTTCTGCTAC
>CANIEV010000013.1 GCA_947466535.1 Betaproteobacteria bacterium
AGGCGATGTTGTCGCGCCGCGTGTTGCGCGAGAGCTTTTTCAGCACCTTGCGGCGCAGTACCTTCATCTCCTCGAGGTCGGCGGCAAAGGTGTCCACTGCCGTACGCGCGCGCTTGACCAGGAAGTCGACCTTCGCACCCCGCGATGCGGCACCCGCGCCATCCTGCGCGCCGGGGACATCTTCACTTCGGCCGTAGTCGATGCGACGCTTCTCGATCTCACCGAGCCGGTGGTGCATTGCCTCGATCAGCGCGGCACGCCGGTCGGGGTTCTCCAGCAGATCGTCGTGCAGGTAGGGATTGCGCGACACCACCCAGATGTCGCCGAGCACCTCGTACAGCATGCGCGCGGAGCGTCCGGTGCGCCGTTCCTCGCGCAGGTCGAGCAGCGTCGCCCAGGCATCCTCGCCAAGCAGGCGGATCACGATCTCCCGGTCGGAGAACGAGGTGTAGTTGTAGGGGATTTCGCGTAGGCGGGCGGTCATCGTGCTGAGCCGGGCGGGGGGGATTCCGGCGCTAGATTCAAGTCAAGAATTCTAACCGAGGCGGATGCTCACCCCGGCTGCGATAAACCGCTTACGACGAAGGGGTATCGTCGCTTGTGGGTGATGTGTCGTCGGTCGTGCCAGGGCCGGGCGCGGTCCGCGGAGAAAAAATGTCGCGGTAACTTGCGTAAAAGGTTCCGAACAAGGTGGGCAGCAGCACCAGCACCATGGCAAACATGGCCACCGGCAATGTCTTGTCCGATCGGACCACGAGTTGCAGCGCCAGAGCGATGAACACGAATACGGTGGAAAGCGTGGCGCCATAGACGATGAAGGCACGCCAGTTCCGCCAGCAGGCGAAAAAGCTGTAGAAGAGCGATTGCGCCGCGCCCAGCGGCTTTTGTCCGGCGACGCCTGCGACCAGCATCGGCGAGAACCAGAACGCGCTTTGCACGGGTGCTGCGAGCAGGCCGGCGACGACCGATGCGAACATGAAGGCGCCGGAGTCGGCGCCGCCGGGCAGGACGGTGGCCGGCAGCGGCTTGCCGAGGATCGCGAGGCCCATCAGGATCCCGCCATCGATCGGGTAGGTGCATGCGAACACCGCGACCATCGCCACCATGTTCATCGCGCCGAGGGCCAACAGCGTGCGTGGCGAGCGCCGGAAGCCGGAGAAGAGCAGCGCTGGCATCAGCCGGCCGCCGATGGCGACTTCGTGCGCCATGATCGCGAAACTCGCGGCGAACACCGGCAGGGACAGGGTGGCGAGCACCGTGCCGAGAATGGGCAAGCGGCTCAGCAGGGCCATCATCGACCAGTAGCTGAGCACCAGCAGGATCCAGATGGCCGGACTTTTGCGAAAAATCGAGAAGCCCTGGAGTACCCAGAGCCAGCCGTTGCGGGTGGAAACGATGTTCATTTGAATTCGATGTGGTGCGTGCGATGAGGCGCGGGCGTGTGCGGCGGTTCAGGCGATCAGCGGGGCGGCGTTCGCCCTGCGCAGTTCGAGAATACGCCGGAAATGCTCCGGATCGTGCGCATGCGTGAGCTCGCCCGGGCGCGGCAGGTAGAAATCGTGCAAGCGTGACAGCCAAAAACGCAGCGCACCCGCGCGCAGCATCGACGGCCACGCAGCGACTTCCGCGTTGGTGAACGCGCGTTTTGCGCGATACGCCGCGAGCATCGCCTCGGCCCGCGCCGGGTCGATCGCGCCGTCCGCGCCAACGCACCAGTCGTTGAGCGTGACCGCGACATCGAAAAGCCACGCATCCACGCCGGCGAAGTAGAAATCGATCACGCCGCCAAGACGCGGTGCGGCGTCCGTTCCTTCCCAGAGCGCGTTGTCGCGGAACAGGTCGGCGTGTATCGGCCCGCGCGGCAGCCCGGCGTGCGGCGCGCTGTCCTGGAATTCGAGTTCGGAGGACAGCAGCGATCGCCGGTCGTCATCCAGAAACGGCATCACCTTGGGCGCGGTTTCGCGCCGCCAGGCCGCGCCGCGCGGGTGCTCAAGCACGAGGCTGTAGCTGCGCCCGGCGAGGTGCATGTCCGCGAGTGTCGCGCCGATGAGCGCGCAATGCGCCGCGTTAGGCGACATCACCGGTGCGCCCGGCAGGCAGGTCACCAGCGTCGCGGGCTTGCCGTTGAGTGCACCAAGGATTTCGTCGTCGTTGTTGGCGATCGGCGAGGGACAGGGCACCCCGTGGTGCGCGAGATGCGCCATCAGCTTGAGATAGAACGGGAGCTCGTCGGCGGTGAGCTTTTCGAACAGTGTCAGGACAAAGCGTCCGGAGGTCGTGGTGACGAAGTAATTGGTGTTCTCGATGCCGGCGGCAATGCCCTTCAGCTCGACGAGCGAGCCTATCGCGTAGTTCTTCAACCACGCGTTGAGCTGATCAGGGCTGACTTTGGTGAATACGGACATGCTTGCCGAGGGCCGGTCGGGGGTCCGGCGTCGGTGCGCGGGACGCGCCCGCCCCTAGAACTGGCGAATAACCCAGAGCGGCACGCGAACCGGCCGGCCTGCGGCTGTTTCGGGGGCCTGCTCGCGGTCGTCGAGGAAATACACCGCGCCGCTGGGCGTGGTCACGCGAACCACGCGCCGTCCATCGACCAGTGCTTCTTCCACGCGGTCGTTCGGGCCGGGGGTGATGCTCACCGGGGCCTCGTTCGGCCGTTCGAGCGCGACGCCCGGCGGGGGCGGCGGCGGTTCGGGCAGGGGCTCGAGTTTGGGCGGCTGCTGCGCCGCCAGGGGGGCGGACGCAAGAACAAGGGCAAAGGCGATGAGGGCTCGGCGCATGGTGAAACGAGTTTACCAGAAGGGCACAGATTCTCCCGATCGTTTCACCGAGCACTGCACGCGTCTCAAAGATCCAGGAACTTCTCCCGGTCCGCGGCGGTCGGGATGAACCCGCTGTGCTCGTAATGCCGGAAGATCGCGTCCACCACCTGCTCGGGCGAGTCGATCACCTGGATCAGGTCCATGTCCTGCTCCGAGATCATGCCTTCGGCGACAAGCCGCTCGCGGAACCAGCCGAGCATGCCGCGCCAGAAGGGCTCGTGCATCAGGATGATCGGAAAGCGCGGCGACTTGCCGGTCTGGATCATGATCAGCGCCTCGGTGAGTTCATCCAGCGTGCCAAAGCCGCCGGGCAGCACCACATAGGCGCAGGAAAACTTCACGAACGCCACCTTGCGCGCAAAGAAATGGCGAAACGAGAGCGATATGTCCTGGTAGTCGTTCGGAATCTGCTCGCGCGGCAACTGGATGTTGAGTCCGATCGACGGCGAGCGGCCGGCGAGCGCGCCGCGGTTCGCCGCTTCCATCACGCCGCGGCCGCCGCCCGAAATCACCGAAAAGCCCGCGTCGGAGAGCAGCCGGGCGGTGCGCTCGGCCAGCGCGTAGTGCGGACTGTCGGGCGAAATGCGCGCGCTGCCGAAGAAGGACACCGCAGGCCGCACGTTGCCGAGACGTTCGGTCGTCTCGACGAACTCTGACATAATGCCAAAGAGCCGCCACGCTTCCTTTGCGCTGGTTTCGTGCACCGCATCGCCGTTCGGCAGCACCAGTCCGTTCGATTTGTGATTTCTGTTCTCGCCCATGAGCGAACCCTCTACAAAAGATATTTTTCCGGAAGTGAACGCAGGCGGGAAAACGCTGCTGCTGGTCGACGGATCGTCGTACCTGTATCGCGCCTTTCACGCGCTGCCGGACCTGCGCAGCCCGGCCGGCGAGCCGACCGGCGCGATCTACGGTGTGCTGAACATGCTACGGCGGCTGGCCGCCGACTACAAGGCGGACTACCTCGCCTGCGTGTTCGACACCAAGGGCAAGACCTTCCGCGAGGACCAGTACCCCGACTACAAGGCCAACCGGCCATCGATGCCCGAGGACCTCGCGGTGCAGATTCCGCCGCTGCATGACGCGGTCCGTGCGCTCGGCTGGCCGCTGGTTGCGGTCGAGGGCGTCGAGGCCGACGACGTGATCGGCACGCTCTCCTGCATCGCCACCGCGCGCGGCGTGAAGACGGTGGTCTCCACCGGTGACAAGGACCTTGCGCAACTCGTGAATCCAAACGTCACGCTGATCAACACCATGTCGAACGAGGTACTCGACGAGGCGGGGGTCGAGGCGAAGTTCGGCGTCACGCCCTCGCGCATCGTCGACTACCTCACGCTTACCGGCGATGCGGTGGACAACGTGCCCGGAGTGGAGAAAGTTGGGCCCAAGACCGCGGTGAAATGGATTCAACAGTACGGTTCGCTCGACAACGTGGTCGCGCACGCGGGCGAGATCAAGGGCGTGGTTGGCGAGAACCTGCGCAAGGCTCTTGATTGGCTTCCCACCGCGCGGCAACTGCTCACCGTCAAATGCGACGTCACGCTCCCGGTGGTGCTGGATGACCTCGCGCCGCCGGCGCGCAACGACGCTTTGCTTGCCGAGATGTTCTCGACCTTCGGATTTCGGAGCTGGTTGAAAGAAGTAAAGGGTGACGAAGCGAGGGCGGACGGTCCGTCGGCGCAGCAGAGCGTCGCCGCGTCGCGCGGCCGCGCGGCCGAACCGGCGTCTCCCGCCGCGCAGGCGGCGTTTCCGGAGGACGTTCCGAAGCGCTACGAAGCGGTGCTCGACGAGGCGACGCTTGGCGAATGGGTCGCGCGGCTGGAGGCGGCGGAACTTGTCTCCTTTGACACCGAGACCACCAGCCTCGATCCGCTCACCGCGCGCATCGTCGGCATGTCGTTCTCGGTCGAACCGGGGCATGCCTGCTACCTGCCGCTTGCGCATGCGTACGCGGGAGCGCCTCCGCAGATCGGCGTGGAGCGCGCGCTCGAGCTGCTGCGTCCCTGGTTCGAGGACACTTCCAAGAAAAAGCTCGGCCAGCACTCCAAGTACGACCAGCATGTACTCGCCAACCACGGCGTCACGGTGCGCGGCATCGAGCACGACACGCTGCTGCAGTCCTACGTGCTCGAGAGCCACATGCGCCACGACATGGACTCGCTCGCGAAGCAGCATCTCGGGTTGTCCACGATCAGCTACGACGACGTCACCGGCAAAGGCGCGCAGAGAATATCGTTCGACCAGGTCGAGGTCGGCCGTGCCACCGAATACGCGGCCGAAGATGCCGACATCACCCTGCGCCTGCACCGCGTGATGCACCCGCGTATCGCCGCGGACGAAAAACTCTCGCATGTGTACGCCGGCATCGAGATCCCGGTGCGTGAAGTGCTGTTCCGCATGGAATGCAATGGCGTGCTGATCGACTCCAACCTGCTTGGCGTGCAGAGTCACGAGCTCGGGCAGAAGATGCTCGAAATCGAGCAAAAGGCCTACACCGAGGCGGGTCAGCCCTTCAATCTGAATTCACCCAAGCAGATCGCCGAGATCTTCTTCGAACGCAAGGGCATGCCGGTGGTGAAGAAGACGCCCTCGGGCGCGCCCTCCACCGACGAGGAAGTGCTGGAGAAACTCGCGCTCGACCATCCGCTCGCGCGCATGCTGCTCGACTATCGCGAGATCTCCAAGCTCAAGTCCACCTACACCGACAAGCTGCCGCGCATGGTGAACGCCGTCACCGGCCGGGTGCACACGAGCTATGGCCAGGCCACTGCGGTTACCGGGCGCCTCGCCTCCACCGAGCCGAACCTGCAGAACATACCGGTGCGCTCGGGCGAAGGCAGGCGTATCCGCGAGGCCTTCATCGCCGCGCCCGGCTGCGTCATCGTCTCGGCCGACTATTCCCAGATCGAACTGCGGATCATGGCGCACCTTTCGGGCGACGAGAGCCTGCTGCGCGCCTTCGAGGCGGGCGAGGACATCCACCGCGCCACCGCGGCGGAAGTGTTCAACCGCGCATTGCATGAGGTGAGTTCGGATGAGCGCCGCACCGCCAAGGCGATCAACTTCGGCCTGATCTACGGCATGTCCGCTTTCGGCCTCGCGCAGCAACTGGGCATCGAGCGCGCCACTGCGCAGGCCTACATCGGCAGCTACTTCACGCGATATCCCGGCGTGCAGCGCTACATGCAGGAGACCCGTGAATCCGCCCACGAGAAGGGCTATGTCGAGACGGTGTTCGGCCGCCGGCTCTGGCTGCCGGAAATCCGCTCGAGCAACCAGGCGCGCCGCGCCGGTGCCGAGCGCGCGGCGATCAACGCGCCGATGCAGGGCACCGCCGCCGACCTGATCAAGCTCGCGATGATCGCGGTGCAGGGCTGGCTGGACGACAAGCAGGCCGGGACGCGCATGATCATGCAGGTGCATGACGAGCTTGTGCTCGAAGTGCCGCAAGCGGAGCTGGAGGACGTTAGCGCCGAACTGCCCGGCCTGATGACCAACGTGGCAAAGCTGCGCGCACCGCTGGTGGTGGATGTGGGTACCGGGCAAAATTGGGAAGCGGCGCACTAGCGCCGATCTACACCGGGGAGGCGGCGCGAGCCGTGGAACAACGATATGGCCGACAACGGATTCCCGACGCTCGAACTCTCCGACAAGCATGTGATTCTGCTTGGCGACGCGATCCTGCCCGACATCGGCAATCTCAACGATCCGCTCGGCCCCGGATTCAACGGCCGGCTGAGCCTGGTGTCGCTCAAGGAGATGTCCGACGGCAACGGGCTGCCGAACGATGCGACGCATGCGGTGGTCTGCCTCGAAGGCAACGAGGCGATCGCCGAGAGCGGGCTGCTGGACGGCGCGCCCGCGCCCTACCGCGAATCGCTCGCGCGCCTGTCGTTCGCGGCCGACGCCTTCGAGCACATGATCGAGCCGCTGATCACCACCGCGCTTGGTTCCGGATTGCTTACGCTCGTGTGCACCGGCTTCAAACCGCGTTACGACGAACCGCAACGGCAGCAGGCGGCGCTTGCGGCGCTGGCGATCTTCAACGAGCGCATCATCAGCCGGGCGGTGGCCTCAAGGCTTTCGATCGTCGACCTGCGGCTGGTGGTGGGCGATCCGGACGACTACTCGAGCGCCACGCGTCTCGCGCCGCAGGGGTTGCAGAAGGCGGTGGGTGTCATCCGCCGTGCGCTGGACGAGGCGGACATGGGCGCGATCCGCACCCGGGTGTACATCTAGAAGCCTGCCTGCCCTGTAGCGATGGATAGGGCCGTGCCACGGGAGATTGCTTCGCTGCGCTCGCAATGACGGGCACAGGTGTGGCCGTGCCACGGGAGATTGCTTCCCGCCGCGCTTCGCTTGCGGCTTCGGCTCACGCGCTCGCAATGACACCGTTGGCCGTCATTGCGAGCGAAGCGAAGCAATCTCCGCCGATCGAGCGAAGCGAAGCAATCTCCACCGGCACGAGTATGAATTCGGAACAGCCCTAATCCAGCTTCACCCCGACATGCTTCACCCGTGCGGCGTAGTCCGCGCGGTCGCGTTTCAGGAATTCGGCGAATTCGTCCGGTCCGGTATTCAGCAGCCCCAGCCCGACACCGGTGATCCGCTTGTCGAGAAATTCCGGCTGCGTGATCACCTTCGATACATCGGCGGCGAGCTTGTCGATCACCGGCCGGGGCGTTCCCGCCGGCACCACGAAGCCGAACCACGCGCGTGACTCCACGCCGGGCGCGCCGCCTTCGGCGAAGGTCGGCACGTCCGCGAGCATCGGAAAACGCTTCGGCCCGGCGAGCGCGATCGGCTTGATCTGGCCGCTTTTCAGGTAGGGCAGGGCGGGCGGTATCGCGGACAGGCCCACATCAATCTGGCCCGCCACCAGCGCAGTGAGCACTTCCGCCACGCCCTTGTAGGGAATGTGGCGGATGCGTGTTCCGGTGGCAAACAGCAGGGCTTCGGTGTCCAGATGCGTCTTGCTGCCCGCACCGAACGAGGCGTAGGTGAACTCGTCGGGTTTCGCCTTCGCCATCGCGACGAGTTCCTGCAGGTTCCTTGCGCTGAACCCGGGGCGCGCCACCATCATCGAGATCGCCTCGTACACCATGATCACCGGCGCGAAATCCTTCACCGGGTCGTAGGGCAGCTTGCTGAACAGGTACTGGTTGGAGGAGAGCGTCGAGTCGTTCGCCATCAGAACGGTGTGGCCGTCGGCGGGGGATTTGGCCACGTAGCTCGCGGCGACGATCGTGCTGCCGCCGGGTTTGTTCTCCACCAGCGCCGGTTGCGTCCAGACCTTGGAGAGTTCCTGCGCAATCGCGCGGGTGACGGTGTCGGTGAGCCCGGCGGCGGTGGTCGCCACCACCAGCTTCACCGGTTTGGAAGGAAAGGTCTGCGCGTTTGCCGAGACGGTACCGAGCAGGAATGCGAAAGCGCAGGCGCGCACCGCGCCTCGTACAAGGGTATGCATGGAACTACTCCTTTGCTGCAACCCCCGATTCCTGGCGCTCCTGACAGATTCGCTGTCAGGAGCCCTGATTCAGGGAAGCGCGAGGGGAGTATCCCCTCGCATCGTTAAGTTCTCTTATTTTTTCAGCACCCCGAATACCTTCGAGATGATGCTGCTCGCCGAGCCCATCGGGTCGGCGCGGATCTTCTTTTCTTCCTCGGCGATCACGAGGTACAGCCCGTCCAGGGCACGGCGGGTGATGTATTTCTCGAGGTTCGCGTCCTCGGCCTTCACCAGGCCGAATCTCACCCCGTGCTCGGCGAATTCGTTGTACTTGTCGGCGAACTTCACCTTTTCCATCGCCTTTTTCACGATCGGCAGGAATATCTGGCTCATCGGCTCGGTGGTGGTGCGGCGGAAATACCGGGTGGCCGCATCGTCGCCGCCGGTGAGGATGCCCTTGGCGTCCTGCACCGACATCTGCTTGATCGAATTCACAAGCAGCGCCTTCGCTTCGGGCACCGCGGCTTCCGCCGCCCGGTTCATGCGCAGCACGAGTTCGTCGGCGTATTTGCCCATGCCCACTGAACGCATCAGGCTTTCGGCCCGGGCGAGGGATTCGGGCAGCGGAATCTTTACGCGGCCGTCGTTCATGAACCCGTTCTCGATGCCGAGGCGATTGACTGCCACCTGGGAACCTTTTACCAGCGCTTCTTTCAAACCGGCCACCGTGTCCTTGTTGGACAGGCTCGCCAGATCCAGCGCCCGGACGGGCGCGGACACCGCCATCACTGAGACAAGTCCCAGAAATACAAGGATACTTCGTGGATTCAAGGACCGCATGTTAATGAGCACCGTCAAATCTCCTGCAAGGAAGGCTGCTGCGATTTCCCTCATCGCCGCCCTCGCCTTTGGCATTCTATCCGTCACCTACCGCGCGATGTTCGCACCCAACCCGGTGCCGGAGGTGAAGTTCCGCACCCTCACCGGCGAGTCGATCAACACCAGCGACCTGCGCGGCAAGGTGGTTCTGGTGAACTTCTGGGCGACCTCCTGCGTCACCTGCGTGAAGGAAATGCCGCAGATCATCGAGACCTACAACAAGTTCAAGGACCGCGGCTTCGAGACGGTCGCGGTGGCCATGGAATACGACCCCGCCAACTACGTCATCGCCTATGCCGAGAAGAACAAGCTGCCCTTCAAGGTCGCGCTCGACGTGCAGGGCGAGGCGGCCAGGCGGTTCGGCAATATCCGTCTCACGCCCACCACCTTCATCGTGGACCGGCGCGGCAACATCGTGAAGCAGTACCTCGGCGAGCCCGACTTCGCCCAGCTGCACGCGCTGCTCGACGAGAAGCTCCGCGAACCGGTGTGAGGCCGCAGTGCCGTATCGCGGTGCGCGGTACGGCGTAGTTTCTCTCCCTGTTTTACCCCCTGATTGTTCCAGTTCTGTACGCCAAACGTCCGCTTCCAGTCGTCTCTGCTGGGGTTTTGACATAAATGTTCAACATTTGACTGCTTGCGGCAGGCGGATGCCGCGCTGGATATACTGCGCGGACAGCACTTCGCATGCCATCCGACCGGGGCCGCAATGATCCAAGCCGAGCTGATGCAGGACCTTCTCGCCTTTCGCCGCGAGCGCGACTGGGAGCAGTTCCACACCTTCAAGAACCTCGCGGTGTCGATCTCGCTCGAGGCATCCGAACTGCTCGAGACGGTGCAGTGGATTCCGGATGCGCAGGTGGCGGAGACGGTAGAACGCAACCGTGAGCAGGTGTGCCACGAGATGGCGGACATTGCGATCTACTTGGCCTACATGGCGCATGACCTCGGGGTGAACCTGGACGAGGCTATCCGCGCCAAGCTTGCGCACAACGCGCGCAAGTACCCGGCGGAGAAGTCGCGCGGTTCGGTGCGGAAGTACGACAAGCTGTGATCCGTTGATCGGCTGATCGGGTGACCGCATGAGTCAGTGCCGGCGGTTCGACTGTCACGCGGGAACGCACCCGGCATGAGCTGGCTCGAGGCCCTGGGCCGCCTGTCCGGAACACGGACAGGTACGAAGATCGCCTGGCTGCTGCTCAGCGTCGCCGCGGGGGTGATGTTCTGGCGCATCGCGGGCGACGTGTCGATGCGACTCGGCCCGGATGCCGCGCTGATGGAGAACGCCGCCGATCGCATGCGTCGCGCAAGCGAGGTCATCCGCGAAGCGCGGGCGGCGCGCGGCGTTACGCCGTCGAAGGCGCAGGAAACGGACGGTCCGGAATTCAACGTGATCCATGCGGATGATGATGCTGGCGGCGCCGCGGCGCCGCGGGGCACGACTTCGGTCGCCAGTCCGCGCGGCAAGCGCACGGTGGCGAGTCCCGACACCGCGGCGCTGTTCTCGCGGCTTCTGCGCAAGGCGGGTCTGCATGCCGGCGACACGGTGGCGGTGGTGCTGTCGGATGCGTACATTGGCGGCAATGTCGCCGCGCTGAGCGCGATCGAGGCCTACGGTCTTCGTTCGCGGGTGGTGTCGGTGCTGCGCGTCGCGCCCGTCGCGCTCGTAGGCGATGGCGTGAATCGCACGCCCTTCACCTGGCTGGACGCGGAAGCGGCGGTCCGTACGGCGGGCGTATGGAATGTGCGTTCGCTGAGGGTGGTGCTCCCGGACGATGCCCGCACGACCGGTGCGTCAGGTGCGGGCGCGCGTACCGCAACGCTCGACGCCATTACCCGCGCGGGCGTGCCGCTTGTCGAGGCGCAGGACTTCGCCGCCACGGTGCGCGAGTCCGCGGCGATTCTCGATCTCGGGCCGACCGCCGCGACGAAGCCCGCGCTGCTGGTGAACATGGGCGGATCGAGGCTTGCGCTCGGCGACTGCCTGCAAACCGAGGACCTGCCGCACGGCGTCATCAGCCATCCCTTGCCCTGCCGCTCGGGCGTGCCGGGCCTGATCCAGATCGCGCTCGACAAAGGCATACCGGTGCTCAACGCGTTCATGATCCGGGAGAATTGGCAGGAAGGGCCCAGAGCCCGCTGATCAGGATTTTCTCCGGGACGCACACGCTCGCCCGGTTTCATTCAAAAGGAAAGGCACACCATGGGCAGAACCATCGACATCCGGGCAACCGACGGCAGCGGCAGCTTCAAGGGCTATGTGGCGGTGCCGGCCGCGGGCAAGGGGCCAGGCATCGTGCTCTGCCAGGAAATCTTCGGCGTCAACGCGAGCATGCGCGCGGTGGCGGACTACTACGCGGAGGAAGGCTATGTCGTGCTGGCGCCGGACCTCTTCTGGCGCCAGGCGCCCGGCATCGAACTCGGCTACACCGAGGCCGACTACAAGCGCGCGTTCGAGCTCTACAAGGGCTTCAACGAGGATAAGGGCACGGAGGATGTGGGCGCGGCGCTTGCCGCGTTGCGCGCCCTGCCGGAATTCGCGGGCAAGTCGGGCGTGCTCGGTTTCTGCCTCGGCGGAAAGCTGGCGTACCTCGCCGCCTGCCGTCTGCCGGAGGTGGCCTGTGCGGTCGCTTACTACGGCGTGGGCATCGAGAAGAACCTCGATGAACTTTCGCGCGTGACGGGCCGGCTGGTGTTGCATATCGCGGGTAACGATGGCTATTGCCCGCCGACTGCGCAACAGGTGATCACCGCAGCGCTCGCGGGCAAGCCGGGGATGGAGGCGTATGTGTATCCCGGCGTCGATCATGCGTTCGCGCGCGCGGGTGGCGATCATTTCGACAAGGCAGCCGCGCGGGTCGCGCACGAGCGCTCGATCACCGCGTTTCGCCGCGAGATGGGGCCGCACTACGACTTCTCCGCGCTCTGGGAAAAGCACTGCGAATACGAGTTCGCGGCGCGCGATGTGGCGGCGACGATGGCGACGATGGTGGCCGAGCCGTACGTCAATCACGTGCCCACGATGACGGGCGGCGTCGGTTACAACAACCTGCGGCGCTTCTACCAGAACCATTTCGTCAACGGCAATCCGCCGGACACCGCGCTGATTCCGGTGTCGCGCACGGTGGGTGCTACGCAGATCGTGGACGAGATCCTGTTCTGCTTCACCCACACCTGCGAGATCGACTGGATGCTGCCCGGCGTGGCGCCCACCGGCCGGCGGGTGGAGATTCCTCTGGTGGCGGTGATCAAGTTCCGCGGCGACAAGCTCTATCACGAGCATATCTACTGGGACCAGGCGAGCGTGCTGGTGCAGGTCGGCCTGCTTGACCCAAAGGGCCTGCCGGTGGCCGGCATCGAGACCGCGAGAAAGTTGATCGACGAGACGCTGCCCTCCAACACGCTGATGGCGCGCTGGAAGGATAGCGAGGGCAAATAAACAGGCTCAGGGCGCCCGCAGGACGCGGAGCCCGATTTCGCTGAAGCGCAATTCGGCGTCGAGCCGGTGGCGCGTCGCCGAGCGCGCAAAGCCCGGCATCGAGAACCAGCTGCCGCCGCGAAGCACGCGCTGGTTGCAGTTCGATGAGACCCCGCCAAGTTGTTCGGTCCAGCAGCCGGTGGTCCATTCCCAGGCGTTGCCCGCGGTGTCGTAAAGACCGAAGCGGTTGGCACGCAGGCTGCCCGCCGGTGCGGTGAACACGTATCCGTCGTCGCAGGGATGGGCGATCCACGCGGGTTGCGCCTTTGCGCCGGAGAGGTCCGACACATTGGCGAATTCGCAGGCGAGCGCAGGCGAATCGCCCCAGTGGCGCGAGCCTGTCGTTCCTGCACGCGCGGCGTATTCCCATTCCTCTTCGGAGGGCAGGCGATAGGTCTTGCCGGTCCTGCGGCTAAGCCAGGCGACGTAGGCCTGCGCGTCGTTCCAGCTGATGCAGACCGCAGGATGACCATCTCCCTGTGCAAAGCCGGGATTGCGCCAGCTCGCCTTTGCATCGGGCACGGTGCGATCGCCGTTCCAGACAAAGCAGCCGGGTTGCGTCGCGTAGCCTGTTTCCTCGACAAAGTGCGCCCATTGCGCGCGTGTGACTTCGGTGCGTCCGAGGGCAAAGGCCTGAGCGATGCGAACGTCCCGTTGCGGACCTTCCTGGCGATACCGCCCGCCTTCATCGTCGGGCGAGCCCATGACAAACCGCCCTGCGGGAACGACCACCATCTCCGGGCAGTCGCGGCAGTCGCGGAATACCGCGCCGGGTTCGAGCTCCGGTGTCCACGATTCCGTGATGCGGATGGACGCCGGACTGCACGCGGCGAGCAGTGCTGCAAGCAGCGCGAGTGCGGCAGTGATGCGGACAGCCGGGCCGGAACACCGGCCTTGCGGGTTGCGCCGCATCACGCGCATCGCTGCGGGTTCAGCCGCGCCGGTTCAACGCAGGCCGGCTCAGTCCGATCAACCCGATCAACCGATGGCGAGCAGTTCCACTTCGAACAGCAAGGTCGCGTTCGGCGGAATCGCGCCGCCCGCGCCGCGTGCGCCGTAACCCATCTCCGGCGGAATCGTCAGCTTGCGCGTGCCGCCGATCTTCATGCCCTGCACGCCTTCGTCCCAGCCGCGGATCACATGGCCCGCGCCGAGCGGGAAATCGAACGGGTCGCCGCGGTCCTTGCTCGAATCGAACTTCTTGCCGGCGACGCCGTCCTCGAACAGCCAGCCGGTGTAGTGGACGGTGACATGCTGGCCGGCCGCCGCGGTGTCGCCGCTGCCGACAACGACCTCGTCGATGATCAGGCCGCTGGATTGGGGAGTGGACATTGTGATCTCGCTTTATCGTGAATTGAAATCGGGAGCGCGCATTGTAGTGGCTGGCGGCGCGTCCGGAGGTTTTCGCATAGGTGGTCAGCCCTTCGAGTACGGTCGCACCACGCGCAGGCGGACCTCGAGCTCGAACTGCGTGCAAAGCCCGATCAGTGCATCGAGACTGAACATCGCCTCGCGCCGGTGCAGCAGCGCGTTCAGGCGCGGCTGGCTGATGCCGAGCGTGTCGGCGACATGCGACTGCGGCACGTCGAAGCGGGTGAAGCGTTGCTCGATATGGCGGACCAAGACATCAATCAGCTGGCGCTTGAGGGCACGGATGACCGGATCGGGGCTGCGCGTCATCGGGAACATCTCCGGGGTAATGGCAAGGACCCGATCGATTTTATATCAGCTACTTTATCGAGAATGACTGCTGTCCCGCGTCGTTGCTGGAGCATTGCCGGAAAATGTTGAAGATTTTCCGGCGTGGCTACATCAGCGGCAGGACGAGCTGCTCGACTTTTTCGGCGGTGGTCGGCGTGCCCGCCAGCCGGTGGCGGACGATGCCCTGCCGGTCGGTGATGAAAATGGTGGGCGTGGCGGCGACGCGGCCGTAGTGGTCGAAAAACGGATCGGTGCGCATGCCCACCGGCAGGTTGAGGCGCTTCGCCTTCACGAATTCGCGCACGTCCTTCGGGTTTTCGTCGATCGAGAGCGCGACGATCTCCAGACCCTTCGCGTGCTGCTCGTTGTAGAAGCGCTGCAGTTCGGGCAGTGACGTCCGGCAGGTCGGGCACCAGGTGGCCCAGAACATCGTGACCACCACCTTGCCCTTGAGATCCTTCGCCTTGATCGTCTTGCCGTTCAAAAGCTTTACGTCGAGCTCGGGCGCGGGCTGGTTCGGCTCGAGCGCGCGGGCAGGCTCACCGGTGAGCAGGCCGACGCAGGCGGCGAGAACCAGCGCAAGTGTCTGTAGATGATGGACGGCGGTCATACCGACACGCCGGTCGAGGGATGTGCAGCACCCGTCGTCGCGTTCGCGACGCCAGCCGAGGGATGTGCAGCACCTGTCGTCGCGTTCGCGACGCCAGCCGCATGGGCCTGCTGGTCCGCGTGGTAGCTCGAGCGCACCATCGGGCCGACCGCGGCGTGGATGAAGCCGAGTTTTTCAGCCTCCGCGCGGAAGCGGTCGAAGGTCTCAAGCGGCACGAAGCGGGTCACCGGCAGGTGGTGCTGCGAGGGCTGCAGGTACTGACCGATGGTGAGCATGTCCACGTTGTGGGCGCGCAGATCGCGCATCACCTCGATGATTTCATCGTCGGTTTCGCCCAGGCCCACCATCAGGCCGGATTTGGTCGGCACGGCCGGTTGCATCGCCTTGAACTCCTTCAACAGGCGCAGCGAATTCGCGTAGTCCGAGCCCGGGCGCGCCATTCGGTACAGCCGTGGCACGGTTTCCAGGTTGTGGTTCATCACGTCCGGCGGCGCACCCGCCAGGATGCCGAGCGCCCGCTCGAGACGGCTGCGGAAGTCCGGCACCAGTACTTCGATCTGCGTTTTCGGAGAATGTTCCCGGACGGCGCGAATACAGTCGATGAAATGCTGTGCGCCGCCGTCCTTCAGGTCGTCGCGATCGACGCTGGTGATCACCACGTAGGCGAGTTTCATCGCGGCGATGGTTTTCGCCAGGTGCAGCGGTTCCTCCGCATCCGGCGGCTTCGGCCGGCCGTGGCCGACGTCGCAGAAGGGGCAGCGGCGGGTGCAGATATCCCCGAGGATCATGAAGGTCGCGGTGCCCTTGCCGAAGCATTCGCCGATGTTCGGGCAGGAGGCCTCTTCGCAGACGGTGTGCAGATTGTTGTCGCGAAGAATCTGCTTGATTTCGTGAAAGCGCGAGCCGGGCAGCGCCGCCTTGACGCGAATCCAGTCGGGTTTCCTGAGAGGTGTCTGCGGGACGATCTTGACCGGGTTCTTACGGGTCTTGGCTTCGCCCTTTTTCTTCTCGTGCTTGGCGTCGAGCTTGATCCCGGGTCCTGTTTCAGCGGCGGACATGTTCCAGCCTTTCCTGAATGGCCCGGGCGAGCCCCTCGCCGAGCGTGTCGGTATCGGCGTCGATGCCAAGCGCGCTCGTCTGCGTTACCGCCAGGCCGGGGTAACCGCAGGGATCAATGGAGAGAAATGGAGCGAGGTCCATGTCGACATTCAGCGAGACACCGTGGTAACTGCAGCCGCGGCGCACGCGCAATCCGAGCGCCGCCACCTTGGCTGCACCGACATACACCCCGGGCGCGCCGCTGCGACGATCGGCAAAAACATTATAGGCTGCGAGCAGGTCGATCACCGCCTGCTCGATCCGGTGGACCAGTTCGCGCACCTTGAGGCGGCGGCGCGGGAGGTCGATGAGTGTGTACACCACCGCCTGGCCGGGGCCGTGGTAGGTGATCTGGCCGCCGCGGTCGATTCGTTTGACGGGGATGAGGCTGTTTTCCGGGAAATGTTCCGGCCGTCCGGCGATGCCCACGGTGTACACCGGCGCATGTTGCACGAGCCAGAGCTCGTCGGGGGTGGTGTCGTCGCGTGCGTCTGTGAAGCGGCGCATTGCGTCCAGTGTGGCATCGTAGTCCGTCAGGCCAAGCCGGCGCAGGGCGATCGGCGGTATCCGCGTCGCGTCACCGGTTTCCACGGCCGCCGCCGGGGACATCAGAGCACCATCCGCATCAAAGTACCATTTTTACCATCGGGTGATCGCACAGGTCCTTGTAGAGCGCATCGAGCTGTTCGCGCGATGTGGCGAGGATGGTGCAGGTGAGGCTGAGGTAGGTGTTTTCGCGGCTGGCGCGAAGTTCGATGGTCGCCGCGTCGAAATCCGGTGCGTGCTTGTGCACGACTTCCAGCACCGACTGGGCGAAGCCCGGCTGCGTCTTGCCCATGATCTTGATCGGGAAGTCGGTGGGATAGACCAGCAGCGATTCCTGCGCGTCATCGCTCATCCTCGGGCTTTCATCATGGGGTCCCTCAGACATCGGCCGGGGCGCGCATCACGCTCGCCTTGTAGTCCTGGTACAGCGCATGCACCTTGCGGAACATCGGGCCTGGCTTGCCGGTGCCCACCAGCTTGCCGTCGAGCGTGTTTACCGCGAGCACTTCCTTGGAGGAGGAGGTGAGCCAGATTTCGTCGGCGGCGCGCAGTTCGGCCTCGGTCACCGGGCGCACTTCATGCGCGATGCTGCCCGAGGCAAGGAGTTCCAGCACCACGTCGCAGGTGGTGCCGGGGAGCATCAGGTTCGAGTTCGGCGGCGTGATGACGTGGCCGCCCTTCACGATGAACACGTTGCTCACCGAAGCTTCCGTCAGCATTCCGTCGCGCAGCAGGATCGCCTCGATGCACCCGGCGTCGTCCGCCATTGAACGAAGCATGCAGTTGCCGAGCAGCGAAACGGACTTGATGTCGGCGCGGGTCCAGCGGAAATCCTGCGCAGTGATCGCGGGCAGGCCGTTTTCGACCGCCGCGGGCGACGGCGTGACAAGCGGGTTGGCCATCACGAACACCGTGGGCTTGATGTCCTTGGGGAAGACGTGGTCGCGCTTGAACACGCCGCGCGTGACCTGCAGGTAGATCGCCTGGTCTTCCCACGGATTGGATTCGACCACGCGGCCGATGATTTCGCCCCAGTGCCGCGCGTCGTACGGATTGGAAATACTGATCGCGTCGCAGCCGTCCTGCAGTCGCGCGAGATGCTGCTTCAGCCGGAACGGTCGGCGCGAATACACCGGGATGACTTCGTACAGACCGTCGCCGAACAGGAAGCCGCGATCGAGAACGGGAACGCGGGCCAGTTCTATCGGCATGTACTCGCCGTTGAGGAATACGTTCAACGCAACCTCCGCTTGCAGTCAGTCGCAGGAATCACTTGAACCAGAGCCTGACGGTATCGATCATGCGCCCGAAGAACCCTGCCACCGCGATGTTCTCCAGCGCCACCACCGGAAACTCGCCGATAGGCTTGCCGTCGAGCTGCACCCGCAGCGTACCCACCCGCTGGCCGGCGGACACCGGCGCGATCAGGGGCTGTTCGCTTACGAGTTCCGCTTTCACCTTCTCGCCCTCACCCTTGGGCACGGTGACGAAGAAGTCGTTGTTGAATCCCGCCTTGAGCTTGCGTTCGCTGCCTTTCCAGACATCGATCGTGCTCACCGCCTGGCTCTTTTCATACAGGCGCACCGTGTCCCAGAGCTGGAAACCGTAGTTCAGAAGTTTCTGGCTTTCGGTGGCGCGCACCGATTCTGAGGCGGTACCGACCACCACCGAGAGCAGGCGGCGCGAGCCGCGTTTGGCCGATGCGATAAGGCAGTAGCCCGCGGCCTCGGTGTAACCGGTCTTCATGCCGTCCACGTTCGGGTCGAGCCATAGCAGGCGATTGCGGTTCTGCTGGGTGATGTTGTTGTAGCGGTACTCGCGGATCGAGTAGTAGCGGTACTGCTCGGGGAAGTCGCGCACGATCGAGGTGGCGAGGATGCCGAGGTCGCGCGCGGTGGAGTAGTGCTTCGGGTCCGGCAGGCCGCTGGAATTGGTGAAGCTGGTGTTCTTCATGCCAAGGCGTTGCGCCTCCTTGGTCATCAGCTGGGCGAAGGTTTCCTCCGAGCCGGCGATCGCCTCGGCAAGCGCGATGCAGGCGTCGTTGCCCGACTGGATGATCATGCCGTGGATGAGTTCTTCCGCAGTCACCGGCTTTTTCAGGTCGATGAACATGCGCGAGCCCTGCGCCCGCCAGGCGCGCTCGGACACCGGGATCGTCTGGTTGAGGCTGATCTTCTTGTCGCGCAGCGCGGCGAAGGTCAGGTAGGCGGTCATCAGCTTGGTGAGCGAGGCCGGCTCGACGCGCTCGTCGGGCAGGGTGGACGCAATCGTCATGCCGCTGGTGACATCGATCAGCACCCAGGCGCGGGCGGTAACCGAGGGCGGCGGAATGTCGGCGCGGGCCGGGTTCGGGCCCGCGAGGGAGAGGATGAGTACGAGCAGCAGTGCGGCGAAGCGGGGCATGGACATCCGGGGAAGGGTTGAACGGAAAGACTCCGATTATATCAACCGGGTCAGGGCGACCTTCCGGCAAAGAATGGCGCCGCCGGGGCAAATCATGGCCATCCGGGATCGCCGGACGGTGTCTGGAGGACGCCCAGGTTCAACGCCGGATGACCACCGGTTTGACATCGAGCGCTTCCTGAAGTTTCTTCGAGGTCGCGTTGGCTTCCGCGCGGTCCTTGAACGGACCGAGATACAGTCGGTACAACCCGGAGCGTCCGTACACCGCGAGCGGATGCGCGAGCCAGTCGAGTTCGCGTTTCAGGCGCGCGCTGAAGTTTTCCGCGTTCGCCGGGTTGGCGAAGGCGCCGAGTTGCAGGAACAGTCCGGTGGGTTCGGCGGCGATCGGGGTGACAGGCGGCGCCTCGGGCGGTGGCGCGACAAGCGGTGAAGGCTCCGTGGCTTGCGCAGGCGCTGCGGCCGTTACGATGCTTTCCACTTCGATGTTCGCGATTGCTTCTTCGGCGAAGCCGAGCTTGAACGCGGCGGCGTAGGACACGTCCATCATGCGGCCGGAGTGGAACGGGCCGCGGTCATTCACGCGGACCAGCACCGAGCGCCCGTTGCCGAGGTTGGTGACGCGCGCGAAGCTCGGGATCGGCAGCGTGGGGTGCGCCGCCGACAGCGCGAACATGTCGTAGACCTCGCCGCTGGTGGTCTTCTGGCCGTGAAATTTCCGGCCGTACCAGGACGCAGTGCCCTGGCGCTTGTACGCCTGCACCGAGGTGAGCGGCACGTACTCGCGGCCGAACACCGAGTAGGGCTGGTTCGCGATTGGGTTCAGGTCTTCGGTGCGCGGGAGCGGTTCGGCGATCTGGTCGATGTCGATTTTCATCGATCCGTCGGGGCTGTCGTCGGTGTAGAAGCCGCCGGGCTTGCGCAGCAGGCGCGAGACCGGAATTTTTTCGGGTGTCTTCGGCGCTGCCTGTTGCACGGCCGGATCGGGCGGTGAAAACGGCAGGGCGCAGGCACCGAGCAGGAGGGAGGAGCCGAGCGCGGCAAGCAGGGCGGACGACAATGAACGCGGCGTACGCATTGCGGTCATCTTGTCACGAACACAGGCCGGATTTCCAGGGTCTCGCGCATGCGCTCGACGATTCCCGAGGCCTCGGACCGATCGCGGAAGGGGCCGAGGTGCAGGCGGAACAGGTTGTTGCCCGGCAGTATCTCGATCACCTGGTTGAGCCAGGCGAGTTCGCGGTACACATGTGCACGGAAGATCTCCGCACTTTCGCGCGCCGAGAACGCGCCGAGCTGCACGAATACCGTGCCGGCGGCGGCATTCGCGTGGCTGGTCACGACGGCGTTCGATGCAGTGACCGCGGCGGCGGCGGGAATAACAGTCTGATTATTCACGGCCACGGCGGCCGGGGATTCGGGCGGCCGGCTCGCGACGGGCGCGGTTGCGGCCAAAGTCGTGCTGCGCGCGAGGCGCTCGTTGCGACGCGCGGCGATGATCGCGGGCATGTCTTCGGGGCGGATGAGTTCGACTTCCACCAGCGTGCTGCCCGTGTCGACATAGCCGAGTTTCCACGCCGCGGTGTAGGAAAGATCGATCACCCGGCCGGGATGAAAGGGACCGCGGTCATTGACCCGCACGATCACCGAGCGGCGGTCGGTCGAGCGGGTGACGCGGACATAACTCGGGATGGGCAGCGTCGGATGCGCGGCGGTCATGCCGTACATGTCGTAGATCTCGCCGCTGGAGGTTTTCTGGCCGTGGAATTTTTTACCGTACCAGCTCGCCAGCCCGCTTTGCCGGAAGGGACCGAGCGTGCGCATCGGCTGGTAGTCGATGCCGAACACGTTGTAGGGATTGTTGGCAAAGCGGTGTAGCGGTTCGACGCGGGGTTCGGGCTCCTCGATTGCCGCGAGATCCGGCACCGGTCCTTCGCCCGGGCCGTCGTCCTTGTAATAACCGCCGCGTCGCGGTGACGTCGGCGGCGCGGGCGCGGGTCGGGGAGCGGCGGCGGTCGAGGCAGCGGGGGCATCCGCGGACGGCTCGCGATCGATCACCGGTGCCACCGGTGCACTGCCGCAGGCGGCAAGCAGTGCGCACACGGAAAAGAACCAAAGGGTTTGAACGTGACGCTTCATGTCTGCACCAGCTTGCGGTGTTTCTGGATGCTCATCAGGATGCCGAGGCCGGTGAAGAGCGTCACCAGCGCGGTGCCGCCGTAGGACACCAGCGGCAGCGGCACGCCGACCACCGGCAGGATGCCCGACACCATGCCCATGTTGACGAAGGCATACGTAAAGAACGTGAGGATGACCGCTCCGGCGAGCAGGCGTGCGAAGAAGGTAGGCGCGTTGGCCGCGATCATCAGGCCGCGGGTGATGATGGCGAGGTAGAGCAGCACCAGCAGGCAGTTGCCGATGAGCCCGAACTCCTCCGAGTACACCGCGAAGATGAAATCCGTCGCACGTTCCGGGATGAATTCAAGATGGGTCTGCGTGCCCTTGAGCCAGCCTTTGCCGAAGATGCCGCCGGAGCCTACCGCGATCGTCGCCTGGATGATGTGATAGCCCGCGCCGAGCGGGTCTTCGGTCGGGTCGAGCAGGGTTAGGATGCGCCTGCGCTGGTAGTCATGCATCAACGACCACAGGAAGGGCAGCGCGGCAAGACCGCTGACGGTCAGGCCGACGATGATCTTCCAGGAGAGTCCTGCGAGATAGATCACGAAAAAGCCGGCGGAGGCCACCAGCAGCGCGGTACCGAGGTCGGGCTGGCGCGCGATCAGGAAGGTGGGCAGCGCGAGCAGGACGGCGGCAACCGCGTAGTCGGCCAGACGCAGCATCGACTCGCGCTTCTGGAAATACCAGGCGAGCATCAACGGCATCGCGATCTTCATCATCTCCGAGGGCTGAATGCTTGTGACGCCAAGATTCAGCCAGCGGCGCGCGCCGTTGCGCACATCTCCGAACAAGGCGACTGCGACAAGCAGGAAGACGCCGACAAGATAGATCGGCGGGGCGAAGCGCATCAGCGTCTGTGGCGGGATCTGCGACATCACCCACATCGCGGCGAAGGCAACGCCGATGTTTGCCAGTTGCGCCGAGATCCGCGCCGGGTTTTCGTTGCTCGCGGAGAACAGGGTGGCGATGCCAAGCGTGAGTATGCAAAGCGCGATCGCCATCAGCGTCGCATCGAAGGAGGAGGTGAGCCGCCGGACGGCGCGTTCAATCACTGCCTTCCTCCGCGGTGTCGTCGCCGGCGCTTTTGACAGGCGGCGGGGGCTTCTTGCCGAGCAGGTAGTAATCGAGCACCGCGCGCGCGATCGGCGCGGCGGAACGCGCGCCGAAGCCGCCGTTTTCCACCAGCACCGCGAGGGCAAGCTTCGGGCTGTCGGCAGGCGCGAAGGCAATGAACAGCGAATGGTCGCGGAAGCGCTCGGCGACCTTCGATTCGACGTATTTCTCGTTCTGTTTGATGCCGATTACCTGCGCGGTGCCGGTCTTGCCGCCGCTGGTGTATTCGGCGCCTGCAAAGACGCGTGCACCGGTGCCTTCCTTGTTGACCCCGACCATCGCGCGCTTGACCAGGTCGATGTGCTCGGGTTTGATCTGCACCGAGCGCAACAGTTCGGGTTCGATATAGCGCCGCTCGCCGGTCTTGACGTTTTCGATGTAGCGCACCAGATGCGGCTTGTACATCGCGCCGTTGTTGGCGAGCGTGGCCATCGCGGTGGCAAGCTGGATCGGAGTGTAGGAGTTGTAGCCCTGGCCGATGCCGATCGAGATGGTTTCGCCCGCGTACCACTTCTGCTGCTCCGGCTTGCGATAGCGCTTCATCTTCCATTCGGGCGAGGGCAGCACGCCGATGGCCTCCCCTTCGAGGTCGATGCCGGTGCGGGCGCCGAAGCCGAAATTTTTCATGTAGCCGGCGATCGCGTCGATGCCCATGTCGTTGGCGAGCTGGTAGTAGTAGGTGTCGGAGGACACGACGATGGATTTGTACAGGTCCACCGTGCCGTGCCCTGTGGGTTTGGAATCGCGAAAGCGCCGGCCGCCGAACATGAAGTAGCCCGGGTCCTGGATGGTCTGCGTCGCGGTGCGCTTGCCCAGTTCCAGTGCAGCGATCGCCATATAGGGTTTGAAGGTCGAGCCGGGCGGATACATGCCGGTGAGAGCGCGGTTGTTGAGCGGCCGGTCGGGCGAGTTGTTGAGTTCGGCCCAGCTCGCGCTGTCGATGCCATCGACAAAGAGGTTCGGATCGAATCCGGGTTTGGAGACGAAGGCGAGCACCGCGCCGGTGGAAGGCTCTATCGCCACCATCGCCCCGCGGCGCGCACCGAAGGCCGTCTCGGCGATGCCCTGGAGCTGGATGTCGATGGTGAGGCCGAGCGAGTTTCCGGACGTGGGCGCAGTGCGCGAGAGCGTTCGCACGCCGCGTCCGGCGGCATCGACCTCGACCTGCTCGTAGCCGGTGACGCCGTGCAGGTCGCGCTCGTAGCTCTGCTCGATGCCGGTCTTGCCGAGGTGGTCGGTGCCCTTGTAGTTGGCATCCAGCCCGTCCGCGGCAATTTTTTCCAGGTCGCGATCGTTGATGCGCCCGATGTAGCCGAGGACGTGCGAGGCAAAATCGCCGTTGGGGTAATCGCGGAACAGCCGCGCGCGAATGTCCACGCCCGGGAATCGAAATCGATTGGCCGCGAACCGGGCGACTTCTTCGTCGGAGAGGCGGGTGCGGATGGGCAGCGTCTCGGCACCCTTGGCCTCGATCATCAACCGCCGGAACCGGGTGCGGTCCTGCGGGCGAATGTCGATGATCTTCTCGAGCTCGCTGATCGTTTGTTCGACGTCGGGTACCTTGCCCGGCGCGAGTTCGAGCGTGTAGGCGGAGTAATTGCGCGCAAGAACCGCGCCGTTGCGATCGACGATGTTGCCGCGATTGGGCGCAATCGGCACGATCGATATCCGGTTGTCTTCCGCCTTTGCGTGGTAAATCTCGTACTGGACCACCTGCAGGTAGATGAAGCGGCCAAGCAGCAGGCCGAAGCAGGTCAGCACCACCGCGGCGGCCACGCCGACACGGACCTGGAAGCGGTGAAGCTCGCGCTCGGTGTCGTGTATCTGCATCAGTCGTGGGGGGGCGTCACAGCGGCCGGTTCTCGTCGACATTCTCGGGGCGGCGTTGCGGTGCCAGCAGCACTACGTTCGCAATCGGCCAGAGCGCGGCGGCAATGATGCTGCCGAGGAAGTACAACACGCCGGGGAAGCTCGCGCCCGAAGCCATGCGCACCGCGAGCATCAGGAACTGCGTCATGAAAAGCAGCAGGAACACGTGCGTAGCCTGCTGCCAGAGCGGAAACCAGAGGATGCGCCGCGACAGCCCCATTGCGCCAAAGGCGAGCGCCGAGTAGGCGAAGGCGTGCTGGCCGAGCAGCGCACCGTCGGCGGCGTCGATCAGCAGGCCGAGCACCCAGGCGAATCCGATCCCCATCTTGCGCGGCTCGCGCACGCACCAGAAGGTGAGGATCAGCGCGACGAGATCGGGCAGGCCGGTGGTGTCGCGCCAGGGCATCAGGTTGAACAGGAGTGCGAACAGCAGGGTCATCCCGACGAACAGGGGGTTGACCGGTAGAAGGATTCGCTGCGGGCGGTCGTCGAAGGACATGCGTATTCCCTCAGCCGTCGCGACGGCGCACGCGGCGCGCCTTGGAGGATTTTTGCGCGGCGGCCGGGTCGGCCTGCGGCGGTTGCGAGGCGAGGCCGTCGTCCTGCGACAGCAGCAGCACCTGGCGGTGCGTGTCGGTGCCCGCCGCCGGGTTGCAGGAGATCTTGGCGAACGCGTAGGCGGCGTCGCGCTCGACCTTCGCCACGCGCGCCACCGGCAGCCCCGGCGGGTAGATGCCGTCGATGCCGGAGGTGACGAGCGTATCGCCCGACTGCACGTCGGCGTTGGCCGCCATGTAGCGCAGGTCGAGCGTGGTGCCGTCGCCCGAGCCGTAGGCCACACCCCGCAGGCCGTTCCTCACCACCTGCACCGGGATCGCCTGGTCCTTGTCGGTGATGAGAGTCACCTCGGACAGAAGGGGATGCACGCGGGTGACCTGCCCGATCACGCCGACATCGTCGATCACCGGGCCGCCGAGCTGCACGCCGTCGTTCGCGCCGCGGTCGACCACGACCTTGCGTGAAAACGGATCACGCCCGGAATAGAGGATTTCCGCGAACGCGGATTTGCGCGGCACGCGCTGGCGTGCATCGAGCAGGCGGCGCAGTTGCGCGTTCTCGGCCGAGAGCGCATCAAGCGTGGTGAGGTCTTTCGCGGCCTGGAGCTGCTTCGCGCGCAGTGCATCGTTCTCGCGCGCGAGCGCGTTCTGCGAGGTAAAGAAATCCGACACCGCTTCGCCCGCCTGTACCGGTGCAAGCGCGATGCGCTGCAGCGGATAGGCGATGAGCGCCAGCACCTGGCGCAGTGATTCGGCGTAATGGAAACGCGCGTCGAGCACCATCAGGAGAACGGACAGGGCGACGAAGAACGTCAGGCGTACGAGTGGGGCTGGGCCGCGGTTGAAAAACGCAGGCGGCTGGAGATCCATCAGGCGCGGAACGCGGAATCCGGAGAGCGGAAAATCGGGGAGCGCAAGCGTGGCATGAGCCGGAAACCGTCACTCCCCAGATGATCAGTCAACGGTAAAGATGCTCCCGAGCTTGTCCATCTTCTCGAGCGCCTTGCCCGAGCCTCGCACCACGCAGGTGAGCGGGTCGTCGGCGACGATCACCGGAAGACCGGTCTCCTCCATCAGCAAGCGGTCGACGTCGCGCAGGAGCGCGCCCCCACCGGTGAGGACCATGCCTTTTTCGGCGATGTCGGCGCCGAGTTCGGGCGGCGTCTGCTCGAGCGCGGACTTCACCGCCGATACGATCTGGTTAAGCGGTTCGGTGAGCGCTTCAAGGATCTCGTTGGAGCTGATCGTGAAGCTGCGCGGTATGCCCTCGGCAAGGTTGCGTCCCTTCACTTCCATCTCGCGGACTTCGGAGCCAGGAAAGGCCGAGCCGATTTCCTTCTTGATGTTCTCGGCGGTGGTCTCGCCGATCAGCATGCCGTAGTTGCGGCGGATGTAGTTGATGATCGCTTCGTCGAACTTGTCCCCGCCGACACGCACCGAACCGGCGTACACCATGCCGCCGAGCGAGATCACGCCGACTTCGGTGGTGCCGCCGCCGATGTCGACCACCATCGAACCCGTGGCTTCCGCGACCGGCATGTCCGCGCCGATTGCCGCGGCCATCGGTTCCTCGATCAGGTACACCTGCGACGCGCCGGCCCCAAGCGCCGATTCGCGGATCGCGCGCCGCTCGACCTGGGTCGAGCCACAGGGAACGCAGATGATGATGCGTGGAGAGGGCGAAAGAAGGCGCGAGGTGTGCACCTTCTTGATGAACTGCTTCAACATCTGCTCGGTGACGGTGAAGTCGGCAATCACGCCGTCCTTCATCGGGCGGATGGCGGTGATGCTACCCGGCGTCTTGCCGAGCATCTGCTTGGCTTCCTTGCCGACGGCCTGGATGCTGCGCTTGCCGTTGGGCCCGCCTTCCTGGCGGATTGCGACAACCGAGGGCTCGTCGAGAACGATTCCCTTGCCGCGTTGATAGATCAGCGTGTTCGCCGTACCGAGGTCGATCGCGAGATCGTCGGAAAAATAGCTTCTAAGAAACCCGAACATGCCCTCAATTTCCGTAAATTTATGTGGGCTAAGCGATCCCGGAAGGCCCTGCCCCTCGTCGGGTATAATACTGCAAAACTCGTTGTTTTGCCGGGAAAATTACCTTGTCTCTCTCTTTGGAAGATGTCCGCCGGATCGCCTTGCTGGCGCGAATCGAGACCACCCCGGCCGAGGCCGGCGAGGTGCAGTCCAAGCTCAATGATATTTTCGGCCTGATCGAGCGGTTGCGGGCGGTGGATACGACCGGTATCGAGCCGATGTCGCATGCCGGCGACCTCGCCCTGCGGCTGCGCGAGGATGTCGTCACCGAGACTGACCGACGTGCGCAGTACCAGGCGGTCGCGCCCAAGGTCGAAGCCGGCCTGTACCTGGTTCCCAAGGTAATCGAGTAGCAACGCACGGCGAAGGTGCGGCGGCTTGTTGGCGCCGGCGCCCATCGTGCACCGAGCACCGCGCACCGAGCACAATTCATGATCCAAGCATCCCTCAAAGAACTCGCCGACGCGCTTGCGTCGAAGCGCATTTCCAGCGCCGAACTGACAAAGCTTTTCCTGTCGCGCATCGAGAGCCTGAATCCGTCGCTGAACGCATTCATCACCTTCGATGCGGACCGTAGCCTTGCGCTCGCGCGCGCCGCCGATGAACGCCTCGCCCGCGGCGAAGCCGGTCCGCTCACCGGGATTCCGGTTGCGCACAAGGACATCTTCTGCACCCGCGGCTGGCTCACCAGTTGCGGCTCGAAGATGCTGTCCAATTTCATCTCGCCCTATGACGCGCATGTGATCGAGCGCTTCAACGAGGCGGGCGCGGTGATGCTTGGCAAGACCAACATGGACGAATTCGCGATGGGTTCGTCGAACGAATCGTCCTGGTACGGTCCGGTGAAGAATCCCTGGGATACGGCCAAGGTTCCGGGCGGTTCATCGGGCGGCTCGGCGTGCGCGATCGCCGCGCGTCTCGCGCCGGCGGCCACCGGCACCGACACCGGCGGCTCGATTCGCCAGCCGGCGGCGCTCTCGGGCATATCGGGCATCAAGCCGACCTACGGCCGCGTGTCGCGCTACGGGATGATCGCCTACGCATCGAGCCTCGACCAGGGCGGCCCGATGGCAAAGAGCGCGGAAGATCTCGCGATCCTGCTCAGCGCAATGGCGGGATTCGATACCCGCGACTCCACCTCGAGCGAACGTGCCTCTGAGGACTATGCGAAGGACCTCGATGCGGCCTGGACCGCTGGAGCCGCATCGGGCAAGCCGCTCGCGGGGCTTCGCATCGGCATTCCCAAGGAGCACTTCGGCGCGGGGCTTTCGGGCGACACCGCGTCCGCGGTACGCGCGGCGCTCGCCGAGTTCGAAAAGATCGGCGCGACGCTGGTGGACATCTCGCTTCCCAATTCCGGGCTGTCGGTGCCGGCGTACTACGTGATTGCGCCGGCGGAGGCGTCCTCCAACCTGTCCCGATACGACGGTGTGCGCTACGGTTATCGCGCGCCCGAATACGATGACCTGCAGGACATGTACTGCAAGACCCGCGCGCAGGGGTTCGGTGCCGAGGTGAAGCGGCGGATCCTGATCGGGGCGTATGTTCTTTCGCACGGCTACTACGATGCCTATTATCTGCAGGCGCAGCGCGTGCGCCGCCTGATTGCGCAGGATTTCGAGCAGGCGTTCAAGGTGTGCGACCTGATCATGGGACCGACCTCGCCGACAGTTGCGTTCGACATCGGCGCGAAAACATCCGACCCGGCGAAGATGTACCTCAACGATATCTATACCGTCCCCGCAAACCTCGCGGGCCTGCCCGCGCTGTCGATTCCCTGCGGCTTCGACAGCGGCCTGCCGGTGGGGCTGCACGCGGTGGGCAACTACTTCGCCGAGGGCGGCATGCTGCGCGCGGCGCATCATTACCAGCGCGCTACCGATTGGCACAGGCGCGCGCCCGCGGGGATGGGGACATAGATGAGCTGGGAAATCGTCATCGGCCTGGAGACGCACACGCAGCTCTCCACGCAGTCCAAGATCTTCTCCGGTGCATCGACCGCATTCGGGGCGGAGCCGAATGTGCAGGCAAGCGCGGTGGATATCGCCTTGCCCGGTGTGCTGCCGGTGGCCAACCGTGCCGCGGTCGAGCGCGCCATCCGCTTCGGCCTCGCGGTGGGCGCCACGATCCACCGCCGCTCGGTGTTCGCGCGCAAGAACTACTTCTATCCCGATCTGCCCAAGGGCTACCAGATCAGCCAGTTCGAGATTCCGGTGGTGCAGGGCGGCACGATCACGATCGCAACGAAGGACGGCGAGAAGACGGTGCGCCTCACGCGTGCGCACCTCGAGGAGGACGCGGGCAAGTCGCTGCACGAGGGCGCGGGCGAACTCGGGCAGGGCATGTCCGGCATCGACCTGAACCGTGCGGGCACGCCGCTTCTGGAAATTGTGTCCGAACCCGACATGTGTTCTTCGGAAGAAGCGGTGGCGTATGCGCGGGCGCTGCACAGCCTCGTTCGCTGGATCGGCATCTGCGACGGAAACATGCAGGAGGGTTCGTTCCGCTGCGATGCCAACGTGTCCGTGCGACGGCCGGGCGCGCCGCTGGGAACCCGGCGCGAGATCAAGAACCTCAACTCCTTCCGTTTCCTGCAGCAGGCTATCGATTACGAAGCGCAATGGCAGATCGAGACGCTCGAGGATGGCGGCAGGATCCAGCAGGCAACCGTGCTGTTCGATGCCGATACGGGCAGGACGCGCGCGATGCGCTCGAAGGAGGATGCGCATGACTACCGCTACTTCCCCGACCCTGACCTGCTGCCGCTGGAAGTGAGCGAGTCATGGATCGAGCGGGTGAAATCGGAGATGACCGAACTGCCGGCGGCCAAACGGGAGCGCTACCAGGGAGATTACGGGCTATCTGCCTACGACGCCGCGCAGCTGACCCAGTCGCGCGAGACCGCCGCATTTTTCGAGGACATGGTGCAGCGTCTCGGGGCGGACGCCGCCAAGCAATGCGCCAACTGGGTGACGGTGGAGCTCGCCGGTGCGCTCAATCGCGACGGCCTGGATATCGCGCAGACGCCGGTGTCGAGCGCCCTGCTCGCGGCGCTCGTCTCGCGGGTTCGCGATAACACGCTTTCCGGCAAGATGGCCAAGGACGTGTTCGACGCGCTCTGGAAGGGCGAAGGCGGGAGCGAGGGTGCGGTCGATGCGATCATCGCCTCGCGCGGCATGAAGCAGATCTCCGACACCGGCGAGCTTGAGGGCATCGTGGAATCCGTGATCGTGGCGAATCCGAAGTCGGTCGAGGAATTCCGCGCCGGCAAGGAAAAAGCGCTCAATGCGCTTGTCGGTCAGGCGATGAAGGCCACCAAGGGCAAGGGAAACCCCGCGGTCCTGAACGAGATATTCCGCAAAAAGCTCGGCGCCTGAGAGAGAGAGGAAACCGGGAAGCGCCTGAGCGCGCCCCGCGTTTCCTATGGAAGCGCTGATCAAGTTCCAATCGCCCCACCCGTTGAACAGAGCTTCCCTCTGAATTGGGGGATATACAAGGGGGTATCGCCCCCTTGTTCAGACACTCCCTATTTCTTTGCGGCGCGCGTCAGTTCGCCGAAGCGTTTCTTCTCTTCGTCGTAGCGGGCGCTGATCGCGCTGTATTCCTTTTTCTTTGCATCGAGCAGCGCCTGCTGGTTCTTCAGTTCGCTCTCTGTCATCTTCGACTTGCCGCTATCTGCGATGCGCTGTTCGATCTGCTTGATGACCTGCTCGGGTGCGCGCAATGCCCTGCCGTGGGCGTCGTCGATGTCCTTCTCGCTCGCATAGGTGTCAAGCAGCGCGGTGTCCCGGCGGCGCTGGTCTTTCGCTGCCGTCTCCTCGTCCTGCTTTTTCTTGCGATCCGCCTCGCGCGCCACCTGTTGCTCCGGTGTCAGCGCCTCGCCCTGCTTGGTGACATTGCCGCGCTTGTCGAGTTCGTTCACCGTCCGGCCGAGACACTCCTTGGGCGGGGTCTGGGTGTAGAAGGTCTTGCCTCCCGCATCGATGCATTTGTACATTTTCTGGGCGAACGATGAAGGCGACACGAGGGCGGCGCAGCACGCGGTGGCAAGGAGGGCGAACGCGCGCAGTCGGACGGGCGTGATTGTTCGCGTGCCCGCAGGCACGGAGGGAGCTTTCGATCGAGCAGTCGACTGGGTGAATGTTCCGTTCATTTCTTTCCGCTCCCGCCCTTGGTGAGTTCGACGAACCTGCGCTTGTCCTCGTCATACTTGGTGTTGATGAGGCCGATCTCCTTCTTCTTCACGTCCAGGAGTTCCTGCTGGTTCTTGAGTTCGTTCTCGTTGTTCTGCAGGTCCTGCTTGAGCTTGGGCGGCATGGCGGATTTTTTGTAGAACTCCGCTTCCTGGGCGAGCGCGGCGCGGCGTTTCTGGCCTTCTGCAATACGTTTCTCCGTATCCTTGATGGCCTCGTTGCCTGCCCTGAGTGCGCGCGTTCGCGCCTCCTCCACGTCACTTTCGCTCGAATAGGTATTCAGCAGCGCAGCGTTCTTGCGTCGGTCTTCCTTGGCGGCAATGTCCTCTTCGGCCTTCTTCTTGCGCTCGGCATCGCGAGCCGCCTGCTGTTCCGGCGTCAGTACCTCGTTCCTGCGGGTGACGTTGGCCCGTTTGTCCAGTTCATCGACGGTACGGCCAAGGCATTCCTTGGGAGGCGTCTGGGTGTAGAAGGTTTTGCCCGAGGCATCGACGCACTTGTACATGCGAGATTGCGCCTGGCAGACGGCCGGCGCGAGTGTGCTTGCGAGCAGCGCGGTGGTGATGAGAACAGTGCGAAAAGACATGACGTAGCTCCATATGCAGGCGCGTGAATGCAGCCCGATTTTCAGGCTCGGATTTCAGAACCGAATCTCGAACCGTTTGGTTCCCGGGCAAGTCCGTTCCACCCGCCTATTTTGCCGGAAGTCTGCAGCTCGCTCCTGACCTCAGGAGAAGGAATGCAATCCGCCGACTGGAAGTACGGCTTGGCCAGGGTGTGATCGCGTAGAATCCCGGCGCTTTCGCTCTTGCAGCCCACCCCCGAACGACACGGAGACAACCAAGTGACCCGAATCATCAGCGCCAATCTCAACGGTATTCGTTCGGCGTGGAACAAGGGTTTTCCTGACTGGCTCTCCCGGCAGAAGGCGGACGTCGTCTGCCTGCAGGAGGTCAAGGCGCAGGCGCCGGACTTGCACGCCGACATGCACGAGCCGCGCAGTTTCAGCGCGCACTATCATTTCGCCGAGAAGAAGGGCTACAGCGGCACCGCCGTATTCGCACGCAAGCCCCCGGATCGGGTTGCTGCCGGGTTTGGCAGCCGGGAGTTCGATCCGGAGGGCCGCCTGGTGCGCGCTGACTTTGGAACGCTATCGGTGATTTCGGTCTACCTTCCCTCGGGCTCAAGTTCGGAGGAGCGCCAGCAGGCGAAGTTCCGCTTCCTCGATGAGTTCCTGCCGTACATGAAATCGCTGCAGAAAGAGGGCAGGGAATTCGTGATTTGCGGCGACTGGAATATCGCACACAAGGAAATCGACCTGAAAAACTGGCGCTCCAACAAGAAGAATTCGGGTTTTCTTCCCGAGGAACGTGCCTGGCTCACCCGCGTATTCGACGAACTCGGCTGGGTGGATGTGTTCCGCACGCTCGATCAACGACCCGAGCAATACACCTGGTGGTCGAACCGCGGGCAGGCATGGGCCAAGAACGTCGGCTGGCGCCTCGATTACCAGATCGCTACGCCGGGCGTCGCGGCCACTGCGAAGAAGACCTCCATCTACATCGCGACACGCTTTTCCGACCATGCGCCGCTGATCATCGACTACGACTGGCCGCTTTGATGGTTGTCGGAATGACTACTTCCGCGGCCGTGCTCGCAGCAACCTCATTTGACAATGCTTGGCGCCGCGCCAGACAATCGTCCACTTTCCCTCAAGCGCGAATCGACCCGCGAATCAAACATGTACTTTCCTGACAAGACCCTCGCAGCCGAACTAACAGCGCGCATGCTGCTCGAGGTCAAGGCGGTCCACTTCAGCGACTCCAAGCCCTTCATCTTCACCTCCGGCTGGGCGAGCCCTGTGTACATCGACTGCCGCAAGCTGATTTCGTACCCGCGAGTGCGGCGCGCGCTGACCGACTTCGCCGCGGCAACGATCGTGCAGGAAGTCGGATTCGAGGCGTTCGACACGGTGGCGGGCGGCGAGACCGCGGGCATTCCCTACGCCGCATGGATTGCGGACCGGCTTGACCTGCCGATGCAGTACGTGCGCAAGAAGCCCAAGGGCTTCGGCCGCATGGCGCAGATCGAGGGCGACATCAAGGAAGGTGCGCGCACCCTGCTGGTGGAGGACCTGACCACCGACGGCCGCAGCAAGATCAACTTCTGCCGTGCATTGCGCGATGCAGGCGCGATCGTGGATCACGTGTTCGTGAACTTCTATTACGACATTTTTCCCGAGAGCAAGAAGATCCTGAAGGACATCGGCGTCGAACTGCACCATCTCGCCACCTGGTGGGACATTCTCGCGGTGCTGAAAAAACAGAACTATCTGCCCGCGCAGCAGATCGACGAGATCGAGCGCTTCCTGCACAACCCGGCGGTGTGGTCGGCCGAGCACGGCGGCGCGTCGAGCTTTCCCTCGGAATAAATCAGGGGCGGCGGTCCGGGCGGCAATTACCTTCGCCGGCCGCGCGCCCCACGATTGCGCTCGAGGATATTCTCGAGCAGCGCTGCGCCGGCTGAGCCCTTGAGCGCGCGCTTCCACAGGTCGGCAACCATGCGCTCGTAGAGCGTCACCGCTTCTTCCGCCGCGGTGACGGTTGCTATGCCCACGCGAACGTTCGGCTGCTCGCCGAGGCGGAACGGACTGGTCGCAAGCACAGTCCGCGACTCGCCGCGGAACAACTGGAAAGTGATGTTGGGCATCGTGTCCTCGACCAGCCCGATCTGCACGCCTATCGGTTCCTCGCGCATCAGCCGGGCCACGTTGGCGATTTCGTCGCGCGCGGCTGCGCGCCGCCGCTCCCATTCGCGCGCGGGAAGATCGAAGCGGCCGATCAGCCCGAGCTGCAGGAATCGCTCGATTTCCGATACGGTGATCAGGCTCACGATGTTGAAGCGCCTGCTGTGCATCAGGGACTTGCGGTGCTCGAGCACGCTCACCAGCCGGTCGATTTCAGCCGCGGCCCGACGGTTCTTCGCGAGTGCGGGCGGAAGCGATTCGATCAGCATGGTCCGCAGATGCGCGGTGTAGGCGGTGGTGGTGAGCAGGTACGACACCGGTTCGAAGTGCGCCACCACCTGCTGGGATTCGGCCTCGAGCTGGCGCATGCGCTCGAAATAGCTCGGAGCGTTGCTGTAGTACTCCACCGCGACGCCCAGCAGCGACGCGGTCGAGGTGCCGATCACTTTCGCGAGCCGTGCCACGGTTTCGACCTTGACCACCTCGCCCGCCTCGATGCGGTACACCGCGGCTCGTGAGATGCCGAGTTTCTCGGCGATCGCCGCGGCGCTGAGTCCGTGTCCGAGCCGGTAGGCACGCAATCGGTTGCCGATGTCCTGGAAGGGCGGGGTCATGTTGTCGAGCGGATTCGGTGCGGTTGCGGGCGATCTTAGCGCATGCGGCGGCCGGCGCACCGGCTTTGTGCGGGGCTTGACACATCTTCTGAGACTCGTCTAAGTTCTGAGACAAGTGCTGAAGATATGTTGTATCCCCCGGGGTTTGCTCCCCGCCAGCCCCGGAAAGCAGTGAAAACTCATGATCACGGGCCAAATCCCCCAGCCGTACCCGGACAGGATCGAAATGCCGCCGACGTCGGCGGTGTTTCCGGTCGCGAATGCGCGCTGCACGGTGATCGACAACCGGCGTGTCAACGAGCGCTATCGGCATCTGGTGATGGATGCGCCGGCAACGGTCTGCGATGCAAAAGCGGGCCAGTTTGTGCATCTTCTCTGCCCGCCGGTCGGCGCGGATGAGCCGTTTTTGCGTCGTCCGATGAGCGTTTATCGAACCGATCCGGCACGTGGCCGGATCGAGTTTCTCTACAACGTCGTCGGCTCGGGCACCCGCTCGCTCGCCGCGCTGAAGGCGGGGGATACGGTGATGGCGCTCGGGCCGCTTGGCTCGGGTTTCACGATTCCTTCAGGCGCCCGAACGGTGATGGTGGTCGCGAGGGGGGTTGGTTTTGCCACACTCGCGCCGCTCGTACCGCTCGCGGCGCTACTCGGATTGCGCATCGGCGCGCTGCTTTCCTCGCGTTCGCCCGAAGACTTCATGCGGTCCGAGTTCGAGCAGGGCGAGGCACCCGAGATCCATGCGGTGTTCGACAGTGACGGTTCTTCGGACGTGTCGCGGGTGGAGGCTTTGCTTCGCGGATTGTTCGTCCGGGCGCGGCCGGATGCGGTGTTTACCTGCGGATCGAACCGGCTGCTTGTCCTGCTGCAGAGGCTCTGCGCGGAGTTCGATATTCCGGGTGAAGTCGCGCTCGAGCAGCAGATGGCCTGCGCGCTCGGGGTATGCCTTTGCTGCGTGCGCAGCCTGCGCTCACGCGACGGGTCGATCGAGCACCGCAGGGTCTGCTGCGAGGGCCCGGTGTTCGACCTGCAGGCGGTGGTTCCCGCCGCGGGCGGAGGCCATGCACGATGATGGCCGATACGGTTGATCTGTCGGTGCGCATCGGATCGATGCGCCTGCGCAATCCGGTGATGCCGGCCTCGGGCTGCTTTTCGCACGAATTCGGTCAGGTGTTCGATCTCGGCCGGCTCGGTGCGGTGGTGGCCAAGAGCGTCACGCCCAAACTGCGCAAGGGCAACCCGCTGCCGCGGGTGGCCGAAGTATCGCGCGGGATGCTCAATTCGATCGGCATCCCGAGCAAGGGTCTCGCGCACTTCGTGGCCGACGTCGTGCCGCTGTATCGCGATTGCGGCGCACCGCTGGTGGCAAGCGTGTCGGCGGACACGGTGGCGGAATTCGCCGACGCGGTGGAGGTGCTGTCGGTGCCGGGTATAGCTGCAATCGAGGCGAACATTTCGTGCCCCAATCTCGAGGCGGACGGACGCGCCTTCGCGATGCTGCCCGACACAGCCCACGCGGCCATCGCCGCGATGCGCAGGCGCACGCACCTCCCGATCTGGGCCAAGCTCACGCCCAATAGCGGCGACATCAAATCGGTCGCGCTGGCAGCAGAGGCGGCGGGCGCGGATGCCCTGGTGGTCGCCAATACGATCCTCGGCATGTCGATTGACGTGCGCAGCTTTCGTCCGTCGCTCGGCAACGTGATGGGCGGACTGTCGGGGCCGGCGATCAAGCCGATCGCGGTTCGGCTGGTGTACCAGTGCGCCACGGCGGTGAAGATTCCTGTGATTGGCAGCGGCGGCATTGCCACCGCGGAGGACGCGGTCGAATTCATGCTTGCGGGGGCGAGCGCGGTGCAGGTGGGAACCGCCTCCTTCCTCCACGCCGATGCGATGATCCGGATCATCGAGGGGATCGAGGTGTTTTGCCTCGCGCGCGGCATCGGGTTCGTGAGCGATCTGGTGGGCGCGGTGAAAATCGAACATGAGGTGCTGGAATGGTGAACCGGGTGTTTTCGCCGGGATCGGACTACGCGCGAATGGCGGAGTCCCTGTTCGACGAGTTGCGTGCGATGAGTGCGGACGTGGCGGGCGTGAGCCGGCCCTCGTATGGCGAGATGGAAACGCAGGTGCTCGCGCATCTCGAACGCGTCGCGAATTCGGCAGGCCTCGCGTCAGCGTACGACGGCGCGGGAAATCTCTGGATGGGTGCCGCTGGCGACACGACCGGGGGTGAACGCAGAATCGTGTCCGGCTCGCACGCCGATTCCGTGCCGCGAGGCGGGAACTTCGACGGACTCGCCGGCATCGTGGCGGCGATACTCTGTGCGGTTCGCGCTACCCGCGACGCCGAGCGGCCAAGATTGCCGGTCGCGGCACTCGGCCTGCGCGGTGAGGAGAGCGCGTGGTTCGGCAAGGCCTATCTCGGGTCCGCAGCCCTGCTCGGCCAGCTAACCGAGGCCGATCTCGCGCGCGGGCACCGCAGCACGCGCGAACCGCTGTCGGACTACATGCGACGCGCGGGCGTGGACCCCGCGCGCTGCCTTGGCGGCAAGCCGATGATCGACCTGTCGGGAGTCGCCGCCTTTCTCGAACTGCACATCGAGCAGGGGCCGATGCTGGAAGAAGCAGGCCGCGCGGTCGGCGTGGTGACGGGAATTCGCGGCAATTTCCGCTATCGACAGGTCCGTTGCATCGGCGAGGCGGGCCACTCGGGAACCGTGCCGAAACGGCTGCGGCGCGATGCGGTGTTCGCGGTGTCGGACCTGCTCTCACGCATCGAGGAAGCATGGGAGGAATGGCTGGCAGCGGGCGAGGACCTCGTCGTCACCTCCGGCATGGTCCACACCAATCCGGACCAGGATGCGCCTTCGATCATTGCGGGCGAGGTCGGTTTCAGCCTGGAGGTGCGCAGCCAGTCGATGGCAACGCTTGAGCGCTTTCACCGGTCGATCCTCGAGGAATGCGCCTCGCTCGAACAGTCGCGCGGCGTGCGCTTCGAATTCGGGGAGCGCATCGATTCGCCTTCGGCCGTCATGGACTCCGCGCTCTCGGCGCGGATGGCGAAGATCTGCCGCAGGCGGGAGATTCCGTTCATCATCATGCCCAGCGGCGCGGGTCACGATGCGGCGCTGTTTTCAAACGCAGGGGTCCCCTCGGGCATGGTATTCGTCCGCAACGCCTTCGGCTCCCACAATCCGCAGGAGAGCATGTCGATCGAGGACTTTCTTCTCGCCGCCGACGTGCTCTACGACTGCATGCTTTCCATCTGATATTGAAAGAACGCACTTCATGAGCAAGGAAAATCCACCCTGCATTACTCTGGTCATCCGTGGCGCCCGCCTTCTTGACCCCGTCAGCCCCGAGGCGAAGCCGCCGGCTCGCGACATCTTCATTTCGGGCACCCGAATCGAGTCGGTCACGCCGCCGGCCGAGCGTCCCGCCCCCGCGGGGGCGGAAGTGATCGAGGCCGCGGGGCAGCTCGCAATCCCGGGCCTGGTGAGCGCGCATTACCACTCGCACGACACGCTGCTCAAGGGCAGTTTCGCACCGATGCCGCTCGAAGCCTGGTTCCTGCACGCGCTGCCACCGAACTATCCGAAGCGATCCAAAGAGGAACTGCGTGCACGGGTGCTGATCGGTGCGCTCGAGTGCCTAAAGGCGGGCATCACCACCGTGCAGGACATGGCAACCGTCTATCCCTTCGACCCGGCCGATGTGGACACGATCCTCAAGGCCTACGACGATATCGGCATCCGCTGCGTGTTCGCGATGCAGGTGGGCGATGCGCCGGGCAGTCGCGGCGTTCCGTTCTGGGACGAGGTGATTCCCGCCGAGCTTCGCAAGAGCACCACCAGTTCGGTACGTTCGGGCGGCAAGGCGCGCGAACTGATCGATATCGTCGCGGGTGAGATCTCGCGCAATCGCGGCAAGCATTCCCGTATCACCTGGGGTATCGGACCGGCGACGCCGGAGAACTGCTCGGAGGAGTTCCTGCAGAACGTGGCTGAACTTTCCGAGCGCGAGCGTTTGCCCGTGTTCAGTCACGTGTATGAATCCAAGGCGACCGCGGTGATCGCGCGCCGCGCCTACGGTTCGGACGGCGGTTCGCTGATTCGCCATCTCGAGCGCATGGGGCTGCTCGGCCCGAGGTTCACGATCGCGCACGGCGTGTGGCTTACCCGTGACGATATCGAACGAGTCGCCGCCGCAGGGGCGCATGTGGCGCTGAATCCGCTCTGCAATCTCAAGGCCAAGAGCGGCGTGGCACCGATCCGCGCCTACATCGAGGCCGGGGTCAAGGTCGGGCTGGGAACCGACAATTCCAGCTGTTCCGATTCGCAGAACCTGTTCCAGGCGATGAAAATGTTCGTGCTGCTGTCCGCCGCGGGTTCGCCCGAGCGCGACGGCCCGGTGTCGCTGGATGCGTTCCGTGCCGCGACGCTCGGCAGCGCTCAGGCAATCGGGCTTGCGGGAGAAGTCGGGTCGGTGGCGCCGGGCATGAAGGCGGACATCACGCTCATCAATCTTCGCGACCCGTCCTTCGTGCCCCTGAACGATGCAGTTCGCCAGCTCGTGTGCACCGAGCCGGGGCGGTCGGTGCGGCATGTGATCGTGGACGGGCGCGTGGTTATCCGCGACGGTCGGGCGATGACGCTTGATGAAGATGCGTTGTACGAGGAGATCGCGGACCTGATGCCGGTGCTTGAGAAGGACCTCGCGGTGATCCGGGCTCGTAACGAGACGCTCATGCCGTACGTTGAGGAGGCGCACAGGCGCACGCTTGCGGTCGATGTGGGTCTGGATCGGTTTGTCGCAGGGGATCCGGCGTGAAGCCGGGCGCACCGCGCGGGCGGGCCGGTCCGATAGCAAGCCCTATAATGGCCACGCTCGTAGCGCACGGGTTTTCCCCGATCGGGTATGCCGATTGCATCAAGCCGGTTTCATCGATCCGATTTCGTTAAGCCGGTCGAAAGTGTTCGGATTTTTCATCACGGAGTGAACTCATGAAGACGAAAAGCATGCAAGGTGTCGCGACGCGCGCCGCGGTCGTGATCGGATGGCTCGCGCTTGCTGCGGCCACGACAGTCCAGGCGCAGGAGTTCCGCTTCAACATCGGAATGGTCCTCGATCCCAAGCACCCGGTGTCGGTGGGTGCGGCGCGCATGGCCGAGGTGGCGGACAAGGAGTCCGGAGGTAAGCTCAAGCTGCAGATATTTCCCTCGAGCCAGCTCGGTGCGCAGCGCGAGATGTGGCAGAACGTGCAGGCGGGCGTGATCGGCGGAATCATCGATCCCACCGCGGTGCTCACGAGCTTCGTGCCGCAGTTCGGTGTGCTCGATCTTCCCTACCTCGTGCAGAGCGCCGACGAGGCTTACAAGCTGCTGGACAGCGCGGTGGTGGATCAGGAGATTTCCTCCAAGGCGCCGCCGGCAGGCTTTCGCGTCGTCAACTACTGGGAGGCGACATTCCGCAACGTCTATACCCGTGTTCCGGTCAATTCGGTTGCCGACCTCAAGGGCAAGAAAATCCGCGTGATTCCGAACCCGACCTTCATCGCGCTGTTCCGCGGCCTCGGAGCGGCACCGACCCCGATGGCCTTCGGCGAGCTCTACACCGCGCTGCAGCAGGGCGTGGTCGACGGCGCGGAGAATGACAGCGTCACCTACTTCTCGACCAAGCACTACGAGGTGGCGAAGAATCTCGCGATCACCAACCACCTGATGCTGATCAACACTTTCGTGTTCAGCGAAAAGCAATGGCAGCGTCTGCCCGCAAACCTGCAGACGGTGATGAAAAAAGCATCGCTCGAAGGCCGCAAGGCGATGCTGGACGAGCGCCGTGCACGCGAAGCCAAGGTGCTGGATGACATCCGTGCCGCGGGCGTCAACATAACCCGGCCCGACCTCAAGGCATTTGTCGATGTGGGCAGGAAGAGCTGGGCAGAGTCGGAAGCGCGCCTGGGCAAGGATCTGATCGCCAAGATCTCGGCCGCGGCCGGCCACTGAGCCGGGACGGACGGCCTTGACGACGAAGCGCCTGCAGGCGGTTCGTGGCGCGGTGCTGCGCGCCGACCGCCTGCTCGGTCGGGCGGAGGAGATGCTGCTTGCCGCGCTGGTCACGGCGATCACCTGCGTGACCTTCGCCCAGGTGATTGCACGCTACGTCTTCGAGAGCCCGCTGATCTGGTCGGAAGAAGTGGCGCGTTATCTCTTTGTATGGATCGTGCTGATCGGTGCCGCCGCAGCGGTGCGTTCCAACGAGCATTTCGGACTTGACATGCTCAGGCGCTACATGGCCCCGCTGCGGCTGCTGCTGGGGCTGGTGACGATGCTCGTGGTCGGGGGCTTTCTTGGCCTTCTCTTTTACACCGGGACGGTGGAGACCATGCAGGCGTCGACCCAGTTCTCGGCTGGCCTGCCGATTCGCATGCACTGGCCGTATCTCGCGCTGCCGGTGGGCGCCGGCCTCGCGCTTCTGCATGTGATTGCGCACTGGGTTCGCGCCGGCGCGGGCGCGCATCCTCTCGACGCCGTGGATGCCGACGCATGACCGGCTCGCTCGCTGCCTTCATTGCTTTTGTCGGACTGGGAGTACCGATCGCGTTTGCACTCGGCGGTGCCGCAGCGATCGGCCTGATGATGATGGATGGCGCGCCGATCGCGATTGTCGCCAGCCGCACCTTCGGTGCGATTGACAGCTTCACCCTGCTTGCGATCCCGTTCTTCATCCTTGCCGGCGAGCTGATGGAAACCGGCGGCATCTCGCAGCGGCTGATCGATCTCGCGCGCGTGATGGTGGGCCATGTGCGCGGAGGCCTGGGCAACGTGGTGATCTTCGGGATGGTTCTGTTCTCGGGTATCTCGGGGTCGACTCAGGCTGACGCCGCCGCAGTCGGCTCGGTGATGATTCCCTCGATGAAAAAGCACGGCTACAGCGGCGGACGCGCCGGCGCGATCGTCGCGGCAGCTGCGGGCATGGGCATACTCGTGCCACCCTGCCTCACGATGGTGGTCTACGGCAGCATCACCAATGTTTCGATCGGCGCCCTGTTCGCAGCGGGTTTTCTCCCGGCGCTGTTCATGGCAGCGGCGCTCGCTGTGCACCAGATGATCGATGCGCGCCGCGCAGGACTTGAGCCCGAGCCGCGTGCGAGCTGGGCGGAACGCGGCCGCGCGCTTGCTTCGGCATCGTGGGCACTGCTGATGCCGGTGATCATCTTCGGCGGCATTCTTGGCGGCGTGTTCACGCCCACCGAGGCCGCGGTGGTGGCGGCCGTGTACGCGCTCTTCGCAGGCATGTTCATCTATCGCGAGATTACGCCCGCCTTCCTGTACCGCGCGCTGGTGCGCACCGGCGTGGTATCGGGCGTGGTGATGCTGATGATCGCGGGCGCGAACATCTTCTCCTGGCTGATGACGGTGGAGCAGGTGCCGCACACGCTCGCGCGCTTGATCCAGGAAGCAGGCGGCGGGAAGACGCTGTTCATTTTCTTGAGCGTTCTGATGTTCCTGGTGCTGTTCGCGCTGCTCGACGGGCTGCCCGGCATGCTGATGATCGTGCCGGTGTTCGTGCCGATCGCGCAGCAACTCGGCGTAGACCTTCTGCACTACGGCATCATCATGACGACCGTGATGGGCATTGCGCTTTTCCTGCCGCCGCTGGGGGTGGGTCTGTTCATTGTGCTCGGGATCGCGGGTTGCACCCTGCGCGAGATGACGCGTCACCTGTTGCCTTACCTCGCGACGATGTTCCTGATCGCACTGGTGATCGCTTTCGTTCCCTGGATCACCTATCTGCTGCCGTCCGCACTCGGGCTGTATACCGCGCCGGGTAGCTGAGTCCGACTCAGGTCTGACCGCCCATCATGCCGCGCCGCACGCGGCGGCGGTCCAGCCACCAGGCAAGCGCCGGCAGCATCGCGAATCCGCCCGGCAGGACGATGACTGCGATATAGGGGCTCATGCGTGTGAGGCGCCGCAGGTGCTGCTTCAACTCATGCTTGTCCTCGCGGGTCCACTGCATCTTGTTGCGCGGTTTCATCAGGAGCGGCATCAGGCCGCGGACCTGGGACATCTCGGCAAGCATGTGCCGCCGTTCCCGTTCCACCGTGTCGTAGAAGCGCCTGACGATGATGATCATGGATTGCGGGAGCGGTTCAATGGTGAAGCGGCGAGGCCTGCAATCACCGGTCCGAGCAACGGGAGCAGCATCTGGACAATTCGCCACGCCGCCATGCCCTGGCGCACGCCGCCGAGAAACCGCCGCGGCCGGATCACCACCATGACGGCTACGCCGATCGCGATCGCCACCGGATGCCGGCGCAGCCAGCCGATGCCGGTGAGTCCGCGCTCGATCAGCGCGATCGGGCCCGACCACGGTGCGAGCTCGCGTGCGAGCTCGACGCGCTGCACCGCCGAACGGGCGATGAGTCTCTCACGCCGCAGGCGAAGTTCAGCGAGGCGGTTCATGCAGCGCGTCCCGGTCCTTGCGAAGTTCATCGATCGACGCCGAGAACAGGGGCGGGTGCTCGTCAGCGCGGCGCCGGATAATCGCAAACAGGATGCCGCCCGCCGCCGCAAACCCGCCGGCGAGGATGCCGATGACCAGCAGGCGATGGCTGTCCCAGAACACGACCACCACAAACAGCACCAGCAGGAACGCCGCGAACGTGAAGCAGACGGCAACGCACACCGCAAGTACGAGTACTTCAGCGATACGTGCGCGTTCTTCCTCGAACTCGGTGGCAAGCAGTTCCAGGCGCGTCTGAAGCACCGCCAGCATGGAGCGTGCGAGCGCCCGGATTGAGGCAAGCAGCGGCTCGGGGCGCTTTCCGTCCCCGGACATCGGATCGGTCAATGGGTTGTCTGCCTGTCGCGTTTTCTGCGTGCGAACAGGCTTCCGCAAATCAGCGGCGGCTGATCAGCATGCCGATGACCAGACCGGCGAGAGCGCCGATCCCGACGGCACGCCAGGGATGATCGTGAACGTAGTCGTCGG
>CANIEV010000014.1 GCA_947466535.1 Betaproteobacteria bacterium
CATCGCGCGTCAGGGTGAACGTAGCCTTTCGTCCCGAGACGGACATGGCAAATCTCCCACTTTGCCGTTTCTGGATCGGCTCTCCATGCAGAGGAGACGCCAATTGGATTGCTAAAATTAGCAAGCTTACCCGAAGCGCGGATGCTACCCCCGCGCCAGCAGAGCCCAGACTCCTCAGCGCGGCAGTTCGGACTCGCCCATCAGGAATTCATCCACCGCGCGCGCGCACTGGCGACCTTCGCGGATCGCCCAGACCACGAGCGACTGGCCGCGGCGCATGTCGCCGGCGGCGAACACCTTCGCGGCGTTGGTGGTGTAGCAGCCCGCACCGTCGGTGGTGGCTTTGGCGTTGCCGCGCGAATCCTTTTCCACGCCGAAGGCATCGAGCACGCCGGCGAAGGGATTGACGAAGCCCATCGCAAGCAGCACGAGGTCGGCGGGCATGGTGAACTCGCTGCCGGCGACTTCCTGCATCTTGCCGTCCTTCCATTCGACGCGGCAGGCCTTGAGACCGGTGACCTTGCCCTCCTTGCCGACGAACTCCTTGGTCGCCACCGCCCAGTCGCGCTTGGCGCCCTCCTCGTGCGAGGACGAAGTTCGAAGCCGCTGCGGCCAGTAGGGCCACACCGGGTTGCGGTCGACATCGGGCGGGGTGGGCAGCAGTTCGAACTGGCTCACCGATTTCGCGCCGTGGCGGTTGGAGGTGCCGACGCAGTCCGAGCCGGTGTCGCCACCGCCGATGACCACGACGTGCTTGTCGGAGGCCCAGAGTTCGGTGACCCCCTTGTCGCCCGCGACGCGGCGATTCTGCAGCGGCAGAAACTCCATCGCGTAATACACGCCCTTGAGGTCACGCCCGGGAACGGGAAGATCGCGCGGCTGCTCGGAGCCACCGGCGAGAACCACTGCATCGAATTCGGCGGCGAGCTTCTTCGGATCGACTTCGGTTGCCTTTGCATTGCCGGCGCCCATCGGCGCTTTTCCGACCAGATGATTCACGCGGAATTCCACGCCCTCGGCGCGCATCTGCTCGACGCGGCGGTCGATCAGGCTCTTTTCCATCTTGAAATCGGGGATGCCGTAGCGAAGCAGACCGCCGACGCGGTCGTTCTTCTCGAACACCGTGACCGCATGGCCGGCGCGCGCAAGCTGCTGCGCGCAGGCGAGGCCCGCCGGCCCGGAGCCGATGACGGCAACCTTCTTGCCGGTCTTGGTATTCGCGGGCTGCGGCTTCACCCAGCCTTCGGTCCAGGCCTTGTCGATGATTGCGTGCTCGATCGACTTGATGCCCACCGCGTCGTTGTTGATGCGCAGCGTGCACGCTTCCTCGCAGGGCGCGGGGCAGATGCGGCCGGTGAACTCGGGGAAGTTGTTGGTCGAGTGCAGCGTCTGGATCGCGTTCTGCCAGTCGGCCTTGTACACCAGGTCGTTGAAGTCCGGGATGATGTTGTTGACCGGGCAGCCGTTCATGCAAAAGGGCACGCCGCAATCCATGCAGCGCGCGCCCTGCACCTTCGCCTCGTCATCCGAGAGGTGGCCGACGAACTCGTGGTAGTGCTTCTTGCGGCTGTCGGGCGCCTCCGATACTTCGGAGATGCGCTGGTACTCGAGGAATCCGGTGACTTTGCCCATGTCGTCTGCTCTGTCCGTGCGCTATGTACGTTGTTGCGTGCTTGTGTCGTTGCTTGCGTGGGTCGTTACGTCGGCCGGCGCTTACGCCACGGCCTTGTTTTGCGACGCAGCGTTTTCAGCGAGTGCGCGCTTGTATTCCTTCGGGAACACCTTGACGAAACGGCCGCGCCATTCCGCCCAGTTCTCGAGGATCTCTTTCGCGCGCTTGCTGCCGGTGTTGCGGGCGTGTTTATCGATGAAGCCGCGCAGCACCGCCTCGTCGGACTGGCCCATGTGCCAGACATCGCGCGAGACGCGGCCCTGCTGCTCCGACTCGGTGAGCACCGGCTCGAGATCCACCATCGCGGTGTTGCAGCGTTTGGAGAATTCGCCGTCGATGTCGAGCACGTAGGCAAGACCGCCCGACATGCCGGCAGCGAAATTGCGGCCGGTGGCGCCGAGCACGACCACGGTGCCGCCGGTCATGTACTCGCAGCCGTGATCACCCACGCCTTCCACCACCGCATGCGCACCGGAGTTGCGCACCGCGAAGCGCTCGCCCGCGACGCCGCGGAAGTACGCCTCACCCGCGATCGCGCCGTAGAGCACCACGTTGCCGGTGATGATGTTTTCAATCGGGTCGCCGCGGAATTTCGAGCTCGGCTGAACGCGGATATGCCCGCCCGAGAGTCCCTTGCCGGCGTAGTCGTTGGTCTCACCGATGAGATCGAGCGTGATGCCCTTGGCAAGGAAGGCGCCAAAGCTCTGGCCCGCCGAGCCCGCGAAGCGAACGTGGATCGTGTCGTCCGCCAGGCCTTCGTGGCCGTAGCGGTGCGCCACCTGGTTGGAGAGCATCGTGCCGACAGTGCGGTTGATGTTGCGGATCGGCATGTCGATCGCGACCTTCTCGCCGCGCTCGAGCGCGGGCTGCGCGAGTTCTATCAGCCGCTTGTCGAGTGCCTTCTCCAGGCCGTGGTCCTGGGTCTCGACGTGGCGGCGCGCAGGGCCACCGAGATGCGCTGCCGGCATGTCCGGCAGATGGAATATGCGCGAGAAATCCAAGCCCTTGGCCTTCCAGTGCTCGATGCCCTTGCGGGTGTCGAGCAGGTCGGCGCGGCCGATGAGATCTTCGAACTTGCGGATGCCCAGGCTCGCCATGAGCTCGCGGACTTCTTCTGCGATGAAAAAGAAGAAATTCACCACGTGCTCGGGCTTGCCCGAGAATTTCCTGCGCAGTACCGGATCCTGCGTGGCCACGCCCACCGGGCAGGTGTTGAGGTGGCACTTGCGCATCATGATGCAGCCTTCGACCACCAGTGGCGCGGTGGCAAAGCCGAACTCGTCGGCGCCAAGCAGCGCGCCGATGACGACGTCGCGGCCGGTCTTCATCTGGCCATCGACCTGCACGGCAATCCTTCCGCGCAGGCGGTTGAGCACGAGGGTCTGCTGCGTCTCGGCCAAGCCGAGTTCCCAGGGCGTGCCGGCGTGCTTGATCGAGCTCCACGGGCTGGCACCCGTTCCGCCGTCGTGACCGGAGATGGTGACGTGGTCGGACTTGGCTTTCGCAACACCGGCCGCCACCGTGCCGACGCCAACTTCGGACACCAGCTTCACGCTGATGGAGGCGCGCGGATTGGCGTTCTTCAGGTCATGGATGAGTTGCGCCAGATCCTCGATCGAGTAGATGTCGTGGTGCGGCGGCGGACTGATGAGTTCCACGCCGGGCGTGGAATAGCGCAGCTCGGCGATGTACTCGGTCACCTTCTTGCCGGGCAGCTGACCGCCTTCGCCGGGCTTGGCGCCCTGCGCCATCTTGATCTGGATCTGTTCGGCGGAATCGAGGTACTCGGCGGTGACGCCAAAGCGGCCCGAGGCCACCTGCTTGATCTTGGACTTGAGCGAATCACCCTCTTTCAGCGAGATGTCAGCCTCGATCCGGTTGTGACCGATGCGCGAGGCGAGTGTCTCGCCCGCGCCGACCGGCTTGAATCGACGACGGTCTTCGCCGCCCTCGCCGGTGTTGCTCTTGCCGCCGATGCGGTTCATCGCCACGGCAAGCGTGGTGTGCGCCTCGGTGGAGATCGAGCCGAGCGACATCGCTCCCGTGGCGAAACGCTTGACGATGTCCTTCGCCGATTCGACTTCCTCGATCGGGATGGCCTTCGCCGGATCGGTGCGCAGGTCGAACAGGCCGCGGAAGGTCATGTGGCGACGCGACTGGTCGTTGATGATCTTCGCGTATTCCTTGAAGGTCGAGTACGAGTTCTGCCGCGCCGAATGCTGCAGCTTGGCGATCGCATCCGGCGTCCACATGTGCTCTTCACCGCGCACGCGAAAGGCATATTCGCCGCCGGCATCGAGGTTGCTGGCGAGCACCGGGTCGTCGGAGAACGCGCCGCGATGCACGCGCAGCGCCTCTTCGGCGACATCGAACACGTCGATGCCTTCGACCGACGATGTCGTGCCGGAGAAGTACTTGTCGATCAGCGATTTCGAAAGGCCCACTGCCTCGAAGATCTGCGAGCCGGTGTAGGACATATAGGTGGAGATGCCCATCTTGGACATCACCTTGCGCAGGCCCTTGCCGATCGCCTTGACGTAGTTCTTGATCGCCTTCTTGCCGTCTTCCGCGCCGGCGAGGATGGTTTCCATCGCGAGGTAGGGATGGACTGCTTCCGCGCCGTAACCGGCAAGCAGCGCGAAGTGATGCACCTCGCGCACCGAGCCCGATTCGACCACCAGGCCGGTGGAGGTGCGCAGGCCCTTGTTGGTCAGGTGCTGGTGGATCGCAGAGAGCGCGAGCAGCGCGGGAATGGCGACATTCTCGCGGTCGACCCTGCGGTCGGAGATGATGATGATCGAGTAGCCGCCGCGAACCGCGTCTTCTGCCTGCGCCGCAAGCGACGCCAAGCGCGCTTCGATTGCCTGCCTGCCCCATGCCGCGGGATAGCAGATGTCGAGCTCGAAGGACTTGAACTTGCCGTCGGTGCAGAGGTCGATGTGACGGATCTTCTCCATCTCGTAGAAGTCGAGCACCGGCTGGCTGACTTCGAGCCGCAGCGGCGGGTTCATCTCGTCGATGCCAAGCAGGTTGGGCTTGGGACCGATGAAGGAGACCAGCGATGTGACCAGTTCTTCGCGGATCGGGTCGATCGGCGGATTGGTCACCTGCGCGAACAGCTGCTTGAAGTAGTGGTAGAGCGTCTTGTTCTTGTTCGACAGCACCGCCAGCGGCGAGTCGTTGCCCATCGAGCCGGTCGGCTCCTCGCCGCTCGCGCCCATCGGGGTCAGGATGAACTTCAGGTCTTCCTGCGTGTAGGCGAAGGCCTGCTGGCGATCGAGCAGGGCGACCGACGAGCGCTCGGGCTGCTGCTTGTCGCTCTCGACGTCATCCAGCTTCACGCGGATGCGGTCGATCCATTCGGAGTAGGGCTTGGCCGAGGCGAGCGTTTCCTTGAGCTCCTTGTCATCGACGATACGGCCTTTTTCGAGGTCGACGAGGAACATCTTGCCCGGCTGCAGCCGCCACTTCTTGACGATCTTTTCCTCGGGGATCGGCAGCGTGCCGGACTCCGAGCCCATGATGACGAAATCGTCGTCGGTAACGATGTAGCGCGCCGGGCGAAGCCCGTTGCGGTCGAGCGTCGCGCCGATCTGGCGGCCGTCGGTGAAGGCGATCGCGGCGGGACCGTCCCACGGTTCCATCATCGCGGCATGGTATTCGTAGAACGCGCGGCGGCTCGGATCCATCAGCGTGTGGCCTTCCCACGCTTCGGGAATCATCATCATCACCGCGTGCGCGACCGAGTAGCCGCTCATTATCAGCAGTTCGAGCGCATTGTCGAACGAGGCCGAGTCGGACTGGCCGTCGTATATGAGCGGCCACACCTTGTCGAGGTCACGCCCGAGAATCGGCGAGGAGATCGCTCCCTGGCGGGCGCGGATCCAGTTGACGTTGCCGCGCAGGGTATTGATCTCGCCGTTGTGCGCGATCAGACGGAACGGATGCGCGAGGTCCCAGGTGGGGAAGGTGTTGGTGGAGAAGCGCTGGTGCACCAGCGCGAGCGCGGACTCGACGCGCGGGTCCTGCAGGTCGAGGTAGTACTGACCGACCTGGTTGGCGAGCAGCATGCCCTTGTAGATCATGGTGCGCGCCGACATCGACGGCACATAGAACTCCTTGCCGTGCGCGAGGCGCAGCGCCTGAATCGCGTGGCCCGAGCTCTTGCGGATGATGTAGAGCTTGCGCTCGAGGGCATCGGTGACCGTGACGCCCGAACCTCGGCCGATGAACACCTGGCGGATCACCGGTTCGATATTCTTCACGGATTCGCCAAGACCGGAGTTGTCGACCGGCACGTCGCGCCATCCGATCAGCACCTGGCCTTCGTCCTTGATCGCGCGCTCGATCTCGTATTCGCAGGCAAGCCGCGAGGCCGGTTCCTTCGGCAGGAACACGATGCCCACGCCGTACTGGCCGGGCGGCGGCAGCGTGATGTCCTGTTTCTTCAGTTCTTCGCGGAAGAATTTGTCGGGAATCTGGATGAGGATGCCGGCGCCGTCGCCGGCGAGCGGGTCCGCCCCGACTGCGCCGCGGTGCGTGAGGTTCTTGAGGATGAGCAGTCCCTGTTCGATCAGGGAATGCGACTTCTTGCCCTTGATATTGGCAATAAAGCCGACGCCGCAGGCGTCATGCTCGTTGGCAGGGTTGTAGAGACCCTGCCGCTCAGGGATGGCCGGAAGGTTCACGTGCGTACCTTGCGATCGATCTCGATCGGTTCCGGTCAGGCCGTTTTCGACCCGGACCGTTTTGTTGGGGGAACCGACGAATATACCTGTATTGCTGCGTCGCATCAAGACCTTAGGCTCAAGATTGCGCGCCGGCCGCCCCGGTATTTTCCCCGGCTCGCCACGGGGCCGCCGCGCGGACGCGCCCTACGCCGCGAGGCGCAGCGTTTCGGCGAGCATGGCAGGCGAAACGTCGGCCCGGACGGTGGCCGATCCGATGTCCTCAAGCAGGACAAAGCGCAGCTTGCCTTCCTGCGCCTTCTTGTCGTGGCTCATCAGTTCCATGAAGCGATCCGCGGACATGCCCTTGATCTCCACCGGCAGGCCGGCGCGGGCAATCAGGCGCGTTAGCCGGTCTGCATCCGCCGGCATGATCATCCCGAGACGCGCCGACAGGTCGGCGGCCATCACCATGCCAAGGGCCACCGCCTCGCCGTGCAGCCAGGTGCCGTAGCCGAAGCCGGTCTCTATTGCATGGCCGAAGGTGTGGCCAAAATTGAGTTGTGCGCGCGGGCCTTCCTCGCGCTCGTCGATCGCGACCACTGCCGCCTTGATTTCGCAGGACCGAACCACTGCATGCGACAGTGCCTCCGCGTTGCCTTCGAGCAGTGCTTCGATGTTCGACTCCAGCCAGGAGAAGAACGCCGCGTCGCGGATCGCACCGTGCTTGATCACTTCCGCGAGACCCGCCTGCAGTTCGCGCTTGGGCAGGGTGCGCAGCGTCTCCATGTCCGCGATCACCGCGCGCGGCTGGTAGAAGGCGCCGATCATGTTCTTGCCGCGAGGATGGTTTATCGCGGTCTTGCCGCCCACCGAGGAATCCACCTGCGCAAGCAGCGTGGTGGGCATCTGGATGAAGGGCGCACCACGCTGATAGGTGGCGGCCGCAAAGCCGGTCATGTCGCCGACCACGCCGCCGCCGAGCGCGATCAGCGTGGTGCCGCGCTCGCAGCGATGTTCCAGCAGCGCATCAAAAACGAGATTGAGCGTGCCCCAGTTCTTGTGCTCCTCGCCATCGGGCAGGACGATGTCGATCACCTTCACGCCCGCGGCCTCGAGGGATCCGCGCAAACGCGCAAGGTACAGCGGAGCGACAGTGGTGTTGGTCACAACCGCCACCTTGCGCTGCTTCAGGTGCGGCAGGATCAGCGACGCATCGCCGAGCAGGCCGGCGCCGACATGGATCGGGTAGGAACGCGCGCCGAGCGCTACGTCGAGAGTCCGCATTCGAGTTCTAGCCTGGAGAGAAGCTGGTTGGAGAGTGTGCTGACGCTTTGCCGGCCGGTGTCGATCACCAGGTCGGCGGTTTCGCGATAGAAAGGGTCGCGTACCGCATAGAGTTCCTCCAGCCTTTGCCGCGGGTTGACGCCCTGGAGCAGGGGCCTGCTGCGGTCGCGCCCGAGACGTTTGGCAAGCTCCGCCGGTTGCGCGTGGAGGTAGATCACCAGTCCGCGCGATTTCAGCCGTTCCCGGTTCAGCGGGTCGAGCACTGCACCGCCGCCGGTGGCAATGACCACATTCGGCAGTCGCGTCAGATGCTCGATTGCCTCGACTTCGCGCTTGCGGAATCCGGATTCGCCTTCGATTTCGAAGATTACCGGGATCTTCACGCCGGTGCGCCGCTCGATTTCGTGGTCGCTGTCATGGAAATCCCGTCCCAGACGCCGCGCAAGAGTGCGCCCGACGGTGGTCTTGCCGGCACCCATCAACCCCACGAGAAACACGTTTGAGGCGTTTTTCACCTGTGCATTTTAACTGCGACAGTCGCGCAAGTCAGACCGCGTCCGATTCTCCCGACTTGTCCGCACGGCGCTTTGCCATTTTTGTCAGCAGATTCGGCCGAACCGCCGGTCGGGTCCAGGGGCACACGGCGATGCATATCCCGCACGAGGACGCTTCCACGAAATAGGGAATGCACTTGTCGAAATCGACATACCAGCGATTTTCGCCTCGCACCATCTGCTTCTCATCACCTATGGCCTCCGGCGGGCAGGCGTTCGAGCAGACCCGGCAGTTCAGGCAGAAGTCATCCGCACCGAACAAGTCGCGCGCGTCTGACAACAAGGGCATGTCCGTCGTCACCCCGGCAAGCCGGAAACCCGAGCCATATTTCCGGCTGATAAGCGACCCGTGCTTGCCGAGTTCGCCAAAACCTGCCTCGATCGCCGGGGGGATTAGCAGCAAGGCATCAGCAGACGGCCCCGGGAAAGCCCGCGCGTTGTAGCCCTGCGAACGAATCCAGTTGGCGAGGGTGTAGGACGCCTGCGTGCCACGGGCGTACTGGCGCCCTACGTCGGTAACGCCAACGCCGTTATGTTCATCGGAGGGCAACTGGACGATGTCATCGTAACGATGCGCGAAACCCAGCACGATGACCCAAGGGTCGGAAATTTCGTAGCCTTCAAATACCCAGAGCGGATTCATCGCCGTCACACCGACCATATCGGCCCGGTCAGCGAGCGCGAATTCCCGCATCGCGCTGTCGAATTCCGCCGCCGTGCCTGACTTCGGGGGCGAATCCAGCGGAATGAGCTCGGGATGCTGGTAGGCAGCCTTGAACATTTCGGCTGCCCCGGGACATTTGCGGGAGTAATTCCGTGATTCCGCCTGCAGGTCGCCGAAGGGGTGCTTGTCCGGTGGGTGCCAGAAGAAGGGTGAAGGCCTGCGCACAGTCGTCTCACCCAGGCCGTTGATCGGGTTACCGGACTCGCGCAACAGCGCGAGCGTTTCAGGTTTCGCCACGAACTCAGTCTTGCTCATCTCCACCGTTTCCTTGTCGCAAATGCATTGCAGGAATCAGAGACCGCCACAGTGTCCATCCTAGACGAATCGGGATTCGAATACCAAGTCTCCGATGGTCGGCTTCATTTCGCTTTCGTGGCGACAGCCGTTTCGGATAGAGTATTCAACGAGGGCGGCAGTATCACGTGCATCGCATATGCCGTTTTGACTGATCGACCAGTTCCTGCCGACGAGGAGTCAGACCGATGACTGCAATTTCAAACATCCGGGCCCGTGCACGACGCCGGGGAATCTTCCAGCGGGCGTTTGCCTCAACGATGCTCGCGCTTGCCCTGCACGCCGGCGTCGCCAGCGCGGCAGATCGCCTGAAGATCGGGTTTGTGAGCACGCTCTCGGGGCCGGCCGCAACCACGGGTACGGACACGCGCGATGGCTTTAATCTCGCGCTCAAGATGAACGGCGGGAAGTTGGGTGGATTGCCCACCGAAGTCTTGATCGCCGACGACGCGGTGAATCCCGACACCGCCCGCCTGGCCATAGATCGGATGCTCCGTCGCGACCACGTCGACTTCATTACAGGAATGGTGTTTTCGGCGGTATTGCTGCCGGTGATGCCCGCCATCCTGGAATCCAGGACGTTCTATTTGTCGTCGAACACCGGCCCGCGCGACTACGCGGCGGAAAAATGCAATCCCTACTTCTTCGCCGTCGCATGGCAGAACGAGGACATACCCGCCGCGATGGGCAAGTTTGTCGGCGACCGCGGCTTCGGCAAGATCGCCCTCGTCGCCCCGAATTATCCCGGCGGCCGTGAAACCCTGGATGGCTTCAAGCGCACGTTCTCCGGCAAGCACGAGGAGATATACACCAAGCTGGGCCAGCTCGACTACGCCGCCGAGCTCGCACAGTTGCGTGCGAACAAGCCGGAGGCGCTGTTCGTGTTTCTACCCGGAGGCATGGGGATCAACTTCATCAAGCAGTTCGTCGCATCGGGTCTCAGCAAGGACATGCAGCTGTTTGTCCCCAACGGTATCGCTGACGAGGACATGATTCGGCCCCTGGGCGAAATGCTGCTCGGCACGTTCAACGCGAGTCATTGGGGACACGACATCGACAACGACGCCAATCGCCGGTTCGTCGCCGCGTTTCAGGCGGAATACAAACGCCTGCCCACCATGTACGCGGCGCAGGGCTACGACACGGCGCTTCTGATCGACTCGGCAGTTCGCGGCGTGAAGGGGCGTATCGAGGACAAGACCGCGCTGAGGCGGGCCCTCGAAGCGGCGAAATTCGCGTCGGTGCGCGGTTCGTTCCGATTCAACCGGAACCACTACCCGATTCACGATATCTACATGCGGGTGGTTTCGAGGGACAACCAGGGCCGGATCACAAACCGGACGCTCGGAAAGGTCGTCACGGACTTCGCTGACCCTTATGCAGGGCAGTGCAGAATGCCACCTGGCTAGACACTACCGATCGGACAACATGTCCTTCCGGTATTGCTTGCAGCGGATGCCATGAAGTAAAAAAGGCCGCTCACGCGGCCTTTTTCGAGCACGTCACGCGCTTCAGCGCGCCTGACCTGTCGCAACCCGCGGGGTGATGAACACCAGGAGTTCCGTCTTGTCGTCCTGTTTCGCGTTGTTGCGAAACAGGTTGCCGATCACCGGCAGGTCACCGAACAAGGGGACTTTCACCACGGTGTTATTGATCGTCTGCGTGTAGATGCCGCCGATCACCACGGTGCCGCCGTTTTCGACCAGCACTTCAGTCTTGACGTGGTTGGTGTTGATCGCGAGGCCCGCCGTGGTGGTTGCACCGACGGTGTCCTTGTTCACGTCCAGCGCCATGATGATGTTGCCGTCCGGTGTGATCTGCGGCTTCACCTTGAGCGCGAGGTTCGCCTTGCGAAAGCTGACCGAGGTCGCGCCCGAGGACGTCGCCTGCTGGTAGGGCAGCTCGACACCCTGCTCGATGATCGCCTCGACGTTGTCCGCGGTCAGCACCCGCGGGCTGGCGATGGTCTTGCCCTTGCCATCGGACTCGAGCGCGGAGATTTCCATCGAGAGGAACTTGGACCGGTCCTTGTTGAACAGGATCAGAGACACCGCCGACGCGCCGAAGCCGCTCAGGCCGGAGGCCGGCAGGTTCACGTTCTGCGAGGTTTCCGCCGCGCTGCCTCCGGTGAAGGCCGGCGTACCTGCGGTAAAGCCCGCGGTCTGCGAGTTGGTGAAGAGGCCCGAACCGAAGCTCGTCTGAACATTGCCGTTTCCAAGTCCGAGCGGGCGCGTTCCCACGGAACCGGTCTGGCGAAGATCCTGGCCTACACCCAGCCGCACGCCAAGGTTGCGGCTGAACTTATCGAAGGCTTCGACGATCCGCGCCTCGATCAATACCTGGCGCACCGGCACGTCGAGTTTGGCAACAAGGCGGCGTACTTCCTCGAGCCGGCTAGGCACATCCTGGACGAACACCTGATTGGTACGGGTGTCGATCACGGCGCTGCCACGCTTGGAGAGGATGCGCTGCTTGTCATCCGAGAGCAGTTTCGCGATGCCCTCGGCCTTGGCGTAGTTGAGCTGGAAGTTCTCGGTGCGCACCGCCTCGAGTTCGTTGATCTGCTGACGCGATTCGAGCGCGAGCTTTTCCTTGGTTGCGAGCTCGTCGCGCGGCGCAATCCACACGACGTTGCCGTTCTTGCGCATATCGAGGCCGCGGGTCTGAAGGATGATGTCCAGCGCCTGGTCCCAGGGAACGTCCTTGAGCCGCAGCGTCAGGTTGCCGCCGACCGAGTCGCTGGTAATGATGTTCAGGTCGGTGAAGTCGGCGATCACGTTCAGCACACTGCGGACTTCGACATTCTGGAAATTGAGCGAGAGCTTGTCGCCCTTGTAGCCGGTCTGGGTACCCTGAACCAGCTTGTTCGGGTCGTACTGGACCGGCTTCACCTCGATGACGAACTGGGTGTCGGTCTGGTAGGCGTTGTGCTCCCACAGCCCGCGCGGCTCGATCACCATGCGCACATTCTCGCCCTGCGAAAAGGTGCTGATGGTTTGCACCGGTGTGGCGAAATCGACGACATCGAGGCGGCGGCGCAGCGCGTCCGGCACCTGCGTCTTGAGAAACTCGACGATCAGCTGCTGCCCCTGCTGGCGGATGTCGATCCCGGTCGCGGTGTCGGAAAGATCGACCACGATACGGCCTTCGCCCCCGCGTCCGCGCCGGAAGCTGACATCGCGAAGCGAGTGCCTCACGTCGGTGCGGCCTTCGGTGAAGCGGGAGGCGCTCGCCGATGCCGCGGGCGCTGTTGGAGGGGCCAGCGTGACCACCAGGTTACGGCCGTCTATTTTGGAATCGTACTGGACAAGATTGCGCAGGTTCAGCACCAGGCGGGTCCGATCCCCGACCTGCACAAGGTTCATCGAACGCAGTTCGCCTTCACCAATGTCCTGATTGGAGCGGCCTAGCGCGTTCACCGTGTTCGGGAAGTCAAAGGCGATCCGCGCCGGAGTCGCCACCGTGAAACTGCCCGGCGCGGACGAGAGAGGCGCCTTGGTGGTGATCTGGACAATCAGCTGGCCGCCCTTGGCTGCCACGCTGAAGGATTCGATCGCGTTCTGGCCTCCTGCCGGCCCCGCCGTCTGCGCGGAAGCCGCCTGGGACAGGACGAGCACGGAGAGAAAACCTGCGAACGCCAGCAGCGAACGCACGTTGCGTATTAGGGCCATTGGATTCATCTTCCTGACTCCTGCATTTGCAGCGAGGTTTCGCGCTCGGCCCAGTCGCCGGCGCCATCCTGAACGAGCTCGCGCATCTTGATTTCGCCGTCGTTGATCGCGGTGATTAGGCCGAAGTTCTGACCCAGATAATTGCCTTTTTTCACGCGATAGAGGCTGGCATCAGCCCTCACCAGCGCGAAGGTTTCCTTGTTTTGCGTCAACGTGCCCACCATGCGCAGCGACTCGACCGGGAACGCCTCGAGCGGCTCCTTCGGACGGGTATCGTCCGGTTTGAGCTTGCTGTTGCCGGCCGCTCCCGAGGCGCGCGTCGCGATTTCGATTTTCGTCGGGCCGAACGGGTCGGCAAGCGCCTCCGCCTCGTAGGGCACCGGTTCGTAGGGCTTGACCACCGGCAGCGCCGCGACCTTGCCGCGCATATCCTTGCTGAGGTCCTTGAGTTCCTCCTTCAGATCGCCGAATTCCTCGTTGCCGCACCCCGCGAGGAGCGCAGCGACAGCAACCGCAGCAAAGAAGATCCGCACGTTCATTTCTTCGCCGCCTTGCCCTTGGCCGCAGTACGCCGCTGCGCCGCAACTTCCTCGTCATCGAGGTAGCGGAACGTCTTGGCAGTGGCATCCATCACAAGACTGTCTTTTGCAACGCTGATCGCAATGTCATTGAGCGTGACGATCCGGGGCAGCTGGCTGATGTCACTGGCGAATTGACCCATGTCGTGATAGGAGCCCTGGATCTTCAACGTGATCGGCAGTTCGGCGTAAAAGTCGCGTTGCGTCTCGCTGCCCGCAGGCTTGAACAGGTCAAACTGAAGACCGCGGCCGAGGCCGGCCTGATTGATTTCAACCAGCAGCGCGTCCATCTGCGAGCGATTGGGCAACTGCTTGAGCAGTGCCCCGAAGGAGCTGTCGATCTCGCGCAACTGCTGCCGGTACAGGTCGAGGTTTACTGCCTGCTGCTTGCGGTCCTTGTAGTCATCCTTGAGCTTCTTTTCCTGAGCCGCGCCGGCATCCAGCGCCTCGAGCTGACCGGACCAGTCAAATACATAGGCGCCGGCGAGAATGGCCGCTAACAGAACCAGCAAGGACAGCGCCTTGGGCAGCGGAGGCCAGGCACCCGGATCCTTGGGGTTGAGGTACTTGAATTGTTCGAGAATCTGCTTCATCGGGATCGCGCCTTATTTGCCGGCTGCTTTGGCGCCCGCGGCCGCCTTGGCCGCGTCTTCAGTCTGCGTGCGCTTCAGACTCACGTTCATCGTGAACTCGGACAAACGCTTCTTGTCCACCATCGACGCCTTGATTTCAATCAGTTCCGGTGCCTCGAGAAAGGGCGAAGCACTGAAATTGCGCATCAACTGCGACACGCGCGCATTGGACTGCGCGTACCCGACCAGGTTGACACGCAGCCCGGTCTGCTTGATCGTCTTGAGGTACACGCCGTCGGGCGTCTGGCGCACCAGTTGGTCGAGCAAGTTCACCACCTGCGAACGATCGGCCTGCAGCCGTTCGATCACCTGTTTCCGTGCCAGCAGCGCGGCAATTTCGTCGCGAAGTTTCTTGATCTCCGCAATTTCCGTGTCCAGCCGCTCGTTTTCGCGCTTGAGGAAGTTATTCCTGTCGTCCTGAACCGCAATGTAACCGGCGATCACTCCGTGAATCAGGACCACAATGGTGAGCGCGAGCGCTGACACCATGCCGGCGAGTATCGCCAGGTGTTTTCTCTGCGCTTTGCGCCGCTCCTCGCGGTGCGGCAGCAGATTGACGCGGACTGTCATTCGTCGAATCTCCGGAGCGCGAGACCACAAGCCACCATCAGCGATGGAGCATCGGACACCAGACGCTTCAACTGGATGCGCGGCGAGATCGCCATGCTTGCAAACGGATTGGCGATCAGCGTGTTGACCTGGGTCCGGGCGAGAACGACATCGTCCAGCCCCGGAATCACCGCCGAGCCGCCGGTGAGCAGGATGTGCTCCACCGAGTTGAACTGGGTCGAGGTGAAGAAGAACTGCATCGCGCGCTGCATCTCCAGCGCACAGTTCTCCATGAAGGGTTTGAGCACTTCGGACTCGTAGTTCTCGGGCAGACCGCCGGAGCGTTTGGCCTGCTCGGCCTCCTCCCCGCTCATGCCGTAGGCGCGCATGATGTCCTGGGTGAGCTGGGCACCGCCGAAGGCCTGCTCGCGGGTGTACACCGTCTGGTCATTGCGAATCACGGTCACGTTCATCACGTTGGCGCCGATGTCGACCAGGGCCACGTTCTGGTCCTTGCCATCATCCGGAAACTGCTTCTTGATCTGGTCGAAGGCAACCTGCACCGCGAACGACTCGATATCCATCACGGTGGCCTTGAGGCCGGCGGCCTCGGCGACAGCGACCCGGTCCTCGACCTTTTCCTTGCGCGATGCGGCGATCAGCACCTGGACTTCCTCCACGCTCGAGGGCGCAGGGCCCACGACCTGGAAGTCGAGATTGACCTCGTCGAGCGCGAACGGGATGTACTGATTGGCCTCGGTCTCGACCTGAATTTCGAGCTCTTCCTCGCGCAGGCCGGCGGGGACGATGATCGTCTTGGTGATGACAGCCGCCGCAGGCAGCGCCATCGCGCAGTTCTTGGTCCGCGTGGCGAGCTTCTTGTAGCAACGGCGTACCGCCTCGACCACGGCTTCGAGGTTGGCGATATTGCCGTCGACCACGGAATCCTTGGGCAGTGGCTCGATCGAATAGCGCTCGACCCGTTGCTGGCCTTTTCCGGCGTCCACCATCTCGACCATCTTTACCGAGGACGAGCTGATGTCCAACCCGAACATGGGTGGAACCTTGGGCTTGAAGATGTCGAAATTTATCGCCGGCAAAGCCAAATTCCCTTTCTACAATGGCAGCTTAGGCGCAGAAGGTATAATCCACGTTAGATGCTAGCAACAACCCCCCGGCCTGTAAAGCAATTTTACCACAAACCGACCCCGATACCCCTTGGGGGCAACTTGGCAATCGTCCGGCCGGTCCGCCTATAATGGGCCTCATCTTGCAGGACTATTCCTAATGTGGCTTCGCTGGCTGGCCTTTCCGGCAATGATCCTCGCCGGGATTGGCGTGGTGGGTGCGGCAGTCGCAGCCTTTGTGCTGCTGCTCGCCTACCCCAACCTGCCCTCCATTGACTCCCTTACCGACTACCAGCCCAAGGTCCCGCTGCGGGTCTACACCGCCGACGGCGCCCTGATCGGCGAATTCGGGGAAGAACGTCGCTCGGTTGTCCGCATCCAGGACGTCCCGGCGGTCATGAAAAACGCCATCCTGGCTGCCGAGGACGAACGCTTCTACCAGCACACGGGCGTCGACTACATCGGGGTGATGCGGGCAGCGTACTCCAATCTCGTCCAGGGCGGAAAGATGCAGGGCGCGAGCACAATCACCATGCAGGTGGCGCGGAATTTCTTCCTTTCCCGGGAAAAGACGCTCATCCGCAAGGTCTACGAGGCGCTGCTTTCCTTCAAGATCGAAGCAAGCCTCTCCAAGGACCAGATCCTCGAGATCTACATCAACCAGATATTCCTCGGCCAGCGGGCGTACGGTTTTGCCGCTGCCTCCCAGGCCTACTTCGGCAAGGCTCTCGCCCAGATAAACCCGGCGGAGGCGGCGATGCTCGCCGGCCTGCCCAAGGCGCCCTCCGCGTACAACCCGGTCGCCAACCCGAAACGCGCCAAGCAACGTCAGCAATATGTGCTTCGCCGGATGCTGGAGCTTGGCTACCTGAACGACGCCCAGCATGCGGAAGCGCAGAAAGCGGTACTGGTCATCAAGCGAGAACTCAACGAATACCCGGTTCACGCCGAGTACGTAGCTGAAATGGTCCGCCAGATGCTGTTCGAGAAATACAAGGAAGAAATCTACACCCGCGGATTTCGCGTCTACACCACGATCTACAAGAACGACCAGGAAGCGGCGTACAAGTCGGTTCGCCAGGGCCTGCACGAGTACGACCGGCGCCACGGTTACCGCGGTCCCGAGGCCTACGTCGAACTCAAGGAAACCACCGAGGACGCGCTGGAGGAGGCGCTGAACGATTATCCCGACAGCGACGATCTGTACGCGGCGCTGGTACTTGAGGCCGACGCGAAGGAAGTGCGCGCATGGCGGCGCGGCGGCGAAATCATAAAACTCACCGGCGACGGGCTGAAGTTCGCCGCCCGGTCCCTTGAGGACAAGACCGCGCCGAACCGCAAGTTGCGCCGGGGCGCAGTCATCCGAATTCTCAAGGATGACAAGGGTCGCTGGCAGATCGCGCAGTTGCCGGAGCCGGAAGCCGCGTTTCTTTCGATCAACTCCCAGGACGGCTCGATCCGCTCGCTGGTGGGCGGATTCGACTTCTATCGAAACAAGTACAACCACACCACCCAGGCCTGGCGCCAGCCCGGCTCGTCGTTCAAGCCCTTCATCTACTCCGCGGCGCTGGAAAAGGGGTTCACCCCCGCCACCGTCGTCAACGACGCCCCTGTGGTAGTCGACCCGTTCCTGACCGGTGGGCAGGTATGGGAGCCGAAAAACTACGACGGCAAGTACGAAGGCCCGATGCGGCTTCGCACCGCCCTCGCGAAATCCAAGAACATGGTTTCTATCCGCCTGCTGCAATCAATCGGCACCTCCTATGCCCAGGACTACATCACCCGCTTCGGGTTTGATGCCGACAAGCACCCGCCCTATCTCACCATGGCACTCGGCGCGGGCTCGGTGACGCTCTGGCAGATGGCGCGCGGGTACTCGGTTTTTGCCACCGGCGGCTACCGGGTGGAGCCTTATCTCGTGGCGCGAATCGTTGACGACCGCGGCAATCTGCTCGCCCAGGCGCAGCCCACCGAGGCGGGTGACGAAAGCCTGCGGGTCATCGACGCGCGCAACGCCTTTCTCATGAACAGCATGATGCAGGAGGTGGTACGCGCGGGAACCGCCGCCCGTGCGATGTCGCTCGGGCGGCGCGACCTCGCGGGCAAGACCGGCACCACCAACGACCATGTCGATGCCTGGTTCGCCGGCTACCAGCCCGGCATCGTCGGCATCGCCTGGATGGGCTTTGACCAGCCACGCAAGCTGGGGTCGAATGAGACCGGCTCGGTCTCGGCGCTGCCGATCTGGATGGGCTACATGAGCCAGGCGCTCAAGGGCGTGCCCGAGGTGTTCATGCCGGTGCCCGAGGGCATCACCCAGGCGAAGGTTAACGAGTCGGGAAAGCGCTCGGCAGATGGAAAACCGGAGTTCTTCTATCAGGAGAACGTCCCGGCCGAGCAGCAGGCCTTGCCCGACCCCTTAGGTCGCGGCAAAGACGAAGTCACCAATCAGCTGTTCTAAACGCGGCGGGTGCTAAGATTCGCGGCGTTTTCACCCGCCACCCGCCGGAGCGATCCGGCCGACATTCCATGAACACATCCCTGTCGCGCAGCCTCCGCCCGGCTACTGCCGCTCTTGTGCTTTTCCTGCTGCTCTCGGGCTGCGGCTCCAAGGGTGCGCTCTACCTGCCAGACCCCGACGCGGACCGCACAAAAGCCGAAGCAGGAAAAGGCAAGTGAGCGCGTTTGCCTATCGCGACGGCGAGCTCTGCGCCGAAGGCCGCACGCTCGATTCAATCGCGCGGGAATTCGGCACGCCCTGCTATGTGTATTCGCGCGCGGCGCTCGAGACGGGCTTTCGGGAATTCCTCGCAGGTTGCTCGGGGCGGGATGCGCTCGTCTGCTACGCGGTCAAGGCCAATTCGAATCTCGCGGTGCTGGACGTGTTCGCCCGTCTCGGCGCGGGATTCGACATCGTCTCCGAAGGAGAACTCGCGCGCGTGATCAAGGCGGACGGCGATCCGAAGAAGACACTTTTCTCCGGCGTCGGCAAGACCGAAACCGAAATGCGCCGCGCGATCGCAGCGGGCATCCGTTGCTTCAACATCGAATCCGCAGCGGAACTCGACCGTCTGGATGCGGTTGCGCGTTCGATGAACACCCGCGCGCCGGTATCGTTCCGGGTGAACCCCGATGTCGATGCAAAGACGCACCCTTACATTTCCACCGGTCTGCGCGACAACAAGTTCGGCATCGCGCACGAAGACGCCCTGCCGCTGTACCGCCGCGCAGCGACCCTGCCCGGCATTCGCATCGCCGGCATCGACTGCCATATCGGCTCGCAACTCACCGAAACCGGACCCTTCGTCGAGGCGCTCGACCGCGTGCTCGCGCTGATCGACGCGCTCGCCGTCGAGGGCATTGCGATCGAACACCTCGACCTCGGCGGAGGCCTGGGCATCCGCTATCGCGACGAAGTCCCGCCCTCGATCGGCGACTACCTCGCCACATTGTTCAAGCGTCTTGGCAGCCGCAAGCTCAGCGTGATGTTCGAACCGGGACGCGTTCTGGTGGGCAACGCCGGCCTGCTGCTGACGAAAATCGAATACCTGAAGCCGGGCGAGGCGAAAAATTTCGCGATCGTCGATGCGGCGATGAACGACCTGATGCGCCCGGCGCTCTACGACGCCTGGCACGACATCCTGCCGGTGCGCCAACGCGCGGGGGAATCACACGCCTGGGAGATCGTCGGCCCGGTATGCGAATCCGGCGATTTCCTCGGCCACGACCGACCGCTCGCGGTGCAGGCGGGCGATCTGCTCGCGATCATGTCGGCCGGCGCCTACGGCATGAGCATGAGCTCGAACTACAACACCCGTCCGCGTGCGGCGGAGGTGATGGTGGACGGCGACTCGGTCCACCTCGTTCGCGAACGCGAGCACATCGAGGCCCTGTTCTCGGGCGAACGCCGCCTGCCCGCCTGACACCGCCGTCGTACCAGAAATGGGCATAAATAGCCCGCCGTCAGGCTCTGGTAGCGGACTTTTCAGAAAAATGTTGGAGATTTTTGGAAGGCTGCGCCTCAGGCGGCCTGCGCCGCGCGCGCCGTCGCCCGCAACCGGTCGCGCCGTGACCACACCCAGCGCGCACCGAGCAGCACCGCGACGATGAGCGCATAGATCGCCGGCTGGGTGATGTCGCGCTTGACCATCATCCAGTAGTGAACCACGCCGAGAATACCCACCGCGTACACCGCGCGATGCAGGGTGAGCCAGCGCCTGCCGCCGAGCCGGCGCACCATCGCGTTCGTGGAGGTGATCGCAAGCGGCAGCATCAGCAGCAGGGCCGCGAAGCCCACGGTGATGAACGGCCGCTTGATGATGTCCTTGATAATCGCCCCGACATCGAACACGTGGTCGAACGAGATATAGCTCGCGAAATGCACCGCGCCGTAGAAGAACGCGTATAGCCCGATCATGCGCCGCAGGCGCATCACCCACGCCGACCCGGTCCAGCGCCGCAGCGGCGTGATCGCAAGCGTCGCCGCCACGAAGCGCAGGCACCATTCACCGGTGGAGCGCACGATGTACTCGGCGGGATTCGGCCCGAGCGCGCCCGGATCGAGTAGCGCAAGCCAGACAAGCCGCCCGAAGGGAACGAGCGCCGCGAGAAAGACCGCGACCTTGATCGCGGTGATCATCCGGTTGGACAGTCGCATGCCGGACCCCGACGCCTGAGCGCCGATCTAGTAGAGCTTCTTCAGGTCCATGCCGGTGTACAGGCTCGCCACCTGTTCGGCGTAGCCGTTGAACATCTGCGTCTTGTGATTGGCGAAGAACGAGGGCAGGCGCTTCTCGGTCTTCTGGCTCCAGCGCGGGTGATCCACGTCGGGATTCACATTGGAATAAAAGCCGTACTCCTGAGACGCCGCCTTCTCCCAGGCGACCTTGGGTTGCTTTTCCACGAAGCGGATGCGCACGATCGATTTCGCGCTCTTGAAGCCGTACTTCCACGGCACCACAAGCCGGATCGGCGCGCCGTTCTGGCTGGGCAGCACCTCGTCGTAGATCCCCACCGCCATCAGCGTGAGCGGATTCATCGCCTCGTCGATGCGAAGACCTTCCACATACGGCCAGTCGAGCACCGGCAGGCGAACGCCCGGCATGGTCTCGGGCTGCAACGCGGTCACGAACTCCACGAACTTCGCCTTGGAGGTCGGCTCGACCAGCTTTGCGATCTGGTTGAACTCGAAGCCGATCCAGGGAATCACCATCGACCACGCCTCGACGCAGCGCATGCGATAGACGCGCTGCTCCTGCGGCAGCTTCATCAGGTCATCGATGCCGAAGGTGCGCGGCTTCTTCACCTCGCCCTCGACCACCACCGTCCAGGGGCGCGGCTTGAAGCGCTTGGAGTTCTCGGCCGGGTCGGACTTGTCGGTGCCGAATTCGTAGTAATTGTTATAGGTGGTGACGTCCTTGTAGGCGTTCTGCTTTTCGTCGGTGCTGAACTTGCTCTTGCCGAACCCGGTGATCTTGGCGCCGCCCGCCTGCGCCTGCGCGTGGGTGCCGGACACCCCGGCCGCCAGACCCGCACCGAGAAGACCCGCGGCCTTGATGAATTCGCGCCGCCGCCGATAGATGCCCTCGGGGGTGATTTCGGACGGAAGAATGTCGCTCGGGCGTTTGATCAGCATGGCTGCACCTCAATTGAAAAATTCATACAGGAGTCGCGCGGAAACCGGATTCCTTACACGCATGGCGACCAACGTGAATAACAAGGATCAGGGATTCAGCTGGCGATAGACAGCGTCGGCGACAGCGAGCAGGGTCTCTTTGCCCATTTCGCCCGACAGCGCGTAGCCGTAGCTGCCGTCGATCCAGTAGAACACCGATACCTTCTCTTCCTGGCTGAACCGGAAGGCGGTCTGGCGCGGCTCGCCGCGTTGCCTCGACACATAGAGCGTGAGCCGAATACCGCGGGTGTCCTGGTACATGAAATGCGCCACCGGCCCGTTCGGACCGGAGAGCAGGCGTCCGCCGACAAGTTCATATCCAAGAGGAGCAAGCTTCGGCGCCTTGAGCCCGGTTCCCAGTCGCTTCGAGAGCCAAGCCACCAGATGCTGCTCTTCGGTCGCCGGCACCTCCACCGGATGACGCACCTCCGGCGCGTACACCGCGTGCGCGATCGCGGCCTGCCGCGCAAGCGCGGCGCCGGGCGAGGAGGCTCCCGTGGGAACCACGCCATGGACAATCCAGCCGATCGCGACGCCCACCGCGAACACACTCGCTGCGATCGCGTACTGGGGCCAGCGTCGCCTGCGGGGAATCGCGAACTCCTGCGGATACGGTTCGTCCATCACCGGATTGAAGAATGACCTGAGCGCGGCGTTCTGCGCGCGCCATGCGCGAACGCGGGCTGCCTCCTCCTCGTTTGACGCAAGCCAGGCCTCGACCGCATTACGCTCGTCATCGCCAAGCAGATCGTCGACGTAGGCGTGCAGTTGGTCTTCGCTGAAGCTGCTCATTTCACGACCTTCAAGGGCACCACCGCCACGCTGCCGTCGAGCATCGCGCGAAGTCGTTCGCGCGCCCTCGCAAGTCGAGACATCACGGTACCCATCGGAATATCAAGCGTCAGGCTCACTTCGCTGTAACTCATCTGTTCGACTGCCACCAACAACAGCACCTCGCGGTGCTCCACCGTCAGGCGCCCGAGCGCGCGGTCCAGGTCGGCGATCTCGATCGCGTCGCTCTGGGTCCCACGCACCGGCACCGCCGGCGGATCGTCGGTCGCCTGCTCCAGTTGGTGGCGCCGGCTGCGGATCTGGTTGACGAACAGGTTGTGCATGATGGAAAACAGCCAGGCGCGCAGATCGCTGCCGGGACGCCAGAGATGGAACTTGTTCCATGCCCTCTCGAGCGTGTCCTGCACCAGATCATCGGCGGCGTAGCGATCGATTGCCAGCGCACGCGCATAGCGACGAAGTCGCGGGATGTGCTGGACTATCGGATGTTCTTCCATGCGCCAGATGTTAGCGAATCTTCGAACATTCCACATCGCGACTGTTCACCCGGCACCCTGCACCGCGCACCTTGCGCCGCGCTTTCCACGCTAACAGCGGTGGAAGGCCGGATATTCCCGCAGGTTAATTCGAGGAACGATTAAAGCTGGCCGTAGGAGTGCAGGCCGGAGAGGAAGATGTTCACCCCGAGGAAGGCAAACGTCGTCACCGCGAGGCCGACAAGCGCCCACCAGGCGAGCACCGGGCCGCGCAGGCCTTTGATCTGGCGGATATGCAGCCAGGCGGCGTAATTCAGCCAGACGATCAGCGCCCAGGTCTCCTTCGGGTCCCACTGCCAGTAGGAACCCCAGGCCTCCGCCGCCCAGAGCGCACCGAGAATGGTCGCGACGGTAAAGAATCCGAAGCCGATCGCGATCGACTTGTACATCACGTCATCAAGTATCTCCGGCGCGGGCAGCCGTGCCGCGATGCGCTTTCGCGCCAGCACGATCGCACCGAAGATCACAAGCAGGATCGCAAAGAAGCCCATCCAGTAAGGTGAGCCGGTGGTCTTGCGAAACGCCACCGATTCCAGCGCGAGCAGCAGCGCGAGAAAGAACGCGGCGGCCCAGAGCGCAAGCGCCGAGCGGCGCGAGTCGGATGTGCCGTGAACACGCACAAGGTAGGCGAAGCCCACCATCGAGGCGAGCGAGAACGTTCCGTAACCGACAAAGTTGGCGGGCACGTGGATCTTCATCCACCACGACTGCAGCGCCGGCACCAGCGGCTGTATCTCCTGCGCCTCGCGCTCGAAGGTGTACCAGAGCAGAAAGCCCACCGCCGCGCTGATCACCAGCAGCACGAACGCGCCCATCGAACGCGTTGCGTAGTGCTGCTCGAAGTACAGGTAAAACAGCGCGGTGATCAGGCAGAACAGCACGAACACTTCGTACAGATTGGAGACCGGGATGTGCCCGACGTCCGCGCCGATGAGATACGACTCATACCAGCGCACGAGCAGGCCGGTGGCACCGAGCACCACCGCCGCCCAGGTCAACCCGCTTCCGGTGGCCGATGCAAAGGCTGAGCCGCGCAGCAGGCCCACCCAGTACACCGCGGTAGCCATGAAGAACAGCACGCTCATCCAGGCGATGGCCGACTGGCTGGAGAGCATGTACTTGAGGAAGAAAGCCTGATCGGCGCGCGCCAGATCGCCGCCGTACGCGCCGATCGCGGCCAGTGCGAGCAGGGTCACTCCTGCCAGCAGCGGACGCATCGGCTTCCAGGCCCAGCCCATCCATGCGAACACCCCGGCAGTGGCGAGGAGGATCACCTTCTCGTAGATATCCATGTACTCGCCGAAACGCGAGAGCGCGAACAACGCACCGGCACCGAGTGCGAGTGCATACACCCAGTCGAGCCAGGTGAGGCTGCGAAGGAAGGACGGCCGCAGGTAGGCGCGGCCGCCGTAGTTCGTGGAAACGTCGGCAGTCATGTCAGCTCAATATTCGGTGAACATCACTTCGTGGCAAACATCTTTTCGAGTGCGGCCCGATGGCGCGCAAATTCTTCATCGACATCGAAGCCGCGGCGGGTCGAGGAAAACGCGAGTTTCGCCTCGCCCCCGTGTTTGACCAGCAACCACAGCCTGCGTTCACGCAGGTACAGCATCGCGAATATCCCCACCACGAGCAGGGCGCAACCCCAGTAGACGATAGGCTTGCCCGGAGAGCGGGTCAATTGAAACACGCTCGCCTTCACCTCGTCGAAGCCCGAAAGTTGCAGATACACCGGCACGCCGTAGAAGAAGGTGTCGCTCATCGCGTTCAGCCCGTCCTGCACGAAGCGCGCTCGCTCGGGCGTGGCGTCAAGCCGCGGCAGACGCGCGCGCTCGCGGGCGAGCATCCACGCCTCCCACGCCACGCCCTGCAATATCCGGATGTAGATCTCGCCCGCCTTTTCGCGTTCCGCCTCGGGCACGTTCTTCTCGAGAAAATCCGCCACCGAGGCAAAGCCGCGCTCGGAAAACGTGTCGAGCACCCGCTCGGCCGTTTCTTCCAGCCGGGTGCGCATCGTCTCCGACATCGCGCCGCCCGCATTACCCGCGCCGGCATTGCGTGAAAAGCGGCGGCCGACTTCCGGATAGAGCTTGCGATCGAACAGCACCGCGCTCATTCGCATGTAATCGTCCAGACCTCCCGTCTCGTCCATCGGCAGGCGCAGGAAGCGGAACGGTTCGCCCGGCGTCTCGCGCATGCCCGAGAGCAGCATCCAGCGTCCCTCGAACTGCACCGGCAGCATGTAGTTGTTGTATTCACGCGCCTGCCCTGCGGCATCGCGCAGCTTGTAGCTGTAGCTCGGGCCGACGTTGCGCATGTCCTTCTTGCCCGGGGCGGGCGCAGCGGAACCCAGGCCCTGCTTCATCCGCTCCATCAGCGGCAACTGCACCGGTTCGGCCGACGATACGTTCTCCACATTCAACGGCCGGAAACCGGAAAATTCGAGGGTGTAGGGCGATTCGCCCAGCGTCAGCTTCACTGATTCGCCGATGCGGCCCTCGAGTTCGCGCAACGCGAGCGTGCCGCCGGCGAGATTGCGTGGAACTATCTTCAGCAGAGTGCCTCCGTCCTCGAAGCTCGCCTGGTACACCGCGACACCCTTGTGGATCAGCGGCTTGTTGACCTCGATGCGCGACTCGAACGATTGCCCGGTGTCCTTGTCGGTCACCACGACGTCGCTTGCAAACAGCTTCGGCTGTCCGGTCGTGTAGTGCTCCACCACGAAGCGCTTGAGCGAGATCGAAAACGGCAGTTCCTGCACCAGGATTCCGTCCTCGGAGTTGAGCACCGTCACATCGCTCGACTTGCCCTCCGGGATCAGGGTGTTGCCGCGGAAACTCCAGTTCGACTCGGACAGGCGGCTCGATGCGGGCACATCCGCGATCAGCATGTTTCCGCCGATCGGCTTTTTCGAGCCGGCGAGCAGCTGCAGCTTGAGCGCGACCTCGCTGTCGGCAAGTCCCCCGACACAGATCAGCACGATCGCGGTATGCGCGAGCACATAACCGGCGCGCCGGTACATGCCGGCCTTGGCCGCGATCAGGGTGCCGGAGGCGCCGTCTTTTGTTTCCACGTCCTTCGTTCGTACATCGAAGCCCTGCGTGCGCAGATAGGCGCTTGCATTCGCGACCGCATCGGGCGACGCAACCTGAAAGCGCGCGCGGAACGCGAAATTGTCGAAGGCCTGCTCGCGCAGGTCGTCGCGCCAGCGTCCGATCTCGCGCAACATCTGCGGCGCGTTGCGGGAGACACAAAGCGAGGTCGACGCCACCAGAAAGGCGAGGATCGCGAGGAACCACCACGCGTTGTAGACCGCGAACATGCCCAGACGCTCGAACAGCGAAAACCAGAACGGGCCGAACTGGTTGAGATAATTGCTGTAAGGCTCGCCCTGGCGCACCACGGTTCCGATGATCGAGGCAACGCCGATCACAGTGAGCAGGCTCACCGCGAAGCGCATCGATGACAGAAGTTCCATGCCGTTACGAAGCGGCGATGCGTTCATGGTCCGGTGTCGTAGTGGTGGAAGAAGTTCGGGTTCAGAAAACAGAAAAGGGGCCGCTCGGCCCCCTCCCCTGACTGCAGTAGTGCAAAGCGAGGCGCTATTTCAGGCCGGCGACGTAATCGGCAACCGCCTTGATATCGGCATCGCTCATCTTGGCCGCGACCGAGCGCATCATCTTGGCCGGATCGTTGGCACGCTCACCGGCGCGGAAAGCCCGGAGCTGCGCTTCGGTGTACTCGGCGTACTGACCCGCCAGACGCGGGTACTGCGTGGGAACGCCCGCACCCACCGCGCCGTGGCAGCTCGCGCACGCCGGCAGACCGCGCGCGACGTCACCGCCGCGCCAAAGCTTCTGGCCGAGCGCCACGGTGTCCTTGTTTTTCGCCGAACCGGCCGCGGGCTTCTGCGAACCGTAGTACGCCGCCACGTCGCGCATGTCGTCGGGCGATAGCGTGCTTGCCATGCCGAGCATCACCGGGTTCTTGCGATCGGTGTTGGCCTTGAAATTCACCAGCTGCTTGGCAAGATACTCGGGCATTTGCCCCGCAAGCTTGGGGTTGGCGGCCGTCGGGCTGTTGCCGTCCGCGGCATGACAGGCCGCGCAAACCTGTTGCGCGATCTTCTGACCTTTGGCGGTATCCGCCTTCGCGGGTCCCTTGGAACCCGCTTCTTGAGCACACACCACCGCCGACGACGCGGCAAGGATGGCGAACGCGACTGCCCGTTTCATGCGTTCTCCTAGAAAATCAGGGGGTTGGCGAAGCTGGTATTCTACCGCAATTGCGCTGTCCGAGAGCATGGCCGCGCCCTGCTTCCGGTCGCGGTCCAAACCCGTCGACAGGTCCACGGCGCGGTCAACCGCGAGTCGCGCAACCGCCCTAATGAGAGTCGCGCGAGCGCTCCGAATGCTTCGCTTTGTAGTGAATCCCCATGTCCCTGTTTCAACGCACCGAATTCTTCACCAGCGCCGCCAAGCTTGAAAACCTGCCCGAGGACAGCATCGGCGAAATCGCCTTCTCGGGTCGATCGAATGCAGGCAAATCGAGCGCGCTGAACACGCTGGTGCGCAGAAAGCGCCTCGCTTTCGTCAGCAAGACGCCCGGCCGCACGCAACTGCTGAATTTTTTCTCGCTCGGCGGTTTCCGCTACCTCGTCGATCTTCCCGGCTACGGCTATGCGAAGGTTCCGGGCAAGGTGCGCGCGCCGTGGGAAAAGCTCATCGGCGATTATCTTCGCGGACGCAACCCGCTCGTCGGACTGGTCGTGGTCATGGATATCCGGCGTCCGATGACGCCGCTCGACCTGTACCTGATCGAATGGTTTTCACCGACCCTGCGGCCGATCCATGTGCTGCTCACCAAGTCGGACAAACTCACCCCGGCGGAAGGCCGGCGCACGCTCAAGGAGGTTTCGACCGAGCTCAAGCGCCTGTCGCCCCTGTTTTCCGCGCAACTTTTCTCGAGCCTGAAAAAACAGGGCGTCGAAGAAGCCGAAGCGGTCCTCGCGGGATGGCTCGCCTCTCCGTTCGCGGAAAAGCCCACGGACGAAAAATAAAAAACCCCGGGGACAGACTATGCGCCCGGGGCGAATGCCTTAAGCAATTAAGGCAGCCCGCTCAGGGAGGAGAAGCGGGAGACGATCTCGCAATCGTCTGCAGATTCTGACAGGCGGTAATGGGAAAGGTTCCCGATTGCGCACAGAAAATCGGAGCGACGTAGAAGTACTTGAATTGACAAGGATTTAGCAGATGCAGATTCACGGCCGATTTCCCCAAGTGCGCATGCGCCGCATGCGCCGCGACGATTTCACCCGCCGCCTGATGCGCGAGCATGTGCTCACTACAAACGACCTGATCTACCCGGTGTTCGTGATCGCAGGTCGCAACAAAACCCAGGCCGTCGCCTCGATGCCCGGCATCTCGCGCTACACCCTGGACCGGCTGCTGCCGGTCGCCGAGCAATGCCTTGAACTCGGCATCCCGGTGATGGCGCTGTTTCCGTTGATCGAGCCGTCGAAAAAGACCGCCGACGGCCGCGAAGCCCGCAATCCGAAAGGCCTCATTCCGACGGTGGTCGCGGGACTGAAAAAACGCTTCCCGGAACTCGGCGTGATGACCGACGTCGCGCTTGACCCCTACACCTCGCACGGCCAGGACGGCGTGATCGACAAGACCGGCTACATCATCAACGACGTCACCCTTGGCGTGCTGGAGAAGCAGGCACTCACCCAAGCCGGCGCCGGCGTGGATATCGTCGCCCCGTCGGACATGATGGACGGTCGCATCGGCCGCATCCGCGCCGCGCTGGATGCAAAGAAACTTATACACACCCGGATCATGGCGTACTCGGCCAAGTACGCCTCCGGATTCTACGGTCCCTTCCGCGATGCAGTGGGTTCGGCCTCGGCGCTGGGCAAAAGCAACAAGGCCACCTACCAGATGGATCCCGCGAATTCGAACGAGGCCCTGTGGGAAGTCGGCCTCGACCTCGAGGAAGGCGCGGACATGGTGATGGTGAAACCCGGCATGCCCTACCTCGACATCGTCCGCCGCGTGAAAGACGAGTACAAGGCGCCGACCTTCGTCTATCAGGTGTCGGGCGAATACTCGATGCTGCGCGGCGCGATTACGCAAGGCTGGCTGCCCGAGTCCTGCATCATGGAATCGCTGCTCGGATTCAAGCGCGCAGGCGCCGACGGCGTGCTGACGTACTTCGCGATCGAGGCGGCGAAGAAGCTGAAGCAGGGGTAGCGCAGCTACTGTGCCGGTTGTCTCTTTAACCGCCAAGGCGCCAAGAGCGCCAAGGACGCCAAGAAAAGCGGAATCGACAGTTGGCGAACCAACGCCCGCTCGATGCGGGCGTTGCCGGGGTGGGAGGGGTAACGGGGAGGGCGGGCTCTCCCGCCCTCCCTGTTCCGAAGCCTTCCGGTGTTGGTTTTGATTTCTTGGCGCTCTTGGCGCCTTGGCGGTTAAGAAAGTTCTCGCGACACTGCCGATCAGCCAAACACTATCGCAACGCCGTGCGCCTCCGCCGCGCCGACCGCGACCGAACCGTCGGGCATGCGCGTCGGGTGAAAGCCCCCGTGACGCAGAGTCGCTTCCACCTCGTCGCGGCTGGTCACATGGATGAACAGCACCGCCATTACCGGGTCGGGCTTGGCGGTGATCCACACCCCGGGCAGTCGTTTCGCGAGACTGCGTTCGGTGACGAAGGCAAGCGATGCCGGACCGCCGGTATCCACCCGCAGGCCTTCGGCAATCTCCGTCGGCTTGCGACCGAACAGGCGCGCGTGCACGCCCGCGGTTTCATCGACATCACCGCAGAGAACCGTCACCGCGGCAAGCCCGGCGGCTCCGTTGGCATGCGACTGGAACTCCGGCAGCCAGACGAGTTCGGGCGTGTCGTGCTGGCAGAGGAACATCCATCCTCCGGGTGACGCCGACAGCGGCAGACGCACAAGACGGAATCGCGCCTCGCGTTCACCACCCCCAACCTGCACCGGACGCGCGAGATCCAGCGGCGGCTCGGCGGCGATGCCCGCAGCCTGCAGTGCGCGATGCGCCGCGTCGGCATCCGCGGTCTTCAGCGCGACCGCCGCCAGCCCGTCGCCCGAGGCGAGAAACTCGCTGAAGTACGCGAACGCGGGATGCGGATTCGGCAGCGCGAACAATTCGAGATAGTCGCTGCCGAACATCGCAAGATGATTCTCGGATCCGAGCGAGTGATAACCGCGCGGCGTGAGCATGAAGCCCATGCGCTCGAACGTGTCTTTGGCCTGGTCAAGGTCGTTGACGCAGACGATCGCGTGGTCGATTCCGCGGATATGTGATGACATGGTTGTTCCCGTCCTGGATGAGTCGTGCGACAAGGCGCGGTTGCCCTGCGCGGGATGCCTCCTGCGCAGACAGTATAATTTTCATTCGTTACAGCAATTCGAAAGCAAGGGGAACGTGCGATGACCAAGGCGGTGACCAAAGTCGAAGAACTGCGCCCGCTGTCACAGGCGATGCGCGCACTGCGCCGCGACATCCATGCACATCCCGAACTCGCCTTCGAAGAGAACCGCACCGCGGCGATCGTCGCGAAGGAGCTCGCGGGCTACGGCATCGATGTGCATACCGGGCTGGCAAAGACCGGGGTGGTGGGCACGCTCCGCGCGGGCAAGGGAATGCGGTCGATCGGGCTTCGCGCCGACATGGACGCGCTGCCGATGCAGGAGCACAACCACTTCGAACACCGCTCGCGCAACGACGGCAAGATGCACGCCTGCGGCCACGACGGCCACACCGCGATGCTGCTCGGCGCGGCGAAGCATCTCGCGGCGACGAAGCGATTCGACGGCGTGGTGCATTTCATCTTCCAGCCGGCGGAGGAAGGCGGCGGCGGCGGACGCGAGATGGTGGAACAGGGCCTGTTCGATCGCTTCCCGGTTGAGGCGGTGTACGGCATGCACAACTGGCCGGGCATGGCGGTGGGCGAATTCGCGATGCGGCCCGGGCCGATGATGGCCTCCTCCGACACGGTCGAAATAATCGTGCGCGGGCGCGGTGCGCACGGCGCCTTGCCGCACCACGGCGCCGACCCGATCACCGCCGGCGCTGCGATCGTGCAGTCGCTGCAGACGATCGTCAGCCGCAACCTCGACCCGATCGACACCGCGGTGATCAGCATCACCCAGTTCCACGGCGGCGATGCCTGGAACGTGATCCCCGCGGAAGTCGTGCTTCGCGGCACGGTGCGCGCCTTTCGCGAGCAGACCCAGACGATGATCGAGAAGCGCATCCGCGAGATTGCGGAGAACATCGCGATCGCGCACGGCGCGCGCGCCGAGGTGCACTACAAGCGGCAGTACCCGGCGCTCGAGAATTCCGCAGCCGAAACCCGTTTTTGCGCAGACGTGGCGCGCGAGCTTTCAGGCGCCGATCGCGTGAATGCGAACTTCCCGCCGATCATGGCATCGGAAGACTTCGCCTTCATGCTGCTTGCCAAGCCCGGCTGTTACGTGTTCACGGGCAACGGGACTGCGGACCAGCATGCGGGTGGCTGCATGCTGCACAACCCGGGCTACGACTTCAATGACGAGGCGCTGCCAGTGGGCGCGGCGTACTGGGTGAGCCTGGTGGAAAAGGCGCTGCCCGCCGCCTGACGCCTGTAATACAAAGTTCCACTTTTATATTCTCAGGCCAAGTATCGGCGCTTCGAAGTGGAAAATCTGATTGCTAATTCTAGCAATTGTCCGAGAGCGAGGCCGTTCGTCTAGATTCCGGTCACCCGATCGAGGGTGGCTGCAAATCGCGCGGCGGGCTGGTAGCCGATCACGCGCACGCCGGGAATTTCCCTGCCCCGCGCATCGAAGAAGATGATCCCCGGCGGGCCGAAGAGGCGAAAGCGGCGAAGCAGCGCGCGGTCCGCCTCGGTGTTCGCGGTGACATCGGCCTGCAGAATGAGCATGCCGTCCATCTTCGTGCGCACCTGCGGATCGCTGAAGGTGAAGCGCTCCATCTCCTTGCAGGAGACGCACCAGTCGGCATAGAAGTCGAGCATCACCGGCCGCCCGGCGAGTTTCAGACGCGCATCGAGTTCCTCGACACTGCGCACGCGCTCGAAGTGCGGTGCGTCGTTTGAATGTTCCGCCGAGGCGCGCAGGCCGGCGAGCGGCTGCAGCACGTCGCGCGAACCCGAAAGCGCGCCGACCACAAGCGATGCGCCGATGAACACGAGCAGCCAGCCCACGCCTTTCCAGAAGCGCGCGGAACCCGCCGCGCTCTGCGGCAGCGAGTCGAAGGCGCGAAGGTACATCGCCGACACCACCGCGAGCGCCGCCCAGGCGAACATCTGCACCGCCACCGGGATCACGGGCGAGATGATCCAGATCGCGACACCGAGGAGCATGGCCCCGAAGAATCGCTGCACCGACTTCATCCACGGACCGGACTTGGGAAGGAAGGCGCCTTCGGTCACGCCGACTGCGATCAGGGGCACGCCCATGCCGAGCGCCATCGCGAACAGCGCGCCACCGCCGAGCACCGCGTCGCGGGTCTGGCTTATGTAGAGCAGGGCGCCGGCGAGCGGTGCTGCAACGCAGGGGCTGACGATCGCCGCCGACAGCGCGCCCATGATCGCCACGCCGCCGAAATGCCCGCCGGGCAGGCGATGCGAGGCAGTGGTCAGGTGTGCGTGAAGACCCGAGGGCAGGCGCAGGTCGTAGAAGCCGAACATCGACAGCGCAAGCAGCACGAACACGATCGCGAATGCCGACAACACCCAGGCGTTCTGCAGCGCCGCCGACAGCAACTGCCCCGACATCGCGGCCGCGACGCCTATTGCGGTGTAGGTCACCGACATGCCAGCGACGTAGGCGAGCGACAGCAGCAAGGCTTCGCGCCGCGTGGCCTTGCGGCCTTCGCCGACGATGATGCCCGAAAGAATCGGGATCATCGGCAACACGCAGGGCGTGAAGGTGAGCGCGAGTCCCGCCACAAAGAACAGGCCAAGCGCGAGCAGCAGGCCGCCCGACTCAAGCGCGGCGACGAAGCGGCTTTCATCGTCGAAGTTCGCGGACAAGGCGCCTGCCGTTGCGACCGGCTTGTCCACCGGCGAGGGTCCGGTCAGGCGGTCAATCAGACTGCTGCCACCGGCGGCCGATGCCAGCCGTATCTCCGCGCGCTGCTCGTTCGGCACATAGCACACGCCCACATCGGCGCACCCCTGCGACACCGCCTTGAGCGTGAAGCGCCCGGACGCCGCCTCGCCCGAGAGCGAAAGCTCGATCCGAACTTCCTTGCGATAGGTTTCGGTCTTGCCGAAGAACGCGTCCTGATGAATTTCGCCCGCGGGAAAGCGCGGTGCGGCGAGCGTGCCCGCGGTCGCGGGTTCGATCGTGAACTTGAACTTCTCGCGATAGAGGTAGTAGCCCGGCTCGATCCGGTAGGTGACCTCGAGCGTGCGCGCATCGAGGGCGCGCGCGGAAAAGCGGAACGCCTTCTCCGGTTCGAGCAGATCGTCCGCGCTCGCCGCGCCGCGCGCGTGCGTGACCGCGCCGAACAACAGCAGGCAGAGAATCAGTCGGAATAACGTTCGCATCGGAAGTATCGGTGAAGAACCGTCAGGAAGGGACTGTCAGGGAAGGGCCGTCAGGGCAGCGTTTCCGCCGCCACCCAGTCGAGGTACGCGGGCAGTCCGGCTGCGAGTTGGACCGCGATGATCTCGGGAAGTTCGTAGGGATGCCCTGCGCGAATTGCCGCCTCGAGCGCGGTATAACGTTCGTGCGTGGTCTTGATCAGCATCGGATGTTCCTCGTCGTTCTGAACCTCGTCCTTCCAGCGATACACCGAGCGGCAGGGCGCGAGCAGGTTCACGCAGGCGGCAAGCTTTATCTCGACGAGCGTGCGGGCGAGCGACTCCGCGCTGTCGCGGTCGGGCATGTTTGTCAGCACCAGCAGGAAGTCTTCGGGCTGGGACATGGTATCAGCCGGCGGTCGCCACCACCGGCACGCCCTGATGCACCGTGGGATACCGAAGACGCACGCCAAGCACCTCCTTCATCCTCCGGTTCACCAGCCGTCGGGATTCCGCCATGAAGGAAAGTAGCGCGGGAGATATCCGTGCCGCCGCATCGGTGCGCGGGATGCGTGGCGGGCGCGGCAGTCCGTGGCGGTCGGCAACGAGATCGAACCAGTCGCCCATTTTCATCTCGCTGTCGTCCGAGGCGTTGAAAACGCCCTCCGCCTGCGGATGCTCGAGTGCGAGCACCGCGATCGCGGCGAGATCGTCCGCGTGGATGTGGTTGGTGTAGCCGTCGTCCTCGGTCCTGAGCGCCGGCGTGCCGGCGCGCAGCCGCTCAGTCGGCAGGCGGTCCGCGGCGTAGATGCCCGGCACGCGAAGCACGACCAACCGCACGCCGCGGGCACCCGCCCATTCCCGAAGTCGACGCTCGGCGTCGACCCGTCGCCGTGCCCTGTCACTCTGCGCATTGAGCGGTCGACTCTCGTCAACGTAAGCGCCGGCGCAGTCGCCGTACACGCCGCTGGTGCTGAGGTACACCACCCGCTGTGGTAGGATTTCGCCGCTTCCAAGCGCATCGAGCAGGTGTTGCGTGCGGGAGTCGACGCGGCCCTCGTTGGGCGGCGGCGCGCAGTGAAGAACGAGGTCCGCCGAACCGGCCAAGCGGCCGAGCGACTCCGGCAGATCCAGGTCCCCGTGAACCAGGTCGATGTCCGACGCCTCACGGGGTGCACGATCCGGCGAGCGAACAAGGGCGCAGACCCTGTACCGCCCGAGGAGCGCAGGCAGCACGCGGTGCGCAACATCGCCAAAGCCTGCGATCAACAATGTTTTCATTGGGTGAATCTTACCCCGTCCGACGCATCGATCCGCCCACAGACCTCCTACAGAACAAGCCCACGCCGACCATGAGCCACCACGTAACGATCAAGAACACCGAACACCAATTCGACGTCCCCGACGGCGAGACCGTCCTGCAAGGCGCCTCCGCCGCCGGGCTGATTCTTCCGTACAGCTGCCGCGACGGCGCCTGCGGCAGCTGCAAGGGCAAGCTCGTCGAAGGCACGGTCGACTACGGCCAGTACGCGGCGAAGGTGCTCACCGACGAGGAGAAAGCCTCGGGCTTCGCGCTCTTCTGCCAGGCGAAGCCTTTGTCGGACATCGTCATCGAAGTCCGCGAAGTCCGCCGCGCAGGCGACATCCAGGTGAAGAAACTGCCCGCGCGTGTGGCGAGCCTCGCCAAGGTGAGCGACGACGTCGTGGTGCTGAATCTCAAGCTGCCCGCCTCCGAGCGCTTCCAGTTTTTCGCCGGCCAGTACGTGGACATCCTGCTCAAGGACGGCACGCGCCGCAGCTTCTCCATGGGCAACGCACCGCACGAAGACGAATTCGTCCAGCTGCACATCCGCCAGGTGCCCGGTGGCAGCTTCACCGGCTATGTGTTCGAGAAGATGAAGGAACGCGAGATCCTGCGCATGGAGGGCCCGCTCGGCTCCTTCTACCTGCGCGAGGAAAGCGAAAAGCCGATCATCTTCGTCGCCAGCGGCACCGGCTTTGCACCGATCCGCTCGATCATCGAGGCGGCATTCCGCAAAGGCATCAACCGCCCGATGACACTCTACTGGGGCGGCCGCCGTCCGAAGGACCTGTACATGGACGATCTGGCAAAGAAGTGGGCATCCGAGCATCCCGGCTTCATCTATGTGCCGGTGATCTCCGATGCGTTGCCTGAGGACGCATGGACCGGCCGCACCGGCTTCGTCCACCGCGCGGCGATGGCCGATCACCCCGACATGTCGGGCGCGCAGGTCTACGCCTGCGGCGTACCGATCATGGTGGATTCGGCGCGCGCCGACTTCACCGGCAAGTGCAAGCTGCCGGACGAGGAGTTCTACGCCGATTCGTTCACGACCGCGGCGGACGTCGCGGCAGGCAAGTCCTGATCACTACGCTGTAAGTATCATCGGGCGGGGAGGGCTTCGACCCTCCCCGTTTCGTTTCAGGCCCGCCGCGCCGCGGCGCGAATTCCGGCGCCACGGATCGCATCGATGAGCGCGAACGCATCCGCCGGAACCGCATTGCCCCGCCACGCGATATGCCCGTCGGGGCGCACCAGAACCAGCGTGCGCTCGTACAAGGCGCTTGCTTCGACGGAGTTCACCGCTTCCACGCGCAAGGGGACGCCGCGACTGCGCGCTGCATCTTCGAGCACAGCGGTTTCCGCCTTGCCAAAGCGCAGCAGGACGAAGCCTTCGCCGAACAGATCAAGGATGCTGCGTCCGTCACCCAGCCAGACATGCGGTGCGCGCACGCCAGGCCGAGCGCAGGGGACGAAGCCCACCGTGTCGTCCGGTGGCACCGGGGAACCGTCGTCCACCACCACCGGCGAGGGATGATAGATGTAGCCCAGATGCACGCCGATCGGGTGCCAGGCCTTTTCGTTGGCTTCCACCAGCCGCTTGCCGAGCACCGCGCGCACCGCATCGCCTTCGGGCGAGCGCTCGCCGATCAACGGGTAGCTCGTCTTGTCCACCAGGCGGTGGTAGTTCTTGAGCGATTCGCCTGCGGCCCGATGACAGGCCGGGCGACGTTCGTAGTCGTAGCTCTCCAGCAGCATCGGGCCTCCCCAGCCCTTGAGCGCCGCCTCGAACTTCCAGCCGAGATCCCACGCATCCTGAATGCCGGTGTTCATGCCGAGGCCGCCGTTGGGCGGATGCGCATGCGCGGAATCCCCCGCGATGAACACGCGGCCGTCGGAGAATCGGTCCGCCACCGTCATCTTGCGCACCCAGTGGCTCACGTCCTCGATCGTGTAGGGCACGCCGGAGCCAAAACTGCGTCGCATCACGGCGTCAAGATCGTGCTTGCGCACATCGATGTCGTTCGCGCCGACCAGCTGCACCCGCCAGAGATCGCCACCGTCCATGGTGGTGAGCACCGACCAGACACCCTCGGGACCGACGAACACATAGCGGTACGCATCGCCCTTGTCGTGAAAGCGGCGCAGTTCGGGGATGCGCACATACACGCTCATCGAGAGGTCGAGATGCTTCTCGCCGCGCAACTGGATACCAAGCATCTCGCGCACCGAACTCGAGTAACCGTCGCAGCCGACCATGTAATCGGCGCGGATCGACTCGCGCGCGCCGCTCTCGCTGTCCGCCACCTCCGCGGTCACGCCGTTCGCATCCTGCACGAAGGACTCGAGCCGCGTCTTGTAGCGGAGCTCGACCGAGGAAAAGGTCCGCGCATGACGCTTGAGGATCGGATCGAACCAGGTCTGCGGGCAGGGGCGTTCGCGCTCCGGGCTGAAGGGCGTGTCCGCGTCGGTGCGCAGCGACGGCGTCCTGATCCGTCCAAGCTCCCAGCCCTGCATGTCGGTCACGAACACGCTGTCGAGGCAGTAGTCGAGCGGAAACCCCCAGTCGCGCACCTGCGGCGCGATCCCGAGCTGGCGGCAGAACTCCATCGTGCGCACGCTCACCACGATCATCTTCGCCGAGGCCATCTCATCGGCGTTCTGCTCCACCAGCAGCGCGCGAATGCCGCGACGGCCCAGGTCACAGGCCAATGCGAGGCCGATAGGTCCGCCTCCGACGATGAGAACCTGGGTGGATTTCAATTCACGCTCCCAATTTCATCGGCCGAGCTCGTTGACCGTTCGAGCCCGATGGGGCCACCTCCGACGACCAGAACCTGGGTGAACTTCATTTCAGTCCGAGCTTGCACCGGTGCGGCGAACGAGATCACCGAACTTCTTCGAGTCGCTGCGAATCAGCTCGGTCAAGGCCTGTGGCGACGTCGGAATCGGCAGGAAGCCGAACGCCGCGAACCGCTCGCGCACGTCGGGTTCGCCCAGGGCCCGGCCAACGTCCCGATTGATGGCGTTTATCGACTCGGCCGGTGCGCCACGCGCCGTGAGGAAAGCCACCCAGCCGTTGACCTCGTAATCTGCCGGCCCGCCCGATTCCAGAACTGTCGGAATGTCGGGATGCGAAGCGAGGCGGTTCTTCGCCGCAAGACCGATCAGCTTGACCTTGCCAGCCCTTACCATCGGCCCGGTGGTGGCGATGGTGCTCAGCGTCCAGGTGACATCACCGCTTGCCACCGACGCCACCATCTGTGACGTCTCCTTGAACGGCACATGCAACATCTGCGTGCCGGTCATCAGTTCGAGCAGGGCGCTCCCGAGATGCGAAGGGCTGCCGACAAACGGCGTGCCGTAGGACACCTTGCCCGGATTCGCCTTCGCCGCCGCAATAAGCTCCCCCACCGTTTTTATCGTCCCGCCCGCTGCGACCGCCACAAGAAAATCCGTCCGGTAGACCAGCGCCACAGGTGCGAGATCCTTTTCGACGTCGTAAGGTATTTTTTTGAAGAGATGCGGAAAAATCGCGACGTGCCCGTTGTCCACCACCGTAAGCTCGTGTGCATCGGGAGTGGCGCGCTTCACCGCCTCTATCGCAATGAATCCGTTTGCACCCGGACGGGCTTCCACCGTGACGGTCTGGTTCCAGTAGCGCGCGAGCTTGTCCGCGATCAGGCGAGTCACCACATCGGGGCCGCTGCCGCTCGGGTAGGGCGATGTGAACTTCACCGGTTTGGTCGGAAACGCGCCCTGTGCCAGAACGGCGGGTGCAATCGCCAGCGTGATTGCCGCCATCGCGATCCTGAAGAAGTTCGCTTTCATTTTTCCCCCTGTGATGTCTCCGAACGAACCGGAGAACCGTTCGATTAACAAACCAGCGACGCGTATCTAGTCCGCTTTCGCGCCGGTGCGCTTCACCAGATCCGCATTCTTGCGCAGATCCGTTCGGATGATCTCGGATACCTGCTCGGGCGTGGCCGGATAAGCCTCGAAACCGAGCACGTTCAGCCGATCACGAACGTCCGCATCGACTAGAAGTTTCAGCACGTCCGCGTTGACGCGTCTCACAATATCCGCAGGCGTGCGTTTCGGCGCGAGGATCGCGACCCAGGCATCGACTTCCAATCCTGCGGGTCCGCCGGCTTCGCCGATCGTCGGTACATCAGGCATGCCGGGCGAACGCGTCTTAGCGGCCACCGCGATCAGTCGCGCCTTGCCGGTCTTTACGATCGGCAGGGTCGACCCGATCGTGCCGAAAGCCCAGTTCACGTCTCCGTTGCCGACCGATGCGTAGATCTGCACCGTGTCCTTGAACGGGACATGGATCATGCGCGTGCCGGTGAGCAGTTCCAGGTTCACGCTGCCCAGATGCGCGGGACTGCCCACATAAGGCGTGCCGTAGGTGAGTTTGCCGGGCTCCGCCTTCGCCGCCGCGATGATGTCGGCAACCGTGCGATACGGGCCGTTCGCCGCCACCGTGACGTAGAACGGCGTGCGATAGAGCATCGCCACCGGCGTGAAATCCGCCTCGATGTCGTAGGGAACTTTCGCGAACAAGTTCGGGTTGATGGTTGCATGCGCATTGCCGACGAGAAGCATTTCGTAGCCGTCGGGCGCCGCCTTCTTCACCGTCTCGATCGCGATGAATCCGTTGGCGCCGGCGCGTGCATCGACCAGCACCTGCTGCCCCCATTGCCTCGAGAGCTTGTCGCCCACCACGCGAAGGAACACGTCGGGACCGCTGCCGCTGGAATACGGCGAGACCACCTTCACCGGCTTGGCGGGCCATGACTGTGCGGCAGCAGCAGACGATCCAAACACGAGCACGGAGAGCGCGAGCGCTGCAGCCAGTTTTCGAATCAGCATGTTATTTTCTCCGGTATTCGGGGCTCGTTCGGGGCCCCGTTTCCTGCGTCACGCGTCCTGTTTCACGCGGGATGGCGTCAGCCGACCTGTGCGAGTTCGAGCGGGGTGCCGATCAGGCACTCGGCCTGCTTCGGGCGCACCACCATGAAGTCCGACAGCATGCAGCCGACATCGGGCTTCCACTTCGAATCGTGCAGGTCCACGTTGTTGCCGAAGGTCATGCCTTCCTCCAGCACCATGTCCCCGATCCGGTGCGCATTCAGCGAATTGCTGCCGAAGCACTCCTTGTACACGCAGGTCGGGAATTCCGGCGACGCGGTGCCCATCGCATGGAATCCCAGTTCCACCCAGTCCAGACCCGCCTTGTCCGCCGGCTTCCTGATGATCTCCAGCGCCTCGCGGATGGTGCGCCCCGCTGTGAGCGCCTCCTTGCTCGCCTGCAGGCACTCCACCGACACCGACCAGATGTTGAGCAGTTCCCTGGGCGCCTTCTTGCCCAGGTACACCGTGTACTCGGTGTGGCAGCGATAGCCGCCGTACTTGGTGTGCCACTCGGCGACGATGATGTCGCCCTCTTTCAACGGCCGCATGCTCGGGGTGAGCGGCTGCTCGCAGCCGTGCAGAAGGTGCCAGAGTTCGTTCGAGGGATGCTCGACCGGGCCTGCGGCGAACAGGTTGAAGATGTTGGGGTCCCCGCCGTTGGCAATCTGGGTCTTGATCATCTCGCCGTACACCACCGCGTCCGGCACACCCGGTCGCGCGGTGTTCACCATCGCGTCGATCACCTTGCGCGCGATCTTGCCCGCCTTGCGCAGCATGTCGATCTCCTCCTCGCTCTTGACCATGCGCATCTCCTCGAGCATCCAGCTCGAATCAATCAACTCCGCGTGCGGCAGCAGCTTCTGCAGGGTGAGCACGTCCTGATGCAGGATGGTCGGCGTGGTCTGGATCGTCGA
>CANIEV010000015.1 GCA_947466535.1 Betaproteobacteria bacterium
GCACGCGGGCCACAGCTACCGGTTCTGGAAGCGCGCCGCCGACGAGGAGGCGCTCAACGCGCGTGCTCGCGAGGCGCTTGTGCGCGTGGGCCTCGGCGACCGGCTCGATGTGCCGAGCATGGAACTCTCTCACGGCGAACACCGCCAGCTCGAGATCGCGATGTCCTTTGTCACCCGGCCGAAGCTGATGCTGCTCGACGAACCCGCGGCGGGCATGGGCCCGGAGGAATCGCAGCGCATGGTGGGCCTGCTGCGCGAACTGAAGAATGACCACGCGATCCTGCTGATCGAGCAAGACATGGACGTGGTGTTCGCGATTGCCGACCGCATCACCGTGCTGGTGAATGGCCGGGTGATTGCCTCGGGCGATCCGGCCGCGATCGAAGCGGATGCGTCGGTGCGCGAGGCCTATCTCGGTGACGACGTCGGGGCGGGGCACTGATGGCGGTGATGCTCGATCTCGAGGGGATTGAGGCCGGCTACGGCGCCAAGCGGGTGCTGTTCGGCGTGAGCCTGTCGGTCAACGAGGGCGAAGTCGTGACTCTCATGGGCCGCAACGGCATGGGCAAGACCACCACCGTGAATTCGATCATGGGCTTCTGCCGGCCGAATGCGGGCTCGGTGCGCTTCCTCGGGCAGGAGATCGCGGGCGCCGCGCCGCATCGCGTGGCGCAACGCGGCATCGGCCTCGTGCCGGAAGGCCGCCAGATCTTTCCCAATCTCACGGTGCACGAAAATCTCGTGGCCACCGCGGCCAACCGGAGGCAGGCCGCGCCCGGCTGGACGGCGGAGCGTGTCTACGAACTGTTTCCGCGGCTTGCGGAGCGGCGCAGGAACATGGGCAACCAGCTCTCCGGCGGCGAGCAGCAGATGCTCGCGATCGGGCGCGCACTGCTCACCAATCCGCTGCTGCTGATACTGGACGAGGCGACCGAAGGGCTCGCGCCACTGATGCGCCAGGAGATCTGGAATTGCCTCGCGCAACTGAAGACGGCGGGGCAATCCATCCTGGTGATCGACAAGAACGTGGCAGCGCTCACGCAGCTTGCCGACCGGCATTACATCCTCGAGAAGGGGGCGGTGGCCTGGAGCGGCGATTCCGCGGCCCTGCGTGCCGACCCCGAACTCTGGCACCGCTACCTCGGGGTTTAGCAAACACCGGGATGCCACGCACCTCCCGTGCTTTCATTCCGGCGGGCCTCTGAAGCGGGGCGATAAAAAAAGGGGGCGTCGCCCCCTTTTTTCTTCCCGCTTTTTCCAGCGCTACCTCTTGCAGGCGCTCACGAACCGGTCGGCGTGATTGGCGAATGCCGTCGAGCTGACCTGGTGGATGTAGCCGCTGCCGTCCTTCACCACCTTGCCGGTGTAGAAGTTCTGGATCGGGAACTGGTTCGTGTTGAAGCGGAAATCGCCGCGGGTGGACTTGAAGTCCGCCTTGCGCAGCGCCGCGCGCAGGGCTTCCTTGTTGGTGAGGTTGCCCTTGACCGCGCGCACCGCGCTGTCAAGCAGCATGATCGAGTCGTACACGAACGCGGCATAGAACACCGGGTTGCGGCCGTATTCCTTGCGGAAGGCCTCGACGAAGGCCTTGTTGGCCGGATTGTCCAGGCCGACGAACCAGGGCGAGGCGAGGTTGGTGCCGAGCGCAAGGTCGCCAAGCGCGGAGTAGCTGTGCTCGTCCGCAAGCCAGGAGCCTGAATACAGCGGAATGTCCTTGGCAAGGCCGGCCGCCGCGTACTGCTTCATGAACGCGATGCCCTGCGCGCCCGGCATGAACACATAGACTGCGTCCGGGTTGGAGGCGCGGATCTGCGACATCTCGGCGGCGAAGTCCATCGAGTTGCGCTCGGGGTAGGCCTCGCCCGCGACCGTGCCCTTGAAGAACTGCTTGGCGCCGGAGACGTGCTCCTTGCCGGTGACGTAGTTCTGCGCCACGAAGAAGCCGCGCTTGCGCCCGGTGTCGGTCATGATCTTGCCGACCGCCTCGCTCGGGGTGTTGTTCTCCCAGGACACCACGAATACGTTCGGGTTGCAGCCCGCGCCGGCCAGCTCCGACGGCCCGCCGATGCCGGAGAGGATGATCGCGCCGCTGTCGGTGACGGGCTTGACGATCGCGAGCAGCTGGTTGGAGAGCATGGTGCCGGTGAGGAAGTCGATGCGGTTGCGCTCGACCAGCTTGGTCGCCGCCTGCACCGCGGTGTCAGGCGCCATGCGCGAGTCTTCCTTGAAGACTTCGACCGGGATGCCGCCGATCTTGCCGCCCAACTGCTTGAGGGCAAGGTCGAGGCCCATTTCCTGTTCCTTGCCGAGCGTGGCGATCGGGCCGCTCAGCGTGGTCATGAAACCGATGCGGATGCGGTCGGCCTGTTGCGCAAAGGCGGCGGATGCGGGCAGCAGCGCCGCGCAGAATGCGGTGAGTAGCAGGGTACGTTTCATCGGTTGAACTCCTTGTGGTGATGCGAAGGCGAATCGTAAGTGGAGAAACACGCGACCCTCAGGTCGCGCGCTCCTCCTCCATGAGCTTGCTGATGACGCGCCGGGCAGCAAGGCCGCCCGAGTCGGCGTTGATGTCGATCCAGCGCGTGCCGGGGGAGTGCCGGTCGACCATTCTCTGCTGGCTCTCGAGCACGTCGATGTCCTCGGTGAAGGCACGCACGCTGCCTTCGTGGAAGGCCTTGGTCACCGCCGGATCGGGGGCGAAATTTCGCGGCACCGACCAGAAGTGATAGCAGCTCTTCCCGGTGGAGGGCGTGATGGCGTTGAGAACCCGGTACTCGAGCGCCATCGCCGGTGCCGCCGGATCGCCGCCGTGCGGGACGGATTTGGACTTGATGACAATGTTGGAGGGCGGGGTGAAGTTGATGTCCTGCGTGCGATCGATGTTCTCCACGAAGCCGCGCAGCTTCACATACAGCGGCGGTGCGGCGCAGTCGATCATCTGCCGGTAGGTGCGAACATGCATGCCGTCGACGGTGGTTGAAGAAGGGGCTTCCGCCACCGCCGCGTTGCCGATGGTGGAGGCGTGCACGAAGGTTTCGTGCGAAAGGTCCATCAGGTTGTCGACGAGCAACTGGTAGTTGCAGTCGATGTCGAAACGCCCGCCGGTCGGAATCCACTCGGGATCGTCGTTCCAGTGCATGTCGGGGATCTTCGACTCGTCGGCGAGCGCCGGGTCGCCCATCCAGATCCAGAGCCAGCGCCACTTCTCCACCACCGGGAAGGTGGTCGCGCGGCAGCGCGGGGCGATGTTCTTCTGGCCGGGGATGTGCGCGCACTTGCCGTCCGGCTCGAATTCGAGGCCGTGGTAGTCGCAGCGGATGCGATCGCCCAGGCGCGTGCCCTTGGACAGCGGATAGCTGCGGTGCGGGCACATGTCGAGCATCGCGACCGCTTTGCCAGCCTCGGTGCGATACAGGATCACCGGTTCGTTGAGGATCCACCGTTGCAGCATGCCGTCGCCGACTTCCTCCGGCATCGCCGCAACGTACCACCAGTTCTTCAGAAACATGATTCGTCTGCCCTTTTTTACGTCCACGAATGGAAATAGTAGTCCAAGCCGCTTTGCACGCCCAATTCAGGAAGCGTCCCGGAAATTCGGGCTCTCTTCGATCAGCCGGCGGATGCGTGCCGGGCTGAGCGGTCCCTGCCGGATCACGACGCCGAAGGGACGAAGCGCATCCTCGATCGCGTTGGTGATCGCCGCCGGTGGCCCGATCGCGCCGCCTTCGCCCAGGCCCTTCACGCCGAGCGGATTGCGGGTGGAGAGGTTCTCGATGTGATCGAGGATGAAGGGCGGGCCGTCGGAGGCAATCGGCATCGCGTAGTCCATGAAGCTGCCCGAGAGCGGCTGGCCGTTCTCGTCGTAGACCATGGCTTCCATCAGCGCGCCGCCGATGCCCTGCATGACCCCGCCGACGACCTGCCCATCGGCGAGCAGCGGATTGACGATGCGTCCGGAGTCGTGGGCGATGATGTAGCGCTCGATTTCGACCACACCGGTGTCGATGTCGACAGACACCACGACCGCATGCGCGGCGCTTGCGTAGGTGACTGTCGGCGGGCGGAAGTAGGAGGTCTCGATCAGGCGCCCGTCACCCGGCGCGCCCTGGCGCAGCACCTTGTTGGTCATCGCCACCGACACGTCGCCAAGCGTCACGCCCTTGTCCGGCACGCCGGCGATGCGTACACGGCCATCGACGATCTCAAGGTCGGCCGCTGCCGCTTCCAGCATGTCGGATGCGATCTCCAGCACCCGCGCCTTCATCGCGAGCGAGGCGTTGTGAACCGCGTTGCCCGCGGTGACGGTGCTGCGGCTGGCGATGGTGCCGATGCCGTGCGGAATGGTCGAGGTGTCCCCGCCGATGATCTCCACATCCGAGAAATGCACGCCGAGTGCGTCGGCTGCGATCTGCGCGTACACCGTGCGGTGCCCCTGGCCCTGGCTGCTCGCGCCGGTGGCAATCACGACTCTGCCGGTGGGAAGAATCTGCACCACCGCGCCTTCGAAGGGGCCCATGCCGGTGCCTTCGATGTAGAGCGCAAAGCCGGAGCCGACGCGCTTGCGGCCCGAAGGCTTGGCTTGCCGCGCGCGCACCGCGGGCAGGTCCACATGTTTCCGCGCGCGGCGCAGCAGTTCGGGGAAATCACCCGAGTCGTACACCTGCTGCTGGCCGTCGCGGTAGAGCAGGCCGGTGTCGTAAGGCATGGCGGAAGCGGGGACGAGGTTCTTCTCGCGCACATCCGCCGGTTCCATGCCGAGCTTCACCGCAAGCCGGTCGAGGATGCGTTCCATCGCGAACACCGCCTCCGGCCGGCCGGCGCCGCGATACGGTGTAGTGGAGGAGGTGTTGGTGAGGATGCCCTGCACGCGGATGAACGCATTGGGCACGTCGTACAGCCCGAGCAGATGCGAGAGCGTGTTGTAGGGCACCACCAGCCCGATCACGTTGAACGCGCCGAAGTTCACCAGCACGTCATCGCGTATCGCGAGGATGCGGCCGGTCTTGTCGGCCGCTACCGAAATGCGGTGCACCTGGTCGCGTGCGTGCGCGGCGGCGGTGAGGTGTTCCGAGCGGTCCTCGATCCAGCGCACCGGGCAGCCGAGTTCGAGCGCGGCAAAGGGCACCAGGATGTCCTCGACGAACTGCACGCCTTTCAGGCCGAAGCCGCCGCCGACGTCGCAGGCCACCACGCGCACGCGCTCGGCCGGGATGCGCAGGCACACCGAGATCATGCCCGCCATCACGTGCGCCATCTGCGTGCTCGCCCAGACGGTGAGCGCGCCGCGGTGCGGTTCGATGTCGGCGATCACGCCGCGCGTCTCAATCGGGGAGGCGACATAGCGGTGCGCGTGGAATTCCTCTTCCACCACCACCGGCGCCGAGGCGAAGGCGCGGTCCGGATCGCCCTTGGTGATCGCCACTTCGAGCGCCTGGTTGGTACCCCAGGCCGGTTCGATCAGCGGCGCGCCGGGGGCGAGCGCCGATTTCGCATCGGTGACGACAGGCAGTGTCTCGTAATCCACCACGACGAGTTCGGCCGCGTCCATTGCCGCATAGCGTGTATCGGCCACGATGATCGCAACCGGCTGGCCGACATAGGTGACGCGATCGGTCGGCAGCAGCGGCACCGGATGCAGGCGGTCGACCGGTTTGAGTTCGCGCATCAGGCGCTCGGGCGTGTGCACGTCACCCGACACGCACAGCGGATCGGTGCGGCCGGCAAGATCGCCCGAGGTGTAGATCGCGCGCACGCCGGGTGCCGCGCGCGCGGCGGCGGTGTCGATCGAGCGGATGCGCGCATGCGCGTGCGGGCTGCGCAGGAACACCGCCTGCAGCGTGCCCGGGATGTGCAGGTCGGCAACATAGCGACCCTGACCGCGCAGAAGCCGGTCGTCCTCGACGCGAAGCAGCGGTTGGCCGACGAGCGGTGCGTCGCTGTCGGCGTGGGTCGATCCCCATTTGTCAGGGGAGGGGCGTCGGGCGGGCATGGTGAGCTCCGGTGATCATCGATGCGGCTCCTGCGAGCCGTTATTGAATCTGGCGGGCCGGCCGGACGAGAACTGCGCGACGCTTGTTGGCCCGGCGCGTCGTTGATTCGGTTGATTCGGCCGGTGAGCTTAGTTTGCGGTGTGCGACGGGTCAAGATGTCTTGACGTGCGTTTTACCGGTGAACTGTTCAGTGCTGCAATCGGCGGCAAGCCAAAGCCCGGAAGCTAGGGTATGCGCATGCGCTGCGGTACGGGCGAACAGAGGAGTTCCGCTCAAATTGCGAACTTTTATATTTTCAGAACAAGCAGGGAAGAGTGAGAGACGCCAATCTGATTGCCAAAATTAGCAATAATGTATAAACAGCGCGCGGCCGGATCAGGGCAGCCGGTGCAGATTCGCGCGCAGATACAGACCGACGCCGACGAACCCGAGGCCGAACAGCGCGATCATCGCGCTGTAGCCGACCGTTGCGACGCCGAAGCCGACGGTGCCAATGCCGACCGACTGGCCGATCGCCCAAAAGAACGCGAACAGAGATATGCCGGTGCCGCGCGCATGCGGCGCCATTTCGGTGGAGCGGGTCTGCATCACGTTGTGCAGCAGGTAGAAGGAAAAGCCGAGGCCGATGGTGCAGGGAATCGCGATCTGCCACACCGGCGCAAACGCGAGCACGAGAAAGAAGAAACCGCTCGAGAGTGCGCCGCCGAGCACCATGCCGGCCTGCCCGAAGCGCGGCAGGATCCGGCGCACCAGAATGATGAAGAACATTCCGCCCACGCCGTAGCCCGCAAGCGTGAGGCCGATGGTGGTGTAGTTGAGATCGAAGCGCTCCTTCAGCATCGACCCCACGAAGGAATACGCGCCGAAGAAGAACATGCACTCGAACATGCCGATGAACATCACCATGCGCGCGGGTTCGAGCTTGAAGATCGAGATGTAGCGCGGGATCGAAATGATCGGCCCTTCGGTGCGCGGCCCGAGATGCCAGTGGCGGCGCGTGTCGCGCCAGAGCAGCAGCGCGACCGAGCCGAAGATCAGCGCATGAAAAGCGAAGGCCGAGCGCCAGCCGAGCAGGTCGGTGAACAAGCCGCCGACCGCGGGCCCGAGCGACTGGCCGAGGATGCTGCCCGCGACATAGCGCGCCATCACCACCTGGCGCTCGTCCTTTTCCACCACGTCGCCGATGTAGGCCATGCCGAGGATCATCGCGCCGGAGGACAAGGCTCCGGTGGCCATGCGCCAGAACGCGAGCGACCCGAGGCTCCAGGAGAAGGCGCAGCCGATTGAGGAGATCGCCGACAGGCCGATGGCGATCGTCACCACGCGAAGCTTGCCATGGCGGTCGCCGATTGCGCCGTGCACCACCTGGCCGCAGCCGTAGGCCAGGGCGTAGGCGATCATCACCACCGAGGCCGCCGATACGCTTATGCCGAATTCCCCGGCGATCGCGGGCAGCATCGGCTCGACCGCGCGCAGCGCCATCGAGCCATTGGCCGAGGCGATCGCGAGCAGCCAGATTATTTTTGTCATGAAATCTGATCAGGCGACGAACCGGCAGGACGGCTTGCCCGTTGTTGTCAGCTGCAGCGTTGTCACCTGCGCGGACGGCCGTTTGGCCCGCCCGCGTGTGCCTGCGAATGCGGGATCAGTCGATGCCCTTGGATTTCGCGATTGCGCGGAGTTCGTCCACGTCTTTCTTGAATTTCTGCGACGCGAGGTCCCACAGGCCGTCGGACCAGGCGCGCGCGAGCTTGGCCTTCTGCGCATCGCCCATCTGCACGACCGTGAGTCCCTTGGAGACGAGCGTCTGTTCCTCGGCATCCACGAGGCGCGCGGAATCCTTCAGCCAGGATGCCTCGATCTTCTTTGCCTCGTCGAGCATGATCTTCTGCTCGGCCGGGCTGAGCTTGTTCCAGGTGTTCAGGTTGGCCAGGATCGCGTAGGTGCCGAAGCCGAAGGTCGGGCGAAGGACAAACTTCGCGGGCTCGTACAGCTTCATGTCCACCACGCCGTAGTTGGTCCAGGCGAAGCCGTCGATCACGCCCTTGTCGAGCGACGTGTAGACCTCGCCCGGGGGCAACGCGACCACCGTGCCGCCGAGCATCCTGATCACGCCCGAATACGTGGCATTGCCGCGTATCTTGTGACCCTGCAGGTCGCCCGCCGGGGTGAGCGGCTTCTTCAGGATGATCTGGTAGCCGCCCGATGCCGACATCGGCAACGAAACCAGCTTCAGGCCAAGCTTCTGGTAGAACCTGTCCACCGCCTCGACAACGCCCGAGTTCTTGCGCTGTTCGTTGGTGCCGCCCAGCGCCTCGATTACCGACAACATTGGCGAGGTGCCGAAATGGTAGGCGCCGTTCGTAAACAGAAACTGGAACGCACCCGCAGCAACCGGCTGCAATTGCTCGAGCGGAGGTACCGCTTCCGGGCCGTTGACGGTGAACTTGATGCTGCCCTTCGAGGCTGCCTCCACCGCCTTCATGTAAGGCTGGGCGAGCAACAGGATCTGTGACTGGCTTCCATCCCAGCTGTTGAGCCAGCGGTAGTCCGCTGCAATACCCGTGGATGCGGCGGCGGCGAGGACGCCCGCTGCCATGAGGTGAAGCGAGTGTTTCAGGTTCATCGTGCCTCCTCCGATCATAGAATGAATGCTGCCCGCCGACCTGCCCCTTTTTGTATCTGTGGGTTTTGCGGGTCGGTGCGCGAGTCTATCCGCCGAAGCGGTCAAGGGCAATGCAGGGCGGGGCTTGAATTCGCGCATCCCGCCCCAAGCTTCCATTACCTGCGGTTCGCGCCAATTCCGAAATCCCGGTTTCAAAACTCCCCCTCTCCAAAGGATCACCATGCTGTTCGACGCATTCGATTCCCCCTCGCTCAAGCTGAAAAACCGCATCGTGATGTCCCCGATGACGCGCAATCGCACGGTCGAGGCGAACACGCCCAATGCGCTGATGGCCGAGTACTACGCCCAGCGCGCCACCGCCGGGCTGATCATCACAGAAGGCACCTCGCCCTCGCCCAACGGCCTCGGCTACCCGCGGATTCCGGGCCTGTTCAACGATGCGCAGGTGAAGGGCTGGAAGCTGGTGACCGACGCGGTGCACGCGAAGGGCGGAAGGATCTTCATCCAGCTGATGCATTGCGGCCGCGTGAGCCACGTCGCGAGCCTGCCCGCGGGCGCGGAAGTCGTCGGCCCGTCAGCCGAGACCTGCCCGGGCGAGGTATTCACCGACACGCAGGGCATGCAACCGTACAGCCCACCGCGCGCGATGACCGAGGCCGGCATCGCAAAGGCGGTGGAGGAATACGCGCAGTCGGCGCGGCTTGCGATCAAGGCGGGTTTCGACGGCGTGGAACTGCACGCGGCCAACGGGTACCTGATCGAGCAGTTCCTGAACGCGAACGTGAACAAGCGCAGCGACGGCTACGGCGGCAGCATCGCCGGGCGCAACCGCTTTGCGCTCGAGGTGGCGCGTGCGACGGTGGCGGCGATCGGTGCGGAATGCACCGGCGCGCGGCTCTCGCCGCACGGCGCGTTCAACGCCACCGGTGCGTATGGGGATGTCGATGCGCAGTTCGTCGAACTGGTGCAGGAATTCTCGAAGCTCGGCTTGGCCTACGTGCACGTGCTCGACCATTCGGCAATGGGGGCGCCCGCGGTGCCGGCCGAGCTCAAGGCAAAGCTGCGCGCCGCGTTCAAGGGCGTGTTCATTCTGGCGGGCGGCCTCGATCGCGCAAGCGGCGAAGCGGCTCTTGCGGAGAAGCGCGCCGACCTGATCGCGATCGGTCGTGGCTTTCTTGCGAACCCGGACCTCGTCGACCGCCTGCGCAGCAACGCCGCGCTCAATGCGCCCGACATGACCACCTTCTACACGCCGGGGGCGAAGGGCTACACCGACTACCCCGCGCTGAAGGGCTAGGCGATTTTTTCGCGACGGGCCGCGGCGCCCGATCTGCGGCCCGTCGCGGCGGATACATTAAAATCCTCCTCTGGAGAAACCGGAGGAGGTTTGCATGGCAGTCGAAATCACGGGACCGGCCAATTGGCGCGGTCCGGAGATGGAAAAATCGACAGAGTGGATTCACCGGTTCAGCGACACTGAACTCGCCGAGATCGACTCGGCGATGCGCAGCGCCAAAGCGGCGGGCCGCACGATGGACACGCTCACGAAGGAGTCGTTTTCGCTGCCCACGCTCGCGCCCCTGATCGGGCGCGCGTGCAATTACCTCGAGGACGGCGCCGGCCTGTTCCTGTTTCGCGGCATCCCGGTTCAACGTTACTCCAAGGACGAACTGCGCTTCCTGTTCTGGGGCCTGGGCAAGCATATGGGCACCGCGGTTCCGCAGAGCAACGTGGGCGACGTGCTCGGCGATGTGCGCAATATCGACCAGCACCTGCGCATCTACACCTCGAACACCGACGGTGCGTTTCATGGCGACGCCTGCGATATGGTGGGCCTGTTCGTGATCCAGACGGCCAAGTCGGGCGGCCTGAGCAAGATAGTCAGCGTGGTCGCGGTGCGCAACGAGATCGCGCGACGCCGGCCGGACCTGCTGCGCGTGCTCTACGAGCCCTTCCACTGGAGCTGGACCAGGATGGAACCGCCGGGATTTCCGCGGCCGTATTTCCTGCAGCCGGTGTTCTCCGAGCACGAGGGAAAATTCTCGAGCATGTTCATCCGCGCCCTGATCGAGCGCGGACAGGGGCTGCCGGACGTACCCGATTTCACGCCGATCCAGATCGAGGCGCTCGACATGGTGGACTCGGTGGCCGCCGACCCCGCGCTGCATTTTTCGATGATGTTCGAGCCGGGCGACATCCAGTTTCTGAACAATCATCTTTGCATCCATGCGCGCTCGGCCTTCGAGGACTATCCGGAACTCGAGCGCAGGCGGCATCTGCTCCGGCTGTGGCTCTCGCCGCCCAACAACCGCGCGCTCAACCCGATCAAGGGCGAGTTCTGGAGGACCGAAGCCGGAACGGTGCGCGGCGGGTTTGCGCACGACAGGAAGCCGATCTACCAGACGATTCCGGACACCCAGGCCTGAACGCGCCGCTTCGGACGGGGGAACGCGCGGGCGTGCAAGGAGCGTAACCGTCGTGTCCGATTTCACCGGGAATACTGATCTTTGAGTCGCACGCGACCGGCGACAGCAGGCAAGGTTTCGGCGTAAAGTTCTTCCCGCCGTTTCCTGCTGGCCGCGGGGGCGAGACACTTTCAGGGAGAGCTTCATGTTCGGGTTGAAAAAGAAAAAGGCAACCGAACCGGCCGACAGCGCTGTGGAGGAACCCTCTGCCGCGCCGGCGTCGCGTTTATCGGGTTCAAGCGCCGGGGGCTATGCGGGCTTCGGTCTGCGCGTTGTGGCGATTTTTGCCGACAGCGCGATCCTGTTCCTCGCCGTGTGCGTCATCGCAATTCTCGGAACATTCGCCACCGATCTTGGCGATCTCGGGGACCTCGGCGGGATGGTCACCGGTGGCCTGATCTTCCTGGTGCAACTGCTTTATTTTCCGCTCATGCAGTCCTCGGTGCGCCAGGCGACGATCGGCAAGCAGATGGTCGGCATCCGCGTGACCGACATCTACGGCAACCGGATGTCGACCCTGCGCTCCTTCGGGCGCGAGTTTGCCAAGATTCTTTCGGCGATTCCGTTCGGGCTCGGATTCCTGCTCGCGGCACTCGGCGAGAAAAAACAGGCACTGCACGACAAGGTGGCCTCCACCGTGGTTGTTCGCGAGGGCGAATCACATGTCGGGCGCGCGCTCGGCGTGGCGGTGCTCGGTTTTGCCCTGCCTTTCGTACTCGTCATGACCCTCGGCGCGTCGATGTTCGGCGGTGCGATTTCGTCGATGCTGGGCGAACTGACCGGCGATACGCCTCCGCCCCCGCCTCCTCCGGTGGCGGCCAAGGCCGCGCCTGCGAAGGCGCCCGCACCTGCGCCGGCGGCAGCGCCTGTTCCGGCGCCTGCAGCCGAAGGCGGCGCGAAAGCCGACGGCGAGGCGAAAGCGATGGAGAGTGCCGCGAAGTCCGAGGGTGCGGCAAAGTCGGAAGGCGCCGCCAAGTCGGCGGAAGGTGCCGCAAAACCAGAAGCCAAGTCCGAAGGCGCTGCGAAGGCCGGTGTCGGCGCGGAAGCGGCTGTGTCGTCGCCCGAACCTGCGCCGTCGTCCGCGGGGAAGCTGGTATTGCCGCCGGATGTCGATGAGAAAAAGCCCGCGCCGCGCGCACGGCGCGCACGGCCTGCGGCCGAAGGTGGAGCGGCCGCCGCACCGGCAGCAGCGCCAGCGGCGGCACCTGCGCCCGTTACGCGGCCGGGGATCGCGCCGATGGAATGCGTGATCAAGCCGGTGATGACCGATGACGAGATCGACGCCTGCCGCCGCCCGGACCCTGCGGGCGTCAAGCGCTAATCAGAAGGCGTCTCTGTCGGTCTTCGTCGGGCGGAGCACATAACAAAAGGGCGCGGAGTGATCCGCGCCCTTTTTTGTTTCACTTACGCCTTCAGGCGTCGCACATATGGCGCCCTCAGGTGCCAGCGGGCCTTCTCAGGCCGCGAGCTTGGCCTTCTCGTAGTCGAAGGGCAGAGGTTTGCACTTGCCCGCACGCATTTCGTCCAGACGCGCCTGGCCCACCGGGTGGCCGAACTGCGCGTTGCGCATCAGGATGCGGCCCTGAAGCTGCATCTTCGAAAGATCGAACAGCAGTTTCCAGTCGGCGTCAGTCAGGTTGTCTTCATCCAGGCCGGTGACGCCTTTGAGCATATGGCCGAACTCGTCGTCGTACACGCGCGAGCAGGAGTTGGCGATGGCGATGTCGGCCTTTTCGAAATCGGCACGTGGTTTGTTCTTGAGCTTCATGCCCTCCGAGAACAGCGTGCAGTAGCCGCCTTCGGTGAAGCGCAGCGCGCGCATGCCGATCGTGCCGTACTTGTTCTTGTGCTCGACGCGCATCGCGGTGAGCTGATCGTCCTCGACGCGGCCGGGGTTGGCTTTCAGGTGCTCGCGGACCATCGAGGGGCTCATCTTCGGCTCGCCCGGCAGCGCCATCGCATCGAACGCATCGGCGAAGGCGACGTAATGCGCGAACTCGGCCCACAGGCCTTCGAGCACGTCCAGAATTTCATGGCGGTCTTCGCCCTGATCGATCTTGGGGAAGGCGGCGAGCAGGCTTTCCACCGGGCCGAGGAACAGGCCCTTGTTGATGTTGTCCATACTCGTGCCCCAGAATTCCTTGTAGCACTGCACCGCAAGCCAGGCGCGGTCGGACTCGCGCGTGCGCTGGGGCGAGGCAAAGTAGGTGGCGATGACTTCGGCTTCGGCGGCCCAGTAAGGGGCGGCCATGTCGATGAGTTTGTTCAGGTTTGCGCTGGCCATGTTGGCTCTCCGTTTGAATACCTGTGACGAGTGTAGACCCCCATTCAAGGCAGGTCGATAGGTTGACTAGGGAATCTACTCTCAAGTGCCCGGCTTTCAATGACGGTCAAGCATACGGGCGGAGTGATAGCTAACTTTTTAAGTCTTGAAGCGGTACACCATCAGCTTTTCCGACGAGGGCTCGGGCGTCCAGACCTCACCCTTGCGGCCGTGGACATTTCTGCACCGTAACCAGGGCGGACGCGACGCCTGCGACGACCAAGGTGGCGAGGAGGGCAGTGAACCGGGCTGCGATTTGAGCGGCAGAATGCATGGCGCGCTCCAAGGAGCGGGTGGCAGCACATTCCAGTGCTGGGCACTGCGCTTGGCAACGGCGCGGATTTTCGCTCGGGAATGAACCATTTCTAGACGCGAATCGCCCGCTTTCACTCGCAGATACTGGGGGTTCGAAATAAATGTCCGGAATTGGTCCGGGCGATCGTCAGAACGGCAGCTTCGTGCCGATGCCGCGCTGCACCGCGCGCTCGTAGATGAGCTTCCCGGCGGCCGCATCCTCGAGCGCGATGCCCTGCGATTCGAACAGCGTGATCTCGTCGTGGGAGCGGCGGCCCGCCATCCGGCCGGCGACGATAGGCGCGAGTTCGTAGACCTTCTCCCAAGCCATCAGGCCGCGCTGGATCGGCCAGTCGAGATCGCCGCATTCGTTCTTCGCGCCCTCGACATCGTCGGTGGCGATGAGCCCGGCGCGGGTGACCGCGTGCTCGTCGAGTTCGCGGTTGATGCGCAGGTTGGCGCCTGCGGCGTTGATGTGCGTGCCGGGTTCGACGAGCTTGCCGTCAAAGAGCGGCGTGGAGGCGTTGGTCATGGTGACGATGATGTCGCGTCCCTTCACCGCATCTTCGGGGCGGTCGACCGGGATGACCTCGCGGCCGAGCAGACCGCTCATCTTCTCCGCGAAGGCGCGTCGACGCTGTGCATCACGTCCATAGACATGGATGGATTCGAGCTTGCGCACCGCGGCGACCGCGAGGATCTGCGTCTCGGCCTGGTCGCCGGTGCCAAAGCAGCCCAGGCGCGATGCGTCGGCGCGCGCCATGTATCGCGTGGCGAGGCCCGAGGCCGCGCCGGTGCGCACCTTGCCAAGGCGCGAGGCGTGCATCACTGACACCAGCCCCTCGCCCACCTTGTAGAGGAACACGTCCATGCTGCGCCCGACGCCGTAGGCCTTGATCGCGCACCAGCCACTCGTGCTCTGTGACATCGTTCCCGCCATCACGATGAAGCGCTTGCCCGCCACCGGGATGCGCCGCCGCCCCTGGTTGGAGGCGAGGCCCTCGGCCTTGTCCTTGAACGCAGCATCCAGCGCCTCGATGCACGAGGGCATATCCAGCAGTTCGTTGACCTGGGCTTCGTCGAGAAACAGGGCCATGGGTGCGTGCCTTCCTTGTGGGATCAGTCGAGCTTGATCTTGAGCTGGCGGATGATATCGCCGTGCTTTTTGGAATCGATGCGGATGAGTTCGTTCACCACGTCCGGGCCACCGGTGACGACATCGAATCCGATGTTGGCGATCCGGTTGGCGACTTCGGGAACGCGCTGCGCGGCGAGCGTGTCCTCCGCGATCTTGCTCACGATGCCGGCGGGCAATCCCTTCGGGCCGAACAGGGCGAGCCACGAGGTAACGGTGAGGTCCACACCGATCGCCTCGCTGAAAGTCGGCACATCCGGCAGCACCTTCTGTCGCGCCTTTGCGCCCACCGCGAGGCCGCGCACCGTGCCGGCGGTGAAGAAGGGCCGGCCGCTGGCGAAGCTCGCCCAGCCGATCGAGAGCGTGCCCGCTGCGGCGTCCGCCGCCATGGTTGCGGTGATCTTGTAGGGAACGAACACGATGTCCAGCCCGAGTTGCTGCTTCAATATTTCCATCCCGAGGTGCGAGGCATGGCCGACACCGAGAGGGGACGCGTAGGACAGTTTTCCCGGATTAGCCCTGGCATAGGCGACGAGTTCACGCAGCGTCTTGAACGGGCTGTTTGCGCCGACCAGCAAGGCGAAGGGCGCGTCGCTTACTACCGCGATCGGCGTGAAATCCTCCACCGAATAAGGCAGGCTGGAATACAGGTAGGGGTTGATCGTCATCTGCGCGTTGTCCGACAGAACGAGGGTGTAGCCGTCGGGCGCGGATTTCCTCACCGCCTCGATCGCGAGAATTCCGTTGGCGCCGGGGCGGTTCTCGACCAGCACCTGCTGTCCCCATGCGGTGGAGAGGCGTTCGGCGATGAGGCGCAGCGTCGTATCCGGTCCGCTGCCCGGGGAATACGCGCCGATGATCCGGACGGTGCGCGCGGGCCAGGCCTGCGCGAGCACATCGGCCGTAAGGCCGGCGAAAACGAACAATGCAGCGAACGCAGTACGAAATACGGCAGTGCAAAACATGGGAGTCCTCCTCCGTGATGAATTCGACGCGACAGCTTGTTGTGTTTTTCCTGAGGGGCGGAACGTTCGTTGCGTCCCGGCGGTCAAACTATAGACCATGCTCGCCCGGCCGCCTGCGGCCAGGTCGAATAAACGGTGTGAAAGCGGATCGACCGGGCGATCAGACGCCCAGGTAGCGGTGCCAGAGCTCGCGGTCGGCGCCGAGCTCGGCGGACGAACCTTTCCAGGCGACGCGGCCGCGTTCGATGATGGTGTGGTGGTCGGCGATTGCGATCAGGCGCTCGACGTACTTGTCGATCACCAGCACCGTCTGGCCTGCGGCCTTCAGCGCCGCGAGGCATTTCCAGATTTCCTCGCGGATCAGCGGCGCGAGGCCTTCGGTTGCCTCGTCGAGGATAAGCAGGTGCGGATTGGTCATGAGCGCGCGGCCGATCGCGAGCATCTGCTGCTCGCCGCCGGAGAGCTGGTTGCCCATGTTGTTGGAGCGTTCGGCAAGGCGCGGGAAGAATTCGAACACCCGATCGATGTTCCACGGCGCCTTGCTGCCGTTGCGGTTGGCGGCGAAGGCGATGAGGTTTTCCTTCACCGAAAGATTCGGGAATATCTGCCGGCCTTCGGGCACGAGCGCGATACCCATGCGTGCGATGCGGTCGGTGGCGCGCTGTTCGATGCGCTCGCCGCGAAAGCTGACCGCGCCGCCGCGAGAGGCGGTGAGGCCCATGATCGAGCGGATGGTGGTGGTCTTGCCCATGCCGTTGCGGCCGAGCAGGGTCGCCATCTCGCCTTCCTCGATCGAGAAGGACACGCCGAACAGCACCTGGCTCGCGCCGTAGGCGGTTTCGAGGTTTTCGACCTGGAGTATCGCGCTCATTGTCGTGCTCAGGCAGTGGCTTCGTCGCCGAGGTAGGCTTTCTTCACCTCGGGGTTGATGCGGATGGCTTCGGGGTCGCCGGTGGCGATCACGCGGCCGTTGACCAGCACCGAGATGCGGTCGGCAAGCCGGAACACCGCGTCCATGTCGTGCTCGACCAGCAGCAGCGTGAGCCGGCCCCTGAGCTTAAGGATCAGGCTGATCATGCGCTCGGATTCCTCAGGACCCATGCCGGCCATGGGTTCATCGAGCAGCAGCATCCTGGGGTTTGTCGCCAGCGCAAGGCCGACTTCCAGCTGGCGCTGTTCGCCGTGCGCAAGCGCGCCCGCGAGCTGGTCGCCGCGCCCGGTCAGGCCGACATCGGCGAGGATCTGGCGCGCTTCGTCGAACAGCGCTTTTTCGGAGGACACCCGCTGCCAGAACGACAGGCTGCTGCCCGAGCGTGCCTGCACCGCGAGCGCCACGTTCTCGACCACGCTGAAGCGGCGGAAGATGCTGGTGATCTGGTAGGACCGGGCGAGGCCCGTACTCACCCGCTCGTGCATAGGCAGCCGGGTGACGTCCTTGTTGTCGAACCGGATGGTGCCGCTGTCGGGCCGCAGCGCGCCCGAGAGCTGGGAGATGAGCGTGGTCTTGCCCGCGCCGTTTGGCCCGATGAGGGCATGGATCTCGCCTTCGTTGACTTCGAGTTGAACCTGATCGGTCGCAACGACGCCGCCAAAGCGTTTCGACAGATCCGTGACTTCGAGCATCAGCGCCATGTTGGAGCTCCCGCTTGCGGCGTCCCCGGGCCGCTACGCTGCGCCGTTGCCTTGGCGCGACGCTGCGCGGCCCTGCCGCCAAATCTCTTCGCAAGGTCCGTGACTTCGAGCATCAGTGCCATCTCAGTGCCCCTTGACCTTGGGACGTCGGTCGAACAGGCCGGCGATACCCTGCGGCGCGAAGAGAACGATGGCCAACAGGATCAGTCCTACCCAGAGCTGCCAGAAGATGGTGTAGGCGGAGATCACTTCCTCGAGCACCAGCATGATGACCGCGCCGATCAGCCCGCCGTAGTGGTAGCCCACCCCGCCGAGGATCACCATGATCATCAGGTTGCCCGACTGCACCCAGAACATCAGGTTCGGGCTTACGAAGGAGTTCTGGTTGGCGAGCATCGCGCCCGAGAGACCGGCGATCGCGCCGGCGATCACGAAGCAGATGAGTTTGTACTTGTAGGTCGCGAATCCGATGGCTTCCATGCGCGTCTCGTTCTCGCGTGTGGCCTCGATCACTCGGCCGAAGCGCGAATGCACGAGACGGTAGAGAACGTAGAGGATCGCCACCATCACCACGAGGCAGACGTAGTACCAGGTGATGTCGTCCTTGAGGTTCAGCCCGAAGCCGACATCCGAGCGTCCCGGCATGTTCAGGCCGTCGTCGCCGCCGTAGGCCTTCAGCGACACGAAGATGTAGTACATCATCTGCGCGAAGGCGAGGGTGATCATGATGAAGTACACCCCGCGGGTGCGAAGCGAGATCGCGCCGATCGCAAGCGCGAACAGCGCCGACACCACGATCGACACCGGCCAGCTGATCCATGCGTTGTTCATGCCTTCGACCGCCATGATGGCCACGGTGTAGGCGCCGGCACCGAGGAAGGCCGCATGGCCGAAACTGACCATGCCGCCGTTGCCGAGGATAAGGTTCAGGCTCGAGGCCGCGATCGCGTAGATCATGATCCGGCAGGCAAACGAGATGTAGAAGGTCTGGTCGAGCGCCTGCATCACCATGGGAAAGGCGGCAAGCAGCAGGACACCGATGACGACGATGATGCGTTGGCGGTTCATGCGTTCAGCCCCGCGCCGGAAACAGGCCCTGGGGTTTCCAGAACAGCACCGCCGCCATTAGCACGTAGATCAGTATGGAGGCCACCGCCGGCCCGAGGCCCGAGGCGTAGGACGGCGGCAGGAACTCGCGGAACAGGTGCGGCAGGAAGGCACGACCGATGGTGTCGGTGACGCCCACCAGCATGGATCCCACGAGCGCACCGCGGATCGAGCCGATGCCGCCGATCACGATCACCACGAAGGCGAGGATCAGGATGTTCTCGCCCATGCCCACCTGCACCGCGAGCAGCGGCCCGAGCATCGCGCCTGCGACTGCGCACAGTCCGGCGCCGAAGGCGAAGACGATGGTGAATAGCCTCTTGATGTCCACGCCCATCGCGGTGGCCATCTCGCGGTTGGAGGCACCGGCGCGCACCAGCATGCCGGCGCGGGTGCGGGTGACGAGCAGGTAGAGCACCAGCGCGACCACCAGGCCCATGCCGATCACCAGCAGGCGGTAGGCGGGGTAGGTCATGCCGGTGAAGAGTTCGACCGGGCCGGAGAGCGAGGGCGGGGTGTTGAGCATGATCGGCTGGCTGCCCCAGATAATGCGCACGAGTTCATTGGCGATCAGCAGCAGCGCAAAGGTGGCAAGCACCTGCGACATGTGGTCGCGCGCGTACAGGCGCCGCAGGATGCTGACCTCCAGCAACGCGCCGACCGCGGCGGTGGCGAGGATCGCAAGCGGGATCGAGAGAAAGAACGACCCGGTGGCCTGCACGATGCTCGCCATCAGGTAGGCGCCCACCATGTAGAGCGACCCGTGGGCAAGATTGATCATGTCCATGATGCCGAACACCAGAGTCAGTCCCGCGGCGAGCAGGAACAGCATCAGGCCGAATTGCAGGCCGTTCAGCGACTGTTCGAATATGAGGATGCCGGACATGGAATTTGAGTCGGGAGGTCGGTGGCAGATGCATTTGGACGCGCTCCCGGTCGGGGGCGTCACGCCCATTGCCTGGTCAGCAGCGAGCGCCCGCAATTGTGCATGGAACACGGCACCTGCGGCAAGCGAAGATACGAGGGAAATCAGCGTGTACGGCAGGCGCGCATTTCCGCGGTGCGTTTTCGGGTTGTTTGCGCCGCCGAAGAGCATCGCGCTGATTTGCATTCGGCGGGCGGTTGATCCACGCAGACCATTCCGCTCAAGTCCGGGCGCCGAGCGCCCGCATAAATCGTAAAGTTGGCAGGGTCGTGACGTGTCCGGCGAAAAAACACATATGCTTTGCACCTTCCGGAAAGCCGACAACAAAGTCGGGCGGAAAAAGGAGGAGGAATGGAAGGAATCAGCAGACGCCTCGCAGGCGTCAGTTACCGTGGGCCGGAGGAGGCGACGCGATACTTCGCCTCCGGAGCCTGGATCGACATCACCATCGGCGATGCGCTGCGGCGCACCGCCGCGCGCGTTCCCGACCGGATCGCATTCTGCTCCGAGGAGGGCCGCGAAATCACGTTCCGGCAGCTCGACGAGCAGTCCGAGCGGCTTGGTGCGGCATTGCTCGACCTCGGCTTCACGCCGGGCGACAGGGCGATATTCCAGATGGGCACGGTGCTGGAGACGGTGGTGGCGCTCACCGCCTGTTTCAAGGCAGGCATCCTGCCGGTGGCGACCGTTGCCCAATACCGCGAGATCGAAGTGGGGCAACTCACCGACCTTTCGGGCGCCACGGGGTACTTTGTCCAGGCGGATTTCAGCGCGTTTGACCTTGTCGGGTTTGCCCAGTCAATGCAGGCGAAGCACCCCGGCTTGAAGCACCTCGTCGTTGCGCGGGCTAAAGGCCCGGGCGCCTACGTGCAGATGGAGTCGCTGATCGAGTCGGTGCCGCTTGAGGCCGCCCGCAAGCGGCTGGCCGAGGTGGAGATCGGCACCGAGGACTGTTTCATCTTCCAGCTCTCGGGCGGCTCGACCGGTGTGCCCAAGATCATCCCGCGCTTTCACGCCGAGTACCTTGGCCACTCCGCGGCCTGGTCGAAGATTCTCAGGATCGACGAGCATTCGATCGGGCTGTGGTCGCTGCCGATCATCCACAACGCGGGGCAGATCTGGGCTTACATGCCGACGCTGCTGTGGGGCCGTACGATGGTGCTGATGTCGCGCGTGGATATCCCGCTGATGCTCGAGCTGATGGCACGCCGCCGCGTCACCGAATCCTTCTCGATCGGGCCGATCGCGCCGCAGATGCTCGCCTACAAGGACATCCGCAGGCACGACCTGAGTTCGCTGCGCTATTTCATCTCCATGGGCAATTCCAAGGCGATCGAGGCGCATCTCGGGGTGAAGATGTCGAACCTGTATGGCATCACCGAGGGGCTGCTGATGACCGGTTCGCCCGATTCGCCCGCGGCGGTTCGCCACAACACCCACGGTTTCAGCGGTTGCCCCGACGACGAGATACGCATTGTCGCGCCAGGCAGCGACACGCCGGTGCGCGACGGTGAACTTGGCGAGCTGACCTTCCGCGGACCGTCCAGCCTTCGCGCGTATTACAACGCGCCCGATCTCACCGCCGAGACGGTGTCGACCGAGGGCTTCGTGCATACCGGCGATCTCGCGATCGCCCACACCATCGAGGGCGTGCGCTGCTATTCGTTCGAAGGCCGCACCAAGGACAACATCAATCGGGGCGGCGAGAAGTACGGCACCTTCGAGGTGGAGAACCTGATCCGCCTGCACCCGGACGTGTCGGATGTGGCGATCGTGCCGATGCCCGATCCGGTGTACCTCGAGCGTGCCTGCGCCTATGTGATTGCGAGACCGGGAGCCGCGGTGCCCGAGCTGAAAACGCTCGGCGATTTCCTGATCGCGCAGGGCCTGGCCAAATTCAAGCTGCCCGAGCGGGTCGAGCCGATGACAGCGTTCCCGGTGACGCGCGTCGGCAAGCTGGACAAGCTGGAGCTGCGCAAGAGCATTGCGCGCAAACTCGAGGAAGAACGCGGGAAGCCTGCATAAAGCCGGATCGGGAATACTCCATGAATCACCGACGCTGTTACTTCATGAACAAAGGCTTGCGATGAAAATTGCGGTACTCGGGGCCGGTCCCGCCGGCCTGTATTTCTCCTACCTGATGAAGCGCACCTGGCCGTCGTACACGGTGCGCGTCATCGAGCAGAATCCGAAGGACGCGACCTTCGGCTTCGGCGTCGTGCTGTCGGGCAGGGCGCTGGGTTTCATCGCCGAGGGCGACCCCGCCGCGATCGAGCGGCTCACCGCGAGCATGCAGATCTGGAGCGTGCAGCATATCGAGCACCGGGGTGAGCGGGTGGTGATCGACGGCAGCACATTCTCGGGGATACGCCGGCTCGCGCTGCTGCAGGAATTCCAGGCCCTGTGCCTTGAGGCGGGCGTGGAACTCGAATTCGACCGGCGGGTGCAGGACGATGCGGAACTCGCCGCGAACGATGTGGTGGTGGCGGCCGACGGCGCGAGCTCGATGATCCGCGATCGCCATGCCGATGCGTTCGGAACGGTTGCGACCGACCTGCTGAATCATTTCGCCTGGTACGGCGTGGAAAAGCCCTACGACGCACACACGCTCACGTTCAAGTCCACCTCGCACGGCGTGTACTGCGCGCATCATTATCGCTACACCCCATCGATGAGCACCTTCGTCGCGGAAACGGATGCGCGGACCTGGGACGCGAGCGGCATGGAGGCGATGGACGAGGAGGCGCGCCGCCGCCATACCGAGGTGATCTTCGCCGATACGCTCGGCGGCAGGCCGCTGATCAGCAACAAATCCGCATGGAAGCGCTGGCGCCTGGTCAAGAACGAGCGTTGGCACCATGGCAACATCGTGCTGATCGGCGATGCGTTGCGCACCGCGCATCCCTCGATCGGGTCGGGCACAAGGCTTGCGATGGAGGATTCGATCGCACTGTGGCGTGCGTTTTCCGCCGAGAGCGACATCACTGCGGTGTTCGATCGCTACGAGCGTGAGCGCAAACCGGTGCGCGACCGGCTGAACACCGCGGCCGAGAAGAGCATTGCCTGGTACGAGGCGATGGCGCAGAAGATGAAACTCGCGCCCTACGACTTCGTGCACGACTACATGCTTCGCACCGGCGTGATGACGAGCGAACGTCTTGCGCGAGAATCACCGGATTTCATGAAGCGGTACGCGGCGAAACGCGGGGATGCATCATGAGCGGATCGAAACCCTTCCACTACCTCACCGACACGGTGGTCTCGGAACGTCCCTTCACCCTGCGCCGGCGTGTGAAGTGGGGCGACACCGACGCGGCGGGCGTGGTCTACACGCCGCGATTCGTCGACTACGTGGTGGAAACGGGCGAAGCCTTCAATGCGTGGCTGCTCGGCGGCCCGCCTTACCTCAAGCGGGTGGAGCACGGCTTCGGCACGCCGATCAAGGCAATGTCCTTCGAGTTCAACCGCGGCCTGTACCCGGACGACCAGGTCGACATACGGGTGCACATTCTCGAGCTTCGCACCCGCACCTACGACATGGCGATCGAGGGCTGGTCGCTCGAAGGCGAGAACGTGTTCCGCTCGAAAGTCACGCCGATCATCCTGCCGGGCGACCGCGAACGCCGCTCGGTGCCGATTCCGGAGTTCTTCCGCGAATTGCTCGAGACCTATCGCCGGGACAATCCGCCGCCGGCCTGAGCGTTTTCGTGAGGCTTGAACACCGTCATTGCGAGCGCAGCGAAGCAATCCAAATACCCTGCGAGCGCAGCGAAGCAATCCGATTTGTTGTTGCGTGAGATTGCTTCGTTGCTTCGCTCCTCGCAATGACCGGTGGCAAGGTCAGATGCGGTGGCGTAAAAAAACCGGCGGGTCGTCGCCGACCGGCCGGTTTTCGGGGGGCGCTGCCGCTTATTTCAGCGCGCACTCCTTGGCGTACGGGTCCGCCTGGTTGGTGAAAATCGTACCCATCGTCTTGTTGGTGATGCGGCCCTGTGCGTCCTTTCCGATCACGCGCAGGTAGTAGTTCTGGATCGGGTAGCCGTTGTTGTTGATCCGGAACTCGCCGCGGGTGGATTTGAGCTTTGCGCCCTTGAGTGCTTTCATCACTGCCTCGCGGTCCTCGACCTTGCCCTTGACCTGGCGCACCGCGGCGTCGATCAGGAGCGCCGAGTCGTAACCCTGGGATGCGTAGAGCGAAGGCTGGCGCTTGTAATCCTTCTCGAAATCGGCGACGAAACGGCGATTGATGTCGTTGTCCATGTCGGGCGACCACTGGCTGGTGTTGAAAATGCCGAGCATCGCCTCGCCCACCGCGGGAATGGTGTCCTGGTCGGCGGAGAAGCCGGGAAGGATCAGCGTGATGTCCTTCGACAGGCCGGCCGCCACGAACTGTTTGACGAAGTTGATGCCCATGCCGCCCGGCATGAACACGTACAGGGCTTCGGGCTTGGCGGCGCGTACTTGCGCAAGCTCGGTGGCGAAGTCCAGTTGCCCGAGCTTCACGTACACCTCGTCCGTGACCTTGCCCTTGTAGAAGCGCTTGAAGCCGGTGAGCGCGTCCTTGCCGGCGGGGTAGTTTGGCGCCATCAGGTAGGCGTTCTTGTAGCCCTTGGTTGTGGCGTGCTGGCCGGCGGCCTCGTGGTTGGCGTCGTTCTGCCAGGCGGCCGACACGAACCACGGGCTGCAGCCCTTGCCCGCGAGCTGCGACGGGCCGGCATTGGCCGAGACGAACGGTGTCTTGCCTTCGAACGCCACCGGCGCGGCGGCGAGCAGGATGTTGGAATAGATGATGCCGGTGACGAAGTCCACCCGGTCGCGCTTCACGAAGCGCTCGGTGACCTGTTTGCCGACTTCCGGATTGAACTGGTCGTCCTGCGCCGCGACGTCCGCGGGCAATCCGCCGAGCTTGCCGCCGAGGTGCTTGACCGCGAGGTTGAACCCGTCGCGCACGTCGATGCCCGGCGCGCCGGCGGGGCCCGACAGGGTGGTGACAAGACCCACCTTCACCTTGTCCGCCGCGAATGCGGCGGGCGCGGCGGCGAATGCCGCGGCCGCAAGAGCGGCCGCGGAAACTGCAATCATCCGATTGATGCTCATGATCTCTTTCCTCCGATTGTGATCCTCGACAACGCACATGGTCGTTCAGCTTGATGCGCCGACGCTGCGCTGGGGATGGTACGAGAGGTATTATAGAGCTTCGTGTTCAGCGGCCGGATCGCGTTGGGCACGGCGCCGCGAGGCGGCGGAATCAAGTACAGGAGGAATCATGTTTCTCAAAAATGCATGGTATGTCGCGGCATGGGACCACGAGGTCACCGCCGACAAACCCTTCGGCCGTGTTCTGCTGAACGAGCCGGTGGTGATGTACAGGGATACCCGGGGGCAGTTAGTGGCGCTGGAAGACCGCTGTTGCCACCGCCATTACCCGCTCAATCGCGGCGTGGTCGTCGGCGACCGGATCGAGTGCCTCTACCACGGCCTGCAATACGACCGCACCGGCAAGTGCGTGCGCATTCCCGCTCAGGAGGCGATTCCCGCTACCGCCTGCGTGAAGAGCTATCCGGTGGTCGAGCGCAACCACTGGGTCTGGATCTGGATGGGCGATCCCGCGCTCGCCGATCCGGCGAAGATCGTCGACTTCAAGTGGCTCGACCATCCGCTCTGGCGCGCCAAGGGCACGACCTTCCATGTGAAGGGCGGCTACGAACTCGTGATCGAGAACCTGCTCGACCTCTCGCATCTCACCTTCGTGCACAAGTCCACGATCGGCAACTACGCTACCGCGGAAGCGGCCGAGGTCAAGGTGCGTCGCACCGACGACGACGTCACCGTGGTGCGCTGGATGATCGACAAGCCGGCGCCTCCGACCTACGTCAAGGCGGGCGGTTTCAAGGGCAATGTCGATCGCTGGCAGTTCATCAACTTCACCCCGCCGTGTTTCGTGCGCCTGGATGTGGGTGCGGTGGATACCGGCAAGGGTGCGCCGGAGAAAAAGCATTCGGCCTTCGCCGCCGAAGGCGAGCTTCCGGGCGGCATCGAGATGCGCAACCTGAACGCAATCACGCCCGAGACCGACAAGACCTGCCATTATTTCTGGGCGCAGGCGCACAACTTCCTCATCGACAAACCCGAGGTCACCGAGATGCTGTTCAAGCAGATCGACGAGGCTTTCCGGCAGGACTGGGACATCTTCGAGAACCAGCAGAAGTGGATCGACCTGAACCCGGAGGCGCCGCGGCTGGACGTGAACGCGGATGTGGGGCAGATCCAGGGCATCAACCTGCTGCGCCGGCGGATTCAGGAGGAGCAGCGTTCGCCGCAGCCCGCTTGATGAACCGGACAGGACAATAAAAGACGGGGCGCGTGCGCCCCGTCTTTTATTGTGCGGCTGAATTTTTAGCGAAGCGCAGCGGCTCCGGCAGCCGCGACCACCCCGTCCTGCTCGGAGGTCACGCCCGATACGCCGATGCCGCCGATGATCTTGCCATCGAGCACCACCGGGACGCCGCCTTCGACCGGGCTCGCACCGCGTAGCTAGGGCAGCACTTTCCCCGGATTGAGCAGGTTGTGCGGATCGAGTGCGGCTTTTACGGCTCGCATTGCCGCGATCGTCCCCGCGCCGTGTTCGGCTTCCATGAACTCGATCTTTCCGAGGCCGATGCCGTGCTCGCCGGTGCATGTGCCGCCCATGCCGATCGCGCGCTGCGCCACGCGTCTGTTGAGGCCATAGGCGCGTTCCACTTCGTCGGGGGATTCCGGGTTGAAGTTGATGCCCAGGTGAAAGTTGCCGTCACCCACATGGCCGAGAAGGATGGTCGGCAGGCCGGTGCGCTTCACGTCTTCTTCGGTCTCGGCAATGCAGTCCGCCAGCCGCGAGATCGGCACGCAGACATCGGTGGAGAACACGCGGCACGCGGGGCGCAGATTGAGGCAGGCGAAGTAGGCGTTGTGCCTCGCGGTCCAGAGCTGCGTGCGTTCCTCCGGCGAGGACGACCAGGCGAAATCTTCCCCGCCGTTCTCGCGCGCGATATCCGCCACCCGCGTCGCCTGATCCTCGATCCCGGCAGCGGTACCGTGGAATTCGAAGAACAGCATCGGTGCTTCGACAAGATTCATCTTGCTGTAGCGGTTGATCGCCGCGATCGACGCGGTATCGAGCAGTTCGCAGCGCGCAATCGGCACGCCGAGCTGGATCATCTGGATCACTGCTTCCACCGCCGGGCGCACACTGGGAAACCGACAGGTCGCGGCGGACACCGCCTCGGGCTGCGGCCAGAGGCGGATCGTCACCTCGGTGATGATCGCGAGCGTGCCTTCGGAACCCACCAGCAGTCGCGTGAGGTCGTAGCCGGCCGACGATTTCCGGGCGCGCGTGCCGGTGCGTACCACCTCGCCCGAGGCGAGCACCGCGGTGAGCGCGAGCACGTTCTCGCGCATCGTGCCGTAGCGCACCGCGTTGGTCCCCGAGGCACGCGTTGCCGCCATGCCGCCGAGGCTTGCGTCCGCGCCGGGATCGAGAGGGAAAAACAGCCCGGTGTCGCGCAGCTCGTTGTTGAGTTGCTTGCGCGTCACGCCCGCCTGCACCGTGCAGTCGAGATCGTCGGTGCGTATGCCGAGCACGCGGTTCATCTGCGACAGGTCGATCGTCACGCCGCCGCGGATCGCGATCACGTTGCCCTCCACCGAGCTGCCCACACCGTAGGGAATCACCGGGATGCGATGCGCCGCACAGGCGCGCATCACCGCCGCGACTTCTTCGGTCGAGTGCGGGAACACCACCGCGTCGGGGGAAACGGCTGCGAAATGCGACTCGTCGCGGCCGTGCTGCTCGATCACGCTCGCGCCGGTGGAGCAGCGGTCGCCGAGCTGTGATTTGAGTTCCGCGAGCAGGGCTGCGGGAAGCGGTATGCGCGTATCTGGTGCGTTCATGCTGCAGGATTCTACTGATGATGATCGGTTTGCACCGGCCGCACTATCCGCGCCTTGCGCGAATCGCTAGACTCGCGAAGGCAACGACAAGGTCGGCGCAACGATGGGGGCAGTCATGTGGCTGAAGAACTGCTGGTACGTCATCGCCTGGGAGCACGAGATTTCGTCGGGCGAATTTCTCGCGCGCACCGTGATCGGCGAGCCGCTGCTCGTTTATCGAACCTCGACGGGCGAATTCGTCGCGCTTGAAGACCGATGCTGCCATCGCCATGCGCCGCTGTCGCTCGGTCGTCGCGAAGGCGACTGCATCCGCTGCGGCTACCACGGGCTGATGTTCAACGCGAAAGGTGCGTGCGTCGAGGTGCCGGGTCTGGATCGCGCGCCGCCCAGTCTGAATGTCCGCACCTATCCTGTCGTCGCGCATAACAAGTGGGTGTTCGTCTGGATGGGCGATCCGGCGCGTGCTGACCGTAACCTGCTGCCGGACAATTTTTCCAACGATCATCCCGACTGGCATACACGGCCGGGCTATATTCACTACGAAACGCCCTGGCTTCTGATCTGCGACAACCTTCTCGACTTCTCGCACCTGAGCTTTGTGCACGAGAAGACGCTCGGCGGCTCGGTTCTGATCGCGCAGACCCGGCCCGACATCGAGCGGATCGACGGTCCCGGCCAACGTGGCCTGCGGATCAGCCGCCGAATGTCGGGCCTTCCCGCGCCGTCGTACTACCACCGCATCCGGCCGCTTCCCGAGACGATCAACCGCTGGTTCATCTATGACTTCCTGTTTCCCGCGACGCTGCTGATGAATTCCGGAGGGCGTCCGGTGACCGACGCGGAAGGCGATAATCGCAATGCGGTGCTGCTGCACAGCTGCCAGACGCTCACGCCCGAGACGGAAACATCAACGCATTATTTTTTTCAGCAGTCCTATCGCGGCGAGGCGCGCGACGAGGCGATCGTCGATGGCATCCACAAGAGCGTGATCCTCGCCTTCAACGAGGATCGCGACATGATCACCGCGCAGTACCGGAACATCCGGCGCGATCCGCAGAAGCCGATGGCGCCGCTCTACATGGATGCCGCGCTCATGCAATTCCGCAGGTTGCTTGACGAAGCGGTTGCCGCGGAGAACGCCACCGGCTGAAGCGTGCCCTCAAAGGCTGGTGCGCACCCGCCAGAGTTCGGGGAACAGCACGATGTCGAGCATGCCCTTCAGGTAACCCACGCCCGAGGTGCCGCCGGTGCCGCGCTTGAAGCCGATCACCCGTTCGACGGTGGTCACGTGGCGAAAGCGCCACTGGCGGAAGGAGTCCTCGACGTCGATGAATTCCTCGCCGAGTTCGTACAGGTCCCAGTGGTGGGTCGGGTCGGCGTACACCTCGCGCCAGGCGGCCTCGACCGAATCGTTGGCGGCATACGGCTGGCTCCAGTCGCGCTCGATGACGCTCTTGTCCAGCGCGATGCCGCGGCGCGCGAGCAGGCGCAACGCCTCGTCGTAGAGCGAGGGCGCGTCCAGCATCGCCATCACCTGCGCGTAGATGTCCGCGCGATGCCGGTGCGGCTCGGTCATCACCCGGTTCTTGTTGCCGAGCATGAATTCGATCATGCGGTACTGGTAGGACTGGAAGCCGGAGGACCGGCCGAGCGCGGGGCGGAACTGAGAGTATTCGGAGGGCGTGAGCGTGGAGAGCACGTCCCAGGCCTGGATCAGCTGCGCCATGATGCGCGACACGCGCGCGAGCATCTTGAAGCAGGACGAGAGATCGTCGGCCTTCACGCGCTCTCGCGCCGCCGAGAGTTCGTGCAGCATCAGCTTCATCCAGACCTCGGTGGCCTGGTGCTGCACGATGAACAGCATCTCGTTGTGATCCGTCGACAACGGTTTCTGCGCGGAGAGAATTTTGTCGAGCTGGAGATAATCCCCGTAGCTCATGTCGCGGGAGAAGTCCAGATGCGCGCCATCCGGCGCGCTCGTGATTCGCTCGGCTCCTTCCGGGGCAGGAGGTGTATTCGACGGTTCGGTCATTTCATGTCCTCAGGTCACCGCGCCGCGCTTGCGGAATTCGGCGCGGTCCCAGATGCCGGTGGTCAGGATGCCGCGAAGGATTTCCACTGCGTCCCAGACATCCACGTAGCTCGTATAGAGCGGGGTGAAGCCGAAGCGCAGGATGTCGGGCGCGCGAAAGTCGCCGATCACGCCGCGCGCGATCAGGGCCTGCATGATCGGAAAGCCGTCGTGATGCGTGAAGCTCGCCTGGCTGCCGCGCTTCGCGCCGTCGCGCGGACTGGCAAGCCCGAGGCCGTGGCCGGCGCAGCGTTCTTCCACCAGCCGGATGAACAGGTCGCCGAGCGCGATCGACTTGGCGCGAAGCTGTTTCATGTCCGCCGAGCGCATGAGGTTCACGCCTTCCTCGAGCGCGGACATGCCGAGCACCGTGGGCGTGCCGCAGAGGTATCGCCCGATGCCTGGCGCCGGGCGGTAGCCGGATTCGAACTCGAACGGCGCGGCGTGGCCGAGCCAGCCCGAGAGCGGCTGCGCGAATTTTTCCTGATGGCGTTTCGCGACGTAAAGAAATGCCGGCGCACCGGGGCCGCCGTTGAGGAACTTGTAGCCGCAGCCCACCGCGAAATCCGCGCCGTCGGCATCCAGATGCACCGGCACCGCGCCGGCGGAATGCGCAAGGTCCCAGAGAGCAAGGGCGCCGCGCTCGTGCGCAAGTGCCGACAACGACTTCATGTCGTGCATCGCGCCGGTGCGGTAGTTCACATGCGTGAGCATCACCACCGCAGTGTCGGCATCGATCGCGGCGGGAATGTCCTTCGCGGTTACCAGCTTCAGTTCGTGCCTTCCGCCCAATTGCGCGATCAGTCCCTGGGCCATGTAAAGATCGGTGGGGAAATTGTCCGGCTCGGAGAGGATCACCCGCCTGCCCGGCTGCATCGCCAGCGCCGCCGAGAGCACCTTGAAGAGGTTGACCGAGGTGGAGTCCGCCGAAATCACCGAGTCGGACGCAGCACCCACGATCTCCGCGATGCCCGCCCCGACGCGTTTGGGCAGGTCCATCCAGCCGGCGGTGTTCCAGCTGCGGATCAGGCCTTCGCCCCATTCCTCGGTGATCACCTGCTCCACCCGCGACTTCGCCGAGTGGGGCATCGCGCCGAGTGAGTTGCCGTCGAGATAGATCACCCCCTGCGGCAGGTCGAACTTGCCGCGGAAGTCGCGCAGCGGATCGGCTGCGTCCAGCCGAATGCAATCGTCACGATTCATTTTTCTGCTCCGGTGCGATGTAATGGTCGCGGCCGGTCATGACGCGCGTTCCGTGGTCGTAGAAGCTGGTGATCAGGCTCATCACGCGCGCGGCTTCGCGCAACTGCTCGTCGAAGCCGGGGATGGTCCCCGAAGGCGACATCAACAGCTCGCTGCGCGCGGCGACGAATTCCGCGGTGAGCTCGCGTGCCTTGGACGTCACCTGGTAGGCGGTCTCGCGGTTGGTCGAGCCGGGTGCTTTTTCCACCAGGCCGGCCTTGATCAGCTTTCGCAACGAGTATTGAATGTTGGCGATGTCGTCGCGGTTGGCAAAGCGCGAGAGTTCGGTGACGCCGCGTGGCCGGTTCGACCCCATCAACTGTTGCAGGATCACGTTGTCCGGACCCGAGAGCTTGTGGCGCCTGCCTTCGGCGCCGAGCAAAAGGCCGATGAATCGGTAAAAGGCTTCTGCCGCGCAGATCAGCGACTGTTCGAAATCCGTGACAGTCTGTTCGTGCGGTGACTGGCCGAGGTGGGCGGGCGGCTTGGGCGTGACCCGGTGTTCGGCCGGGTCTTCGTTCCTGAACACCGTGGATTCAACGGGCGGTCCCATGCGATTTCCGATCTGAAGGGTTGGCGGGACGGGTTCATCCGGCCTCAGTTGCAAGAAAATGGTACCCGTTGACTGCTGCGATTTCAAGCGTAAAATGCAGAGTAACTTCCATCAGTCCAGCGGAACGGGCAATTCGAGGCAACGGGGGCGATCCGGATGCAAGCGATTGAAAAATCAGGTGTAACGGGCAAGGGCACGATCGATGCCGCCTGGGTCAAGTCCCGCGCAAAGGAGCTCGGTGCCGACCTCGTGGGAATCGCGAGTGCCGACGTGCTCAATGCCTTCCCGCCCGATCCGCGCTGGCCGCAGACGCCCGAGCGGATCACGCCCTATTGCCGCAGCGTCATCGTGATCGCACAGCGCATTCCCGCTGGCGCCTTCCGCTGCAAGGTGAACGTGCCGGTGCAGTACATGGACATGCTGGTGCTGCGCAAGATGGACAAGCTGGCCTACCGGCTTGCCGACGAACTCGAACGCCTCGGCCACGCGTCCTTCATCACCGCGGCGCAGGAAACCGAATGGACCTTCAAGCGCGCGAGCTACGGGCGGCTGTCCACGCGCCACCTCGGGGTGGAGGCGGGCCTGGGCACGCTCGGGCTGGAGGTGAACATCCTCACGCCGGAATTCGGTCCGCGCATCTACCTCACCGGCATCCTTACCGAAATCGAACTCGAGGCCGACCACCGGATCACCGAACAGGTGTGCATCGGCGAATCCTGCAGCCGCTGCCTGCATTCCTGCCCCGCGGACGCGATATTGCAATGGGGAATCTCCAAGCGCGAGTGTGCCACCGAGGCGCAGGAGTTCGGCTTTGCCTCGATGCTCGGCATCGGCGACAAACTGATCGGCGATCCGTCCAATGCGAAGGACGTGTTCCGTTCGCGCGATTTTTTCGGATTCTGGCAAGGCCTGCTGCGCGTGGTGGGTTCCTTCGGGGACTGTCCGCGCTGCCTTGCGGTCTGCCCGGTCGGCAACGACTACCACGCGCATCTCGCGGATCACCAGAAGACGATTCCCGAGAAGACGCCCGAAAAGATTTCACTCGCAAAGAAATACAAGGACGAACGCGCCGTGCATGACGGCGGCGCCGGGCAGTTGCCGGGCTTGTCGGAGTGGAATCGCCGCTGGGTCGGGCCCGAGGGGTATCAGGGCATGGTGGCGAAACAGATGCAGGCGTTCAAGAAGCTGCAGAAGGAGAAGGCTGCGGCTGACGTGGAGGAGAAGAAATAATGGTCGGCATCTTCAAGGCGAAACTCACCGCGCCCGACATCAAGGCGAAGGCGAAGGCCCTCGGCGCGGACCTGGTCGGCATCGCCGACGGCGCGGCGATGGACGCGAACCCGCCCGATCCCGCGAATCCGCAGCGGCCCTCGGACATCACCGATCTGGATGGCAAGCGCGTGATTGTGCTCGCGCGGCGCCTGTCCGACGGTGTGGCGCGGATCAAGGCCTGGGGCGACCGCCACAAGTACTACAACGACGAAATTGCGCTCACGATGCTCGAGGAAACCTCGCTCGAACTCGTGTACTGGCTCGAAGACCAGGGCTATCCCGCGATCATCATCCCGCCGACTCACACCGATCCGTGGAATTACGAGGGCGACCCGAAGCAGCACATGACGCCGCTGCTCTCGATGCCGCACGCGGCGGTGGAGGCGGGGCTCGGCACGCTCGGCCTGAACCTGCAGATCATCACGCCGGAATACGGTCCGCGCGTGGTGCTGACGGCTGTGCTCTGTTCGGCCGAGGTCGAATGCGATTCGCCGCGAACGGACGCGCTCTGCCTCGGGCCGTCCTGCGGGCGCTGCCTCAAGACCTGTCCGGCCGACGCGGTGAAGCACTGGGACCGCGACTGGCCCGCCTGCGACGAATACCGCTCGCCCTACGGTTTCGCGAAGCTGTCCGGCCATATAGAAAAAATCATCGAGGCGGGCACCCCCGAGGAGCGGCGCGATCTGCTGCGTTCCGAGACCACCTTCAATCTCTGGCAGAGCATCCTGCGCGGTTCGGGTGCGATCACCGGCTGCAGGCGTTGCGCCGATGTCTGTCCGGTGGGCGAGGACTACGAGCTCATGCTGAAAGCGGCGCTGGAAGACATCCCGGAAAATACCCCGGACAAGGAAACGCGCCTTTCGGAGATGCTGGGCGCCGAGCAGGCCGGCCAACGTGCGCCCGGCGAGGTGCAGCAGATCCGCTGGATAGGGAGGCGGACGTGATTGCGTGGCGGTCAATGGCTGCGCCGGGTGGAGATCGCTTTGCTGCGCTCGATCGATTTTTGGATCGCTTCGCTGCGCTCGCGATGACGGCTTCCTGCAGTCATCGCGAGCGCAGCGAAGCGATCTGCGTAATACCACCGCAAGCACGCGCATGACCCTGCGCCTTGACCCCGCCCATCCTCGCGCCGACGAATTCCGCCGCGCCGGCTACTGGAGCGATGCCACGCTCGGCGACTGGCTCGCCACCAACGAGCGGGAGTGCGGCGATCGCGAGGCTCTGCGCGCTGGCGGTCGCAGCCTCAGCTGGTCGCAGATCGGCAGGTTGGTGCGTGCGTTCGCGCGCGGGCTTGATCGCATCGGCATCGCCAAGGGCGACGTCATCGCGGTGCAGCTGCCCAATTCGGTGGAGTTCGTCACCGCCTATCTCGCGATCGCCTCGCGCGGCGCGGTGATGCAGACCCTGCACATGCCCTATCGCGCCGCCGAGTTGCAGACGCTGCTCGCGCACAGCAAGGCGGTGGCCGCGATCGTGATTGCGCAGGCGAAGGACTACTCCGCATCGCAGACGGTGCTTGAATTGAAGCCCGCGCTGCCGCACATGAAGCACGTGATCGCAGTCGGCCCGGGAGCGCCGGAGGGCGCGCTCGCGTTTTCCGATCTCGTCGCCGATGCGCAGAGCAACGCAACACCGCCCGCCCCGGTGACCGTCACCGCCGACATGCCTTTCCTTCTGCTCTACACCTCGGGCACCACCTCCGCACCCAAGGGCGTGCCGCACGCGTACCGCAACTTCCTCGGCAATTCACGGCTGTCGGCGCGGGAACTGTCGGTGACTCGCGAGGACCTTCTGCTGTCGGCGGCGCCCTACACGCATCTCTACGGTCTGTTCAGTTTCAACATGGCGCTTGCCGCCGGAGCCGCCTCGTTGTTGATGCCGGCCTTTTCGCCACCCGAACTCGCCGAGCTGTTCTCGCGCGAGCGACCGACGATTGCCTTCACAGCTCCCGCGCATATCGCCGCCTGCCTTGGCGCGAAGCTGTTCGACGGGCGTGATCTTTCCTCGCTCCGTTACGTGCAGATCTCCGGCACCGCAGTGCCGCCGGAACTCGGCCGCGCGTTCGAACCGCTCCTGCCCGGTGGAAAGGTGATGCAGCTCTGGGGCATGACCGAACTGCAGGCCGGCGCCTACACGAGGCTTGCCGACAGCGAGCCGGTGCGGATCGAGACCACCGGGTGCGCGAGTCCTGGAACCGAACTTCGGGTGGTGCAGGACGACGGGAGCCCCGCTGCGCCGGGCGAAGTCGGCGAACTGCAGATGCGCGGCGCGTCGCTTTTCTCGGGCTATCTCGACAATCCGCAGGCGACGCGCGACGCATTCACCGAGGACGGCTGGTTTCGCACTGGCGACCTTGCGGTGATGGATGCGGCGGGCAACACTGCACTTGCCGGGCGCACCAAGGACATCATCAATCGCGGCGGGGTGAAGTTCAACCCGGTCGATGTGGAGAACCTGATGGCAGGGCACCCTGCGGTGCTGGAGGCGGCGGTGGTGCCGATGCCCGATCCGGTGCTGGGCGAGAAAGCCTGCCTGTTCGTGACGCTGCGCCCGGGCAAGTCCCTGCAGCTCACCGAGGTGCAGCGTTTTCTCGAGGGAAAGAAGGTCAGCAAGCTCAAGTGGCCCGAGCGGCTGGAAATCATCGGCGCGATGCCGCTCACGCCCACCCGCAAGGTGATCAAGGGCCAGCTCGCGAAGTTGTTCGACATCAAAGAGTGATGAGATAAATCACGCAAGATTCGGCAATCGGCTAATAGGCATTCAAGAAGATTCATCAAAAGATACACACGGAGAAATGAAATGAAAATCAACGTACTCGGTGGCGGTCCCGGCGGTCTCTACTTCTCGATCCTCTACAAGAAGGCCAATCCGTCGGCGGATATCACCATCTACGAGCGCAACAAGCCGAGCGACACCTTCGGCTGGGGCGTGGTGTTCTCCGACCTGACCCTCGGCGGCTTCGAGAAGGCCGATCCGGAGTCGCATGCGGAAATCCTGCGCAACTTTCGTCACTGGGACGATATCGACACCTGGTTCCGCGGCAGCAAGATCACCTCGGGCGGCCACGGTTTTTGCGGCATCGCGCGGATAAAGCTGCTCGAAATCCTGCAAAAGCGAGCCGAAGGCCTTGGCGTGAAGGTGCTCAACGCCGAGAACGTGCTCGATCCGGACGACATTGCCAAGAACTGCGACCTGATGGTTGCATCGGACGGCCTGAACTCGATCACGCGCAAGAAATACGAAGCCGAATTCCAGCCTGATATCGATGTGCGCAAGAACCGGTTCATCTGGCTTGGCACCGAGAAGCTGCTCGATGCCTTCACCTTCGCGTTCAAGGAAACCGAGCACGGCTGGTTCAACCTGCACGCCTACCGCTTCAACGAAACCCACTCCACTTTCATCGTCGAGACCCCGGAGGAAACCTGGCTCAAGCACGGCATCGACAAGATGGAGGCGGACGAGTCGATCGCGCTGTGCGAGAAGCTTTTCGCCGAGATGCTCGACGGCCACAAGCTGATCTCCAATGCGCGCCACCTGCGCGGCTCGGCGGTGTGGATCAAGTTTCCGCGCGTGCTCTGTCGCAAGTGGCACCACAAGAACATCGTGCTGATCGGCGATGCGGCGCACACCGCGCACTTCGGCATCGGCAGCGGCACCAAGCTCGCGATGGAAGATGCGATCGGCCTGGCCGCCACCGTGGCCGCCGAGCCCAACGTCGAGCGCGCCCTGGTGAAGTACCAGGGAGAGCGCGAGATCGAGGCGCTGCGACTGCAGAGCGCGGCGCGCAACCGCATGGAATGGTTCGAGGAGGTGGGGCGCTTCGTGAACATGTCGCCTGAGCAGTTCACCTACTCACTACTTACCGGAAGCCAGCGCGTCGGCCATGAGAGCCTGAAAGCGCGCGACCCGAAATACATCGAGGGCGTGGAACGCTGGCTCGCGAAGGCCTCGGGTCTTCCCGACAAGCCGCTGCCGCCGATGTTCACGCCCTTCAGGATCGGCAATCTCGCGCTCAAGAACCGCGTGGTGATGTCGCCGATGGCGATGTACTCCTGCAAGGACGGCATGCCGGATGATTTCTACATGGTGCACCTCGGCTCGCGCGCGCTCGGCGGCGCGGGGCTGCTGTTTACCGAGATGACCTGCGTTTCGCCCGAAGCCCGCATCACCCCGGGATGCGCCGGCATCTGGACCAACCAGCAGATGAACAGTTGGAAGCGGATCGTCGATTTCGTGCACACGAATTCGGAGTCGAAGATCGCAATCCAGATCGGCCACGCCGGTCGCAAGGCGTCCACCAAGCTCGCCTGGGAACTCACCGACGAGCCGCTCGACTCGGGCAACTGGCCGATCATCTCGGCATCGCCCTTGCCCTACCTGCAGCACAGCCAGGTGCCGAAGGAAGCCACGCGTGAGGACATGGTCGCCATCAAGCGCCAGTTCGTCGCCGCCACCAAGCGTGCGGCCAAGGCCGGTTTCGACATGGTCGAATTCCATGCGGCACACGGCTACTTCCTCGCGAGCTTCCTCTCGCCGCTCACCAACCAGCGCACGGACAGGTACGGCGGCTCGCTCAAGAATCGCCTGCGCTACCCGCTGGAAGTGTTCAAGGCGATGCGCGCGGCCTGGCCTTCGGACCGGCCGATGTCGGTGCGGCTCTCCTGCCACGACTGGGCGCCGGGCGGCAACACCGCGGATGACGCGGTGTTGATGGCCCGTGCGTTCAAGGACGCGGGCGCGGATATCATCGACTGCTCCTCGGGGCAGACGGTGAAGACCGAGAAGCCGGTGTACGGTCGCATGTACCAGACGCCGTTCTCCGATCGCATCCGCAACGAAGTCGGCATCCCGACGATCGCGGTGGGCAACATTTTCGAGGCCGACCACGTCAACACGATCATCGCCGCCGGCCGCGCGGACCTGTGCGCGCTCGCGCGTCCGCACCTGTCCGACCCGTTCTGGACCCTGCATGCCGCGGCCGAGCAACAGTACGCCGACATCGTGTGGCCGAAGCAGTACTACATGGGCCGCGTGCAGATGGAGCGCAACATGGCGCGCGCGGCACAGATCGCGTTGAACGCCTAGCGGTGTTTTGAGGCCGTATTTACCGCCAAGGTGCCAAGGCCGCCAAGAAAAGCGCGCCAAGGAAAGTCCGGTTCAGGTCATTGCGAGCGAAGCGAAGCAATCCCGCCTGCGAGAAGCGCGGAGATTGCTTCGTCGCTGCGCTCCTCGCAATGACCAGGGTTTTCTGGCGTCCTTGGCGATCTTGGCGCCTTGGCGGTAAAGGGGAATTCGCGAAACTCCAGATTTGCTTGCGAGCGATGCAGTCCGCCGTAACTCGCGGTAACCTGCCGTATCCCCGAGTAGGAGAGATTTCATGAGAAAAAATCCGCTTGCCGTGCTTTGCATCCTGGTCGCCTGCTGGACTGGGTTGGCCTCCGCACAGGACGTCTGGCCGTCGCGTCCGGTCAAGCTGGTCGTCGCGTCCTCGGCGGGTGGTGGTACCGATACCTTCGCCCGCTTCATCGCCCAGGCACTGACCGAGAACCTGAAGCAGCCGTTCCTCGTGGACAATCGTCCCGGCGCCGGTGGCAACATCGGTGTCGATGCGGTCGCGAAGTCCGCGCCCGACGGCTACACCTTCCTCGTCTCGGCCAACGCGCAGATCGCGATCAACCCCAGCCTGTACAAGAACCTGCCCTACAACATCGAGCGCGACATCGCGCCAGTGGCGCGCGGCGTCACGGGTCCGCTGGTGCTCTGCGCGCTGCCCTCGCTTGGCGTGAACACGCTCGCAGAACTCGTCGCACTCGGAAAGAAGACGCCCGATACGCTGCCTTTCGGGTCCGCGGGCACCGGCACCACCACCTACCTCGGCGTGTTCATGCTCGCGGAGGCCGCCGGTGTGCGCTTCCTGCACGTCCCCTACAAGGGCATGGGCGCGGTGTACAAGGATTTTCTCGGCGGTCAGGTGAAGTTCATGTTCCCGGACCTGGCCTCTGCGCTGCCGCATGTGCGCTCGGGCAAGGCGGTGCCGCTTGCGCTCACCGAGCGCAGCAAACTGCTGCCGAACGTGCCGACCCTGCAGGAGGCGGGATTCCCGCAGGTCGAAATCACCAACTCCTTCAGCGTCACCGCGCCCGGCGGATTGTCGCCGGCGCTGATCGATCGGATGAGCGGCGAGATCGTGCGTGCCATGAAATCGCCCGCGTTCCTTGAGAAGCTCGAAGCGCAGGCGATGGTGCCTGTCTATGACACGCCTGCGGCGTTCGCGGTGAGCCTCAAGAAGGAACGCGACATGTGGGCCTCCTTCATCCAGCGCAACAAGATCGTTCTCGATTAGCGATGGCAAATCGCGGGGGGATCGCCGTCCCTCGGAGGCTGCTGCGACCGATAGCGTAGAAACCCGCTTTCGGGTTGCGCCGCGATTGCGTATAAATCCGCAGGTCCATGCAAGTTCTGCGTACGCAGTAGACTTGCATATCTTCGTTTTTCCAACCGGCGTCCATGTCCGTGGATCTGAAAACCCTGCTGCTGGCCGATGCAGCCTTCGCCTTCGCGCTGGCAGCGGTGGTGATCGCCTCGCGCGCCGGCATCCCGGGGCGCATCCACGGTGTCTGGACCTGGGCGTTCGCCGATGCGGCGCTCGGCCTCGGCCGGCCGATCCGAACCGGCTGGGCATTCGCCGGGCCGCTGATCGCGCTTGGCGTGTTCGGTGCGATCGAGTACGGAAACTTCGACCTGACGGTGCGCCTGATCGCCTTCGGCCTCGGCACCGCGTTCCTCGCGATCGTCGCGCTGCGCTTCGTGAAGGTCACCGCCGAGA
>CANIEV010000016.1 GCA_947466535.1 Betaproteobacteria bacterium
CCGACGCCATGCGCGCCTCGACGTTGTATTCGTGCTTCAAGCGATGCGCCACGACTTCGAATTGCAATTGGCCGACCGCACCCAGCAGCAGCGGTCCGCCGAGCACCGGCTTGAACACCTGGATCGCGCCCTCTTCGCCGAGCTGCGCCAGGCCCTGGTTCAATTGTTTGCTTCGCAGCGGATCGGCGATCTCCACCGTCTGGAATATCTCCGGGGCGAAGAACGGCAGCCCGGTGAACTGCAGCATCTCGCCCTCGGTGAGCGTGTCGCCGAGTTGCAGCACGCCGTGGTTCGGGATGCCGATGATGTCGCCGGGGTAAGCGTCCTCGAGCAACTCGCGCCGCTGCGAGAGAAACGACACCACCGTATTGGGCCGGATGTCCTTGCCGTTGCGGCAGATCTTGAGACGCATGCCTCGCTCGAAGTGCCCCGAGCAGACGCGAAGGAAGGCGATGCGGTCACGGTGCGCCGGGTCCATGTTGGCCTGGATCTTGAACACCACGCCGGTGAATTTGTCCTCTTCCGGCTGCACCACCCGCTGGATCGCGGTGCGCGGCAGCGGCGGCGGCGCCAAGTCGGCCAACGCATCCAGCACTTCGCGCACGCCGAAGTTGTTGATCGCCGAACCGAAGAACACCGGCGTCTGCTTGGCGTCCAGAAACGCCACGCGGTCGAAGTCTTGCGACGTACTCGCCACCAGTTCGATGGTGTCGCGCACCTGCGCGAAGTCATCGCCAAAGCGCTCGGCCGAGGCCTCGATCCCCTCGATGATCTCGTCATCGCCTGCGACGCGGTCTTCTCCCGGACGGAACACCCGCATGCGATTCTCGCGCAGATCGAACACGCCGCGAAAACCCTTGCCCATTCCGATCGGCCAGGTGAAGGGCGCGGCACGCATGCCGAGAACCTGTTCGATTTCGTCGACCAGCGCAAGCGGATCGCGCACCTCGCGGTCCATCTTGTTGATGAAGGTGATGATCGGCGTGTTGCGCGCGCGGCAGACTTTCAGCAATTGCAGGGTCTGCGCTTCCACGCCGTTGGCGGCGTCGATCACCATCAGCGCCGCGTCCACCGCGGTGAGCACGCGGTAAGTATCTTCCGAGAAGTCCTTGTGGCCCGGGGTGTCGAGCAGGTTGATCACGCAGTCGTGGTATTCGATCTGCATCACCGAACTGGCCACCGAGATGCCGCGCTGCTTTTCGATCTCCATCCAGTCGGAGGTGGCGTAGCGCGAGGCTTTCCGCGCCTTCACGCTGCCCGCGATCTGGATCGCGCCCGCAAACAGCAGCAGCTTCTCGGTGAGCGTGGTCTTGCCCGCGTCCGGGTGGGAGATGATCGCGAACGTGCGCCGCCGCGCGGTTTCCTGGGAGATGCTCAAGGGACGACTCTGCCTGACTGATGGTTCACTGCCACCTCGGAATTGCCCAATTTAGCAATCGAATTCACCGGTCTTACGCACTGGCTGGACCTCTGAAAACCGGAAAGTTGTACTTTCATGTCCTGCCGGGAGATGCTGCCGGACCTGCTCCGGGTTCACTTCGGAGGTCGATGCGTGAGGCAAATCAAGGCGCGAAGTCTAGCGTTTTTGCCCCCACCCCGCTATCCGCACACAGTGCGGAGGGCGGGTTCAACATCCATTTGCCATCCGCACACAGGGGAGCCCCATCGGGGCGCCCCGATGACGCCCTGCATTCAGACAAGCCCTATCACGCCCGCAAGCGCGCCGGCGCCCATAAGCCAGAGCGGGTCGAAGCGGGTGCGAAGCACCAGCACCACCGTGACCACGGTGAGCAGCCAGCCGCGCCAGTCGTGGTTCACCGCCTGCACCAGCACCCAGCCGCCGGAGAACACGAAGCCGATGGTGAGCGGAGACAGGCCCACGCGGATCGCGCGACCGAGCGGCGCACCGGGATTGCGCCTGCCGAGGTGGGTGACCAACACCGCACCCAGGGTTCCGGGCAGGATGATCGCGAGCGTGGAGATCAGTGCCCCGGTGAAGCCCGCCACCTGCAGGCAGACGAGTGTCACCCAGAGCACGTTCGGCCCGGGCGAGGCCTGCGCGAGCGTGAACGAATCGGAGAACTGCTTGCTGGTGAGCCAGCCGTGCGCATCCACCACGAAACGGTGTGCTTCGGGCATCACCGTCTGCGTGCCACCGATCGCGAGGCTGCCGAGCAGCAGAACATGCAGGAACAGGCCGAGCAGGTCGTCGCGATCGCTCATGTCTTTTTCTTCCAGGCGATCAGAACCGCGACCGGCCCGAGCACACCGAGCACCAGCACCAGGGGCATGCGCAGCACCCCCATGCCGCCGAAGGCAAGCAGGCTGAACAGCCACGGCAGCGCGCGCCGCGGCAGCGCCGAAGACAATTTGATCGCGTTGGCGAAGATCAGCCCCGCCGCCACCGCCGACATGCCGGCAAGCGCGCGTTGCACCATCGGCAGTTCACCGAAGTGCTGGTAGAGGTAGCCGAGCGTCACCACCATGATGAAGGGCGGCGCGAGGAACCCGGTCATCGCCGCGACAAGCCCGCGCAGGCCCCCGGTGCGGTAGGAAAACATCGCGGCCATGTTCACCATGTTCGCGCCGGGCAGGATCTGGCCGACCGAGAGCAGCTCGACGAACTCCTTCTCGGTGAGCAGCTTGCGCTTGTCCACCAGCGTCAGTCGCGCCCAGAACATCGTGCCGCCGAAGCCCGAGAGCGTGATCCTAAGGAACAGCGTGAAAAGCTGCGACGGGCTCAGACGAAGCTGGTCGAGTGGAACGCGAATCGGCGCGGCGTCATGCGTGTTGTCGGAATCGGGGGAGGTCATGGTCGGTAGGTTGCCTTGACCCCGATTATCCCAAGCCGCGGGCAAAAGCCCCAGGCCCGATAGACCGATCGAGCTTTACCGGCCGACCTTTCAGTGCGTGACGAACGCGAGCCCCGCGCCGATCACGATGCACATGCCGGCGGCCAGCCGTCGCAGTACAAGCGGGTTCGCGCGGTGAGCGAAGCGCACGCCGAAGACCTGTCCCGCCAGCAGGAACACCGCCGCCCAGAGCGCGAAGCGGTAGTCGATGTAGCCGTGCTGCCAGTTCGAGACGCTCGCCGCCACCGAGGCGGTGAGCGCGATGAAACTGGTGCAGGCGACCACAGGAAGCGACGGATAACCGAGCAGCAGCAGGATCGGCACCGCGAACACCGGGCCGCCTGCGCCCGAGAGGCCTGCGCCGAAGCCCGCGAGGACGCCCACCGCGACGAGTCCCGCGATCTCGGGCGTCCCGCCGCGTTTCTCGAGCGTGTAGACCTGCGTGCTCACCGGCCGCATGCTGAGGATTCCGGCGAGCACGATGATCATCGCGATCACCACCGTGAGCGTGCCCGACCCGAGGCTGGCCGCGAGCTGCGCGCCGGGATAGCTGCCAAGCGCCGATCCGCTGGCAAGGCACACCGCCATCCGCCAGGGCATATGCCCGGTGCGCGCGAAAAGCCAGGTCCCCCAGATGCCGGCGAACACACCGGTGAACAGCGCGGTGCCCGCGGCGCTGTGGATAGGCAATCCGGCCGCGAGCGCGAAGGTGGGCACCATCAGCACCGTGCCGACGCCCACCGCGCCGACGAAAAAGCCGACCACCAGAGCGATGCAGGCGAGAATCAGCAGGATCAAGATGCGGTCCCGGAACGTGAAGCAAGCAGGAAGGCCGGTAGGGTCTCATGAAACGCCATGAAGCCGCAGGAGATTGCTTCGCTCGAACCGGATTGAGATTGCTTCGCTTCGCTCGAACCGCATTGAGATTGCTTCGCTTCGCTCGCAATGACACCGGAGCGGCGGCCCGGCTCGCTCTCGTCAGCGCGACTACTGCATGGTCATTGCGAGGAGCGCAGCGACGACGCAATCTCAATCGGACGGCATTTCCCTTGAGATTGCTTCGCTTCGCGCTCAATGACACCGGAGCAGCGGCCCGGCTCGCTCCCGGCAGAGCGACCACTGCACCGTCATTGCGAGGAGCTCAGCGACGACGCAATCTCAATCGGACGGCATTTTCCGCTTGAGGAAGCTACCCCGGCAGCGAGTCGAGGAACCCGAGCAGCGCCTCGTTGAACCGCTTCGGATCTTCGATATTGGAGAGATGCCCCGCACCCTCGATCCATTCGAGCTTCGCCCCCGGGATGCCGTCGCCCATCGCCTGCGACATTTCGGGCGGCGTGGTCTTGTCCTCGGTGCCGCAAATCACAAGCGTCGGCACGCGTATGGAGTCCATGTCCACGTAGGAATTACGGCCGCGGAATTCCTCCGCCTCGTCGATCAGCGTGGTGTAGCGCAGGGTCTTGAGATAGGAATCCTTGTGCAGCACCGCGATGCTTTCGGTGAGCTGTGCGAGCGCATCGGCCGGGCAGTTCGGTCCGGCGAGCGCCTTCGCCACGCCCGGGGCGATGTCACGCGGCGTCTTGCCCGCGAGCAGCGGCGCTTCTCGCAGCCGCAGGAACTCGGCGCCGTTATGGCGCTGGAAGGCGTTGCGCGTGTCCGCAAGCACGAGCGAGAGGAATTTCTCCGGATGCCTGCGGTAGAAGTTCTGCGCGATCATCCCGCCCATCGACAGACCCACAATGTGCGCCGAGGGCACGCCGAAATGCGCGATCACCCGCAGCAGGTCGCGGTTGAAGTCGGCGAAATCGAGAGGTCCCTCGTAGTCATCGCTGTCGCCGTAGCCGCGCGCGTCCCAGGCGACGACATGGTATTTCGCAGCGAGCACCGGCATCTGGTCGCGCCAGTTGCGGCGGTTGCCGCCGATGCCGTGCATCAGCACCACCAGCGGGCCCTCCCCCGCGTGATCCACCGCGATGCGCGGCGCTGGTCCGATATGCAAGGTTTCGAGCTTCATGCGTGTTCCCCGGGTTTGCGTTGCATGCGTTCAAAGACAGGCGTTCAGTTACAGGCTTTCAGTTGCAGCCGGTTGGTATGTGGTTCGACGTGCGCTGATACTGCGCGCGCAGCCAGTCGAAGCGACCGGTCGCGCCGAAGGCGAGCGAGCGCAGTGCATCGGGCCAGAAGGTGATCGCGGAATACAGCCAGGACCAGCGCTGGGTGTGCTCGGTGAGCGGGCGTTCCGTGGACTCCCAGCGGGCGAGCCCGCGTTCGAGGTCGGTCTCACCCTCGAGATGCACCGCGAGCGCGAGCGCGTTCATCATCGCCACGCCACCGCCCTGGCCGAGGTTGGGCGGCATCGCGTTGGCGGCATCGCCGAGGATGGCGACGCGGCCCTTGGACCAGCGCTTGAGCTTGATGATCTGGAACTGCACGTACTTCACCCGCTCCCAGTCGGCGTGTTCGTGGATGCGGTCGAACAGGCCCTCGATATGCGGGAACGATTTTTTCCACACGTCGACCTGGATCGGTGTGATCTTGGCCTCGGCGTCGTTGTTGAGCGCGCTCATCGCGATGTAGATCTCGTCGCGCGCACAGGCGTTGTAGATGATGCGCCGCGTACCCGACCAGTATTCGTTCGACGGCGCGCCCTGCTCCGGCTCGTACAGCGCCTCGTCGGCGGCGCGCGGAATCACCATGCGCATCGCGCCGTCGCGCAACATGTTGCGCTCGCCGAGCAGGTCGAGCGAATCGCGCACCTTGGAGTTGTAGCCGTCGGCGCCGATCACGAGGTCGGCTTTGTGTCGCTTGCCGTTCTCGAGGATCAGCTCGCCCGAGGCATCGGCGCCCGCGACCGCCGAATCGGTGAGTATCTCCACGCCAAGGCTTTCGGCCTTGTTCGCGAGTTCCTGCACCATGTGATGGCGCGAGATGCGATAGGTGCGCTTCACCGGGAAGCGCGCGGTGTGTTCGCCTTTTGCGTTCCAGCGGTCGGAATAGCCCACGCGCATCGCGCCGGCGCGAATCGCATCGAACACACCAAGTGCCTCGAGGATCTTGATGCCGTTCTGGTGGATCGCGACGCCGAAGCCTTCGGCGCGGATGAAGGGCGTGCGCTCGTGCACCCGCACCGTCCAGCCGCGCTGTGCGAGCGCGATCGCCGCGATCAGGCCGCCGAAGCCGGCGCCCGCGATTTCCGCATGACGTTTCATGAATGCCCTGTGCGTGCTTGCGCAATAAAAGGCGCTATCAAGCGAACTCGCCCTGCAACTGGCCGTCCTTCACCACCACCGTCTTGTCCAGCACCACGGTGCAGCCCTTCATCGGCAGGTCGAAGTGGCCGAGGGTGTAGCGGTTGGCGAACTGGTTGGCGCCGGTCGAGAACAGGAAGTTGCCGCCGAACACCCGCTGCTCGACGCCGTTGTGGTCGCCGTGGTCGTACATCACCATCGCATCCCAGCGCGCGCGCCGGTTCATGCCCCAGCCGAGGTGCGCGGAGGCATAGGCGTTCTTGTCGTTCCAGGCGGCGAAATAGCTGCGCATGAGTTCCGCATCCAGCCCTTCGCCTTCGACCTTGGTGATGTAATCCTTTTCGATGGTGAGCCGGATCGGGCTTTCGTTGTAGCGCTTGAAGGTGAGGTTGATGTCGCCGGTGTCGAGCACCAGCGTGCCGTTCACGCCGCCGCCCTGCGGATAGCAGGCGACCAGCCCGCCCGGCCAGTGGCCGCGATCGCCCGGCCCTTCGACCGCGCCCCAGCCCCCGCCGCAGCGCGCGCCCTCGACGTCGACTTCGAGGTTCGTGCCCGCCTTGGAGGTGACGAACATGCGCTTGGAATTCTTCACCAGTTCCACGCCGCGCTGCACGCGCGGCTTGTCCGCCGGATCGGGCATCAGGCGCTCCAGGATCTCCGGGTTCTCGTCACTCACGTACAGGATGCGGCTGCCGGCGCCGAGAATCTCCGCGGTCTCCTTGGAGTGCTGCAGGCCTTCGACGGTGCAGTCGGCCACCATCACCGTACTGCACAGCGCCTTCACCACCGCCGGGTTCTCGCCGATGGCCACCGAGCAGCCGGTGGAGCGGATCGGGACGCTGCCTTCCTGCGGCGGCGTGGGCATCACCACATGAAAGGGCCGCGCCTTCAGGCGCAGCAGCGCGAGTTCGGTGAGATGCACGTTCACCTTGCGCGAGAGCGTCTCGGACAGGATCGCCACCACGTCACCCGGACGTATCTTGCACAGCTCGAACGTGTGGGTGAAGGCGTCTATCCATTTGGCTTCTATGCGTTCTGCAAGCATGTTCCCGCTCCTCTATGACGTTTGCGTCTGCTCGTGACCGCTCAAGCGCGGCCGTGAAAGTGAATCATCGTAACGAATTCAGGCTGACCTCGGGCGGATCGAATCCGGGCGTCCCTCCGGTTCATGCCGCTTTTCATGCATGGCTGCGAACCGCGCCGCCGTCGCGGAAAAGCGCCGCCTGTTCACGTACGTAGTCCTCGAAGCGCCGCGGCGCGCGTCCGGTGATCTCCCGCACCGAACCGGTGAGAAAACAGTTGCCCGGCCGCCGCAGGTAGTCGTAGAGCAGCAGCATCTCGTCGGCACGCCAAGGCGGCATGCCGGCTTCGAGAAACCCCGCATGCGCCTGCCCGGGCGTGATGTCGCGGAATTGAACCTCGCGGCCGATGACACGACCGATGATGGCAGCGACCTCGTCGTAGGTCAGAAGGTCATCGCCGGTGACCACATAGGCGCGGCCTTCGTGGCCGGTCCCCGTCAGGACCGCGGCCGCGACCGCCGCCACGTCCCGCCTGTCCACCAGGCTGATCTTTCCATCGGCCATCGGCGCGGAGAACCCGCCGGTGGCGGCGATCTCGTTGGCGAAGCTCAGCAGGTTCTGCATGAAATTGCAGGCGCGAATGTGGGTGAACGGGATGCCCGAGGCCTCCGAAAGCCGGTCGCATTCGCCGTGCCAGCGGCCGATGCGACGCGGCGAGGCCACGTCAGCGGCGGCCGAGGAAATCCGCACGAGATGCTTCACGCCCGCCTGCTTCGCCGCGGTGATCAGCTTGCCCTGCAGTTCCGCCATGGATTCCGCGAGGGGCGAGATGAGCAGGACCTTGTCCACACCCTCGAGCGCGCCAGGCAATGTGTGTGGTTTCGAAAAATCGCCGATCGCGACTTCGCACCCGTCGAATCCCGCCGATTTCGCGGGATCGCGCAGCAGCACGCGCACATCCCCTCGTGGGCCGAGCAGGCGTGCGATGTCCGCGCCGGTCGGCCCGGTCGCACCGGTGATCAGGATCATGCGCTGACGTTCCTGCGGCGTCCCTGCTCTACTCGCTCTTGAGCCCGATCGTTTTGATGAGCTTTGCGTAGACCGCGTATTCCTTCTGGATCAGCGCGGCGAACTCCTGCGGCGTGTTGGTGTCGACCATGATTCCCTGGTTGGCGAGACGCGTACGGATCTCGGGCGTCGTCAGCGTCTTCACCACCGCACCGTGAATTTTCGTGATCACGTCCGTCGGCACGCCCGCCGGCACGACAACCGAATTCCAGGTGCCCATCGCGAATTCGGGCACGCCCGACTCCGCCACCGTCGGCAGGTCCACCACCGAGCTGTCGCGCTTCGGGCTGGCGAACGCAAGCGCCCGCAGCGCGCCTGAGCGGATATGGGGAAGCAGCGAATTGACCGCACCGAAATACAGCTGCACCCGCCCGGCGAGCAGGTCGGTGATCACCGTAGGTCCCGCCTTGTAAGGCACATGGACGATGTCCACGCCGGTGAGCGACTTGAAGAGTTCCGCGCCGAGATGCTGCGCGCTGCCCGGACCGGTGGAAGCGAAATTGATGCTGCCGGGTTTGGCCTTAGCCACCGCGATCAGTTCGCGGATGTTGTTCGCCGGGATCGTGGGATGCACCACCACCACGAAGGGGACGTAGGCGACGGTGGTGATCGGCGCAAAGTCCTTGAGCGGATCGCCCGCGTTCTTCAGCATGTGCGGATTCACCACCAGCACGTTGTAGGGCGCGAGCAGCCAGGTATGGCCGTCGGGCGCGCTCTTGGCCACCGCCTCGGTGCCGATGCTGTTACCGGCCCCCGCGCGGTTCTCCACCACCACCGGCGAGCCCCAGTCCTCCTGCACCTTCTGCGCAATCTCGCGCGCCGCCACATCGAGGCTGGTGCCGGTGCCGCCGGGCACGATGATGCGCACGGTACGCATCGGAAACGCCTGCGCGAACGCGCCGGCCGGAGACAGCATCGCCGAAAGCAGAAACGGAACCAGCAGGACGGGGAGACGGATTCGCATCGGTATGTCCTCGAAGGGGTGAGGAAAGTCTGAAGGGGGTCCATGCCGGGTCGCAGCACGGGAGCATTGATCATAGCGGCAGGCGAGCAGTGCAGGCAAGGACAGCCGCGCACTCGCGTGACCACGTTATCATTGCGGTCTTGCGGCCCGGATCCCGGGCATCAAACGCTTCGATGCGCCGGAGTTTCCGCGCCCTATCTTGCGAACGATTTCATTGAAAGCCGACCTGCCATGCCCGAGTACGACGCCTCCAAACTCACGCCGGAACAACAGTACAAGCTCATGACCTCCACCGTCGTGCCGCGGCCGATCGCGCTGGTCACCACGCTCGGCCCGGACGGCCCCAACGCGGCGCCGTTCAGCTTTTTCAACATGGTTGCCTCCGATCCGCCGGCGATCATGTTCTCCGCCGGCGCGCGAGGAAAATCCATGAAGGACACGATCCGCAATATCGAACTCCTGCCGGAGTTCGTCGTTCATATCGTGGATGAGCCGAACAAGGAAAAGATGAACATCTGCTCCACCGAGTGGGAATACGGCGTCAACGAAATCGAGCGCTCGGGCTTCAAGACCGCGCCCTCGACGATGGTGAAGCCGCCGCGTCTGATCGAGTGCCCGGTGCAGTTCGAGTGCAGGCTGATCCAGTTCGTGAAGATCGGCAACAAGCCCTACACGATGGTGATCGGAGAGATCGTGTACTTCCATCTGCGTGACGGCCTGGTCAACGAGGAAAAGATGTACGTCGACACCCCGGCGATCCAGGCGATGGGCCGCATGGAAGGCCGCGACATGTACTGCCGCTCCGCCAACGACCGCTTCAGCATGCCGCGGCCGGACCTGCCGAAAAAGTAGAGCGCGCAGTACGGAACCCGCAGGTGCGCGGCGCCACTCAGCTTCCTCTCAGTTTCCTACCCTCTGCTTCAGCCAGCCCGAGGAGTTGTGGTAATTGGTGACCGCGCTCCCCGGCGGCACCAGCACATCGGCGGCGGCGCGAAGTTCTTCCGACAGGCGCATGCCGAGAATCGGCAGCGCCTCCTCCAGTTGCCCGAAGGTCCTCGGCCCGAACACCGGCGCGGTGATGCCGGGCTGGTCCTTCACCCAGAGCAAGGCCAGCGCCGCCGCGCTCATGCCGTGCTCGCGCGCGAGCCGTGAAATTTCCCGCCCGACCTCGATCCCGCGTTCGTTGACCCGCCCGGCGTAGGTGCCGCCGATGCGCGCCGCGCGGGACCCTTCGGGAAAGCGTTGCGCATCCGCATAGCGGCCCGCGAGCACGCCCTGCGCAAGCGGCGCAAACGGCGTGATGCCGATGCCGTGCTGCAGGCACATCGGCACGAGTTCGTTCTCGATCCGTCGATCGAGCAGGTTGTAGGGCGGCTGCTCGAGCACGTAGCGCGAAAGCCGATGCCGCTCGCTCAGCATCAGCCCCTCCATCACCTTCCAGGCCGGGTGGACGGACGTGCCGATATAGCGCACCTTGCCCTGGCGCACGAGGTCATCCAGCGCGCGCAGCGGCTCTTCGTGGTCGATCGCGAAGTCCGGCCGGTGCAGCAGGAACACGTCGATGTAATCGGTGCCAAGCCGTCGGAGCGAATCCTCGCAGGCGCGAAGGATGTGCAGGCGCGAGTTGCCGCGGTCGTTCGGACCGGGATCGGGCCGCGCGGGAAAATAGGACTTGGAGACGATCACCACCTCCTCGCGGGAAGAGAACTTCGCGATCGCGCGGCCGAGAAGACGCTCGCTCGCGCCGTCGTGGTAGGAGTCCGCGGTGTCGAAGAAATTGATGCCCGCCTCGAGCGCGCGCGCGATGATGCGCATCGACTCGTCCTCCGGCGTCGGCTGGGTGAAGTTGAAGGTCCCGATGCACATCGGCGAGACCATCAACCCGGTGCGGCCGAGCGATCGGTAGTCCACGCGCGTTCCCGGGGTTGCCCCGCCCTTTTAGTTCCTGCGCTTCTCGGAATCGCGCCAGGCCAGCAGGCGCCGCTCGAGCATGCTGATCGCCTCCGAGGTGAACACCCCAAGCAGGCCGATCACGATGATCGGAACAAAAAGCTTGGCGGTGGCGAAGCTGTTGGCAAAGAACACGATCAGGCCGCCCAATCCGGTCACCGCGGTGAAGAATTCCGCCACCACCATGCCGATGATCGCCAGGCCCACCGAGAGCCGGACGCCGGCGAGGATGTAGGGCATGGACGCGGGCAGCGTGATCTTCCAGAAAATCTGGCTCGGCGTGGCGCAGTAGACGCGTCCGATATCGAGCATCGCGCCGCGCACGTCCTTGATGCCGGCGTAGGTGTTGATGATCACCGGAAAGATCGCCACCGACACCAGGATCGACACCTTGCCGGTCGTCTCCAGACCCGCCCAGAGGATGATCAGCGGCACCAGCGCCACCCGGGGTATCGCGTACAGCGCGGACAGGAAGGGCTCGAGCGTGTAGTCGAGCCACCAGTAGTGCGCGGTGGCCACGCCGATGATCATGCCGCCGATGATCGAGATCACCAGGCCGATCACGAACGGCACCATGCTCGCCATGAAGGCGCGCTGAAGCTCGCCGGTCTCGGTGATGATCATCGCCGCGCGCCCGATTGCGCTCGGATAGCTGAGGAACAACGGGTTCACGTCGCGCCCGAAGTACTCCCAGGCGATGAAGAACACGACCACCGCGCCAATGCGCAGGATGTTCGGATGGGCTTTGAGGTAGGCGGCAAATTTCACGCGGCGTCCTTTCGATTGAGGCCGGGCATCAGATCATCGCCCGGAGCGCGGCGCGGGTGACGCCGAACTCGGGATGAAGGCGCACGTCGGTGGTGGTGCGGCTTGCCCGGAACGGCGGCTCCACGATCGAGTGGATGCGGCCGGGGGCGGATTTGAACACCACGATGCGGTCCGAGAGCATCAGCGCCTCGTCAATGCTGTGGGTCACGAACATCACGGTGCAGCGGGTCTCGTTCCAGATGCGAAGCAGGTCCTCCTGCAGCACCTCGCGCGTCTGCGCGTCGAGCGCTGCAAACGGCTCGTCCATCAGCAACACCGAAGGATTGCGCGTCAGCGCACGCGCGATGCCGACGCGCTGCTGCATGCCGCCTGAGAGTTCATGCGGATAGTGCCGCTCGAAGGATGCGAGACCAACGAGGGTCAGGAGCTTGCGCGCGACTTCGTAACGCTTCTCCTTCGACTGGCCGTCGATTTCCAGGGGAAAGGCGACGTTGTCGAGCACGCTGCGCCAGGGCAGCAGGCCGAAGTTCTGGAACACCATCGACAAATCTTGCCGCGGCTTGGTGACGAGACGACCGCCGACGGTCACCGTGCCACCGTCCCCCGCGAGCAGGCCGGAGACGATCCGCAGCAGCGTGGTCTTGCCGCAACCGCTCGAACCGAGCAGGCTGATGAATTCGCCCTGCTGAATCTGCAGGTCGACGTCCTGCAGCACGGTGAGCACCTCCTCCTCGCCCTTGCCGTGCTTGCGGTCGATCTGGAACTTCTTGGTGAGTTTCTTGATTTCGATGAACATGGGTTGGTGCGTGCTTTCGGCTGGCGGTACGGACGGGGCGTAAAGCGCGGGGATGCCCGCGCCGTGGACACCGTGCTAGTTCTTGACGGCGTTCACCCGCTTCATGATTCCGTCGTAGAGCAGCATGGTCATCTGGATCATCTCGCGCGCCGCCTTGATTACCAGCTTGCGATCGTCCTCGGACTTTGCGAAATCGGCGAGCAGTTCGACGCCGACGCCGGAATGGTCTTCATCCGCCTCGTCGTGGATCACCCAGAAGTCCACCGTCTTGTCATCCAGGCCGTAGGCGTCCTTCATCCGCCGCGCCATGCCGGCATAGAACCCCGGCCCCTGCGCCTCGGCACCGAGCATGTGGGCGGCGATGCCCTCGACGATGTTGTGGCTGCAGACGTCCTGGAAATAGGTCTTGAATGCGATTGCCTCGGGGCAGTAGTCGGCTTTCCAGAGGTCATCGTCCGAAAGGCCAAGCCCTCGTCCGAAGTTCAGGTAGAGCTGGTTGTGCGGGATGCCCTTGGAGTAGATCTGGCCGGTGCCTTCCTCGTAGACCACCTCGGCCAGGCGCGCACGCCATTTCGGGTCCGGGCAGAGCACGTACAGGCGACCGTGATAGTTGTGGTTGTGCAGCGGGATGATCCCGTACTGCTTCGCGAATTCGCAGACCTGCGCCTTGGTGAAGGTGCAGTTGGACAGGCCCTGCCACAGGGGATGCTTCTGGAACGGCATCTCCTTGTGCGCGGCCTCCACCGCGTCGAGGGTTTCTTTTACGGTCGGCATGACATCTCCGGATAGGTGGTGTGATTCGGATCAGGGCGTCCCCGAACGGAAACGCCCTGCGCTGCAGCTTTACTTGACCATCGTCAGTCCGGCCTTGACGAAGCGATCATCGATGATGTCCGCCGCCTTGACTCCCTTGTCGATCATCTTCCACTGGGTCATCGAGTCCGAGGTGAACGCCACCATCTGCGCGTCGATGCCACCGTCCACGCCCCAGACCTTGTTGGTGTTCAACTCCTTGATCACCGCGAGCACCAGGTCCGCCGGCAGGTCGGGCACACGCTTGGACAGGATCGCCGCCGCCTTGGCGGGGTCGGACATGATCAGCCGCGCGCCGTAGATGTTGCCGCCCATGAAAGTCTCGTACGCCTTGCGCTTTGCCGGGTCATTGAGCGCGGATGTCTGCGCGGTGTACATCACGTAACCCAGCTGCGGAAAGTCCTTCGCCACGTTCGCGAGCACCTTGACCTGGCCGTTGCGAAGGCCGATCAGGGTCGTCAGCGTATTGACCATAGCGCCCTGCACCTTGCCGACTTCCAGCGCCTGCAGGCGCGCCGGGTGACCGCCGACCTGAAGGAACTTGACCTTGTCGGTGTTGATGCCGTTCTTGCGCATGACCAGCCGCGGAATTTCGGTGGTCAGGTCCGCGGGACCCGCCGAGGCAAAGGTCTTGTCGGCAACGGAGGCGAGATCGGTCGCCGATTTCGCACCGAGAATGTTGTAGTCCACCACCGGCTGTGATGCACCGATGTACTTGATCTTCGCGCCTTCGTTGAAGGCGTGGAACACGGTGGGCGGTCCGACGAGGGTGATGTCACCCGATCCGGAAATCACCGTGCGCAGGGCGGTGGAATCGCCGGCGACATAGATTTCCTCGATATCCAGGCCGCGTTCCTTGAACCAGCCGGTGTCCTGGGCCACCAGCCAGGGGAGCTGGTAGGTGGTGGCGGGGGTGGGCATGACAAGGCGCAGCTTGTCGCGCGCCTGGGCGGCTGCCTGCCCTGCTGCGCTCAATCCCACGATGCCTGCTGCGATGACTGCAAGTACCTGACGGCGAGACTGTGTTCGTTGCATATCGTTCTCCTGTTGGATTGCGAAGGCCTGATGGGACAGCGGACCGGAATGCCTGTTCGAACTTACTTTGCAACTCCTCAGCGCGCGTCGAAATCGACGCACCCCGAGAATGCAAGCCTGACTGCGGCACGCACCTCGGCCGGATGCTCGGCCGACGGGGCATGCCCGCAGCGGGACAACAGCACGACGTTGGCATGCCGGATCTTTTCGGCAAGTGGCAACGAGGTTTCGTCAGCGGGGCACGGCAGGTCGTTGCGACCGTGCACCAGCGTATAGGGTGCGGTGATACGCGCGAGTTCCTCGTCGGTGATCACCCAAGTCTCGGCGAGCTTCTGCAGATCGCCCGAGAACATCGAACCAAAATAGTCGGCATAGCCGGCCGTCTGCAGTGTGGACCAGCGAAGTTCGAGAATGTCATCCGGAATGCCGCCGGCATCGAAGAGCAGGCTTTTCATCGCAAGTCGCAGTTCATCGCGGCTCGCCGGAAAAGTCCACAGGCGCTTCAGGTGTTCGTTGACGGTAAAGCGCGTTCCCGCGGTGCCGGTCGTGATCACCGCCGCGACCCGCGGATCGGACGCGGCGAGCCTGAGCGCGATTGCGCCCGAGGCCGAATGACCGAACACACCCAGTTTTTCGCCCGGCATACGTTCCATCAGGGCACGCGCCTGGCGCACCCAGAGCGCGAAATCGAAGTACGGCGGCGCGGGCTTGCGGCCCGAATTGCCGAAACCGATCAGGTCGGTCGCGAACACATGGAAATGCGCACCGAGGAAATCGATGATCGGCGCGAATGCGCTGCCGACTGCCGCGCCCGGGCCGAGGCCGTGCATGAGCAAAAGCGGAAGCTTGCCCGGCGTGCCACCCTCGTAATATGCCGCCGTGCAGCCGTCGACGGTGAGGTCCTTTCGAACGAGAGGTTCTTGCTTACTCGACATCGTGCCCTACTCCTGCCGACAAACCGGTTGATTCCGGAATTGCGTATTCAGCGCTCACAGGTCATATACGGCAAAACCCATGCCGCAAATCCATTCGATGACCGGTTCGTAGTTGAGCACTCGCGCCGGCCGGCCACCCATCGCACCCATCATCGCGGCCCAGTTGAGAACCTCGTGGCCCCCGTGTCCGCCGCCCTGCTCGATTTCATCGTAGGTCATGCCGCAAACGAATTTCTTGTCGCCGCGCGCCAGCGCGTCGAGGAACTTCCTGTCCCACTCGGCGTTGACTAGAGGAACGGTCGAGGTGCGCGCCATCTCGATCTCGTAGATCGCAAGGTCGGTGAGAAGTTTCGGATCTTCGACAAGCACCGGACGGCCTTCGGTCTGGAAACGCTTCATGCGCTTGAGGAAGGCATCGGCCTCCGGCGACCTGGGCCCCCAGATCGGCGGCCAGTGTGAGAGGCCGCCGGTGGCGAGAAACGCCACGCGTGCACCACCGGGGGCCGCTTCCACCGCCGCGCGCACCGATTCGCCCATCGCATAGGCACGTGCCATGGTGGTCAGCGGCGGCGAAAACACGTTGGTGAAGATCGGGATCAGCGGAATGTCGTACTGCGGTCGGATCAGCTTCAGCGGCACCATCAGGTTATTGCCGTACTCGATCGAGCCCATGCGCGCCGCGTCGAACCCGTCCCGAACCAGCCGCCCGAGGATGAATTCGGCCATCGCCTCGTCGCTCGGGATGTCCGACTTGCGATCGATCTTGAGCGCCTCGAGCCAGTAGTCGGCCGGGCCCGCATGCTTGGGCGCGACACCGATCGCGAAGGTCGGCATGAGATTGCGGTAATGGTTCTCGAAATGATCGTCGAGGAACGCGATGATCAGGTCGGGCTTTGCCGCATCGAGATAGGCCGCCGTCTGCTTCACTGCCTCGGCCATGCGCGTGCGCATCCCGATCTCCGGTGAATCCGGTTCCCCCAGCATCAGCGGCGCGTGCGACAGGCTGATTCCAGCGACAACTTCAGACATTAAGACTCCCCCGTACCGACATCGTCACAGCCCTTCCCGGACTGAATCCGGGAATTCCAGTCTTACAAAGGCGAAGCAGCCATTTCTGGCTGCCTCTCGCCTTCGTTCCGCTATTTGTACAAACAATAATTCAACGCCCGCCAATCACGCAACAAAAAAATCGCAATAACCGGGCGTTCCGAATTTCAAATTCGGCCACGCGGATCGACGGACCTTCCGCCTCAGGCCTTGCCCATCGCCTTGACCCGGGTCATGTTGACGATCGCACCGACCATGCCGCCACCCGCTGGCCCCTGCTGCAGCGCCGCCACCGAGCAATAAACCGCCGGGTCGCCGATCGCCGCCGCCGCCACCGCGCCCACCACCGCCTTGGTGTGATGCGTGTGATGGATGTCGGAGTCGTTGATGGACACGATACGGCGGCCGCGGATGCGCCCGGAGGGATGGGTCTCGCACTTGATGAAGCAGTTGACCAGCGCGTCGCCGAGATCGCTTGCGCGCGCTCGCTCGGGCAGCGGCAGGCCCGCGTTGCGGATCGCCTCATAGATGCCCTCGAAGTCGAGCGAGTCCTTCATCACCGAGTGGCCGATGCGGAAGTCGCCGCCGATGCCGCGGCGGTTGCCCACCACCACGATCTGCGCCTCGTCCTGCTCCACGCCCGACGAGCACGACGCCACCGACGAATAGAGTTCGAGATCGCGCGCAATCTGTTCCTGCCGCGGCATCGGGAATTCACCCACGCCGACACCAATGCCGAGGGCCGCGGTGGCGTTGGACACCGCCATCGATTCCATCGTGTCGTGCATCACGCAGTCCTTGCCGCGCGCCTTCGCCGCGAGAATGCGCTCCGAGGTGAGCAACGGCGTCTTGGTCTGGACGAAGTGCACATCCGCGGGATCGGTGATGCCGGCTTCCGCCATCGCGCGGCGCACGCCGGCGGCGACCTTCTCCACCATCGGAAGCCGGCCGATTTCCTCGGGCAGGATCGGCTCGGACACCGCGATGCCGACGGTGAGACGCAGTTCGTTCTTCGATTCCGCGGAAACGGCGGAATCGGGGATTCTTGCGAATACGTTGATGTGCGGCGAGATCACGCCGTCGCAGCCGCCGGAGAGCGCGATCGGGACCTGCATCGCCTGTGCACGGGTGCGTGTGCCCTTGTTGACGAGGAAGTCACGCAACACGCGATCAACCAGGATGCGCGACATGTCGTTCACACCGCCGTTGCCCTCGGTCTTGGCAACGAAGGCGACGATGTCGTCGACGCCGAACTTGTTGGCCTTCATCGCGGCTTCGATGCTCGCGGTGTCCTGCACGCCTTCCATAGGTACCTTGCAAACGACAAACGGCATTGCTGTCTCCAGAGTTACGGATCGATTTCAAAAAAACGCGCCCGGCTCGGACCGGGCGCGTGCTTGCTTGCAACATTAACAAATATGCTGCCACACTGCCGCACTCTTGCAACATTCGCAGCCATGAAAGACGAAATTCTTTTCACGATCCCTGGCGCCCGGCCGGTACATGTTCACGGCCGGTGCGACGCACGCTTCAATGCGGTGCGCGAGGCCTTCGCGCAGAACTTCTCTCAGCGCGACGAAGTCGGCGCCGCGGTCGCCATCACCCTGGACGGCGTACAGGTCGTCGACCTCTGGGGCGGCTACCGGGATGCTGCTCGAACGCAACCGTGGGTACGCGACACGATCGTCGGCACCAACTCGGTGGCCAAGGGCGTGACGGTGACCGCGCTCCTCATGCTGGTGGATCAGGGAAAGGTCGATGTGGATGCGCCCGTGGCTCGCTACTGGCCGGAGTTCGCGCAGAACGGCAAGGGCACGCTCCCCGTGCGCTACCTGCTCGATCATCGTGCAGGACTGCCGATCGTCGACTCGCCGCGGCCGGGCATGGCCTACGTCTGGGATGAAATCACCTCGGCGCTCGCGGCGCAAAAGCCGCTCTGGGAGCCCGGCAGCACGCCCTGCTACCACGCCGCCACGCACGGCTTTCTCACCGGCGAGATCGTGCGCCGGGTCTCGGGAAAATCCCCCGGCACCTTCATCCGTGATCACATTGCCGGACCGCTCGGCATGGACTGGCACCTCGGCCTGCGGCCCGACGAAGAGGCGCGCTGCGCGGACTTTCTCGCGAAGATGACCGTTCATTCCGATCCCGAAGCGCTGTTCACCCGGGCGTGGAAAATATTCGCCGAGGGCGAGAATTTCAACTCGAAGGAGTGGCGGCGAAGCGAGATTCCCTCGGCAGGCGGCCACGGCAACGCGCGTGCGCTCGCACGACTGTGCGGCGCGCTTGCACGCGGCGGCGAAGTCGACGGCATCCGCCTGATGTCGAAGGACACGATTGAATTCGCGACACGCGAACAGTGGCAAGGCACGGAGCTCGTCGGCCGCTACATGCGCTTCGGCCTCGGCCTGCTGCTCAACTGCAAGGGCACGCCGATGGGCGCGAACCCGCGCAATTTCGGCATGTTCGGCGCGGGCGGGCATGTGGCGATCTGCGATCCCGACGCGCGCATCGGTTTTGCCTACACCATGAACCGCATGGATCCGGGCAAGGGCTTTGGCGAACGCGCCGAAGCGCTGATACAAGCCGCACTCGGCTGAGCCCTGCATTCCCCGGCCGGCTTCAGGCGTAGGCGGAGGACATCCGCTCCCAGAAGATCAGGCTGCGACGCGTGAGCAGCAGGATACGATCGAGAGTGAAACCTATGATCGCGATGGACACCACTCCAGCGAAGGCGGTGGCGTACTCGAAGGACGCGATCGAGTAGGAAATGTAATAGCCCAGACCGCGGCTCTCGCCGATCATCTCGGTGATGATCACCACGATCAGCGAGATCGGCAGCGCGACCCGCAGGCCGGTGAATATTCCGGGCGCAGCCGCGGGCAGCATCACCTTGCGGAACACCTGCGCGGGCGTGGCCCCCATGTTTAGCGCGCTCCACACCAGTTTCCTGTCCACCGCCTTCACCGCGTAATAGGTGTTCACCGTAATCGGGTACAGACATTCCAGAAAGATCAGCGCCACCTTGGAGAGCGTACCCAAGCCGAAGACAAAGATGAATATCGGATAGAGCGCGATCTTCGGCACCGGATAGGTGAAGGAAAACACCGGCTCCAGCATGCTTTCCAGCCAACGGATGCGCGCCATCATCAGCCCGAGCAGGATGCCGCAAACGATCGCAAGGCCGTACCCCGAGAACGAACGCCCGAGGGAAATTCCCGCCTGATAGGGAATCTCGCCCGCCCAGAGATCGGTGACGAAGGCCTGGCCGATGTCGTACAGGCCGGGCATCAGCCGGCGCGAAACGGAGCCCGAGCGCGACAGCAGTTCCCAGAGAATGAGCACGACCGGCACCGGGTACCAGCGCAGCACCGCGCGAAGGACGCGAACCGACTGGCGGCTAGACATAGTCGACATGGCCGGAGGAACGCCCGGCCATCAGTTTCTGCCGGATCAGCATGAGCACGCGGTCGCTTGCGAAGCCGAGCACGCCGATCGCGAGGATCGAGGCATACATCAGGTCAAAGCGCAGGCTGTCCTCGGCGCGGATCACGAGATTGCCCAGACCGGTCTTCGAGCCGACCATTTCCGCGGCGAACATGAGGATGAAGGACAGCGCGAGGCCGATGCGAAGGCCGGTGAGCACCTGCGGCGCGGAGGACGGCAGCACCACCCGGGTGAACACCTGCAATTTCGACGCGCCCATGTTGAGCGCGCTCCAGAGGTGGAGCTTGTTGACGTCGCGCGCGCCGTAGAACGAGTTGATGAACACCGGAAAGAACACCCCGAGTCCGATCACCGCGATCTTCGATGCATCGCCGATGCCAAGCCAGGACATGAGGATCGGCAGCACCGCGATCTTCGGCACCGGATAGGCAAGCGACACCAACGGATCAAAGAACCCCGCCACCGGGCGCGACACGCCGGCGAGCAGGCCGAGCGCTATGCCCAGCGCCGAGCCGATCGCGAATCCGGAGAACGAGCGCCGCAGGCTGTCGGCCGCATGCACGAGCAATTCGCCGCTGGCGATCATCGCGAAGGTGCTCTGCAGGATGGCCGAGGGGGCGATCAGGTAGCGCGGCATCGTGCCGGCATACGCCGAGTACTCCCAGAACGCGATCAGCACGAACGGAAGCGCGAGGCTCTTCGCCGCGCGCGCGAGGCCCGAGCGCAGGCCTGAGCTCACCGGAACTCTTCCCGGGCCTTGAGCACCTCTTCCCGCAGGAGGTCCCAGATCCGGTTGCGGTAATCCATGAACTCCGCGCTCTTCTTGATCTCGATGCCGCGCGGCCGCGGCAGGTCGATTTTCATCTGTTCCTTGATCCGCCCCGGTCGGGCGGTGAACACGATCACCCTATCGCTGAGATAGACCGCCTCCTCGATGTCATGCGTGACGAACAGCACCGTCCTGCGCGTCTGCTGCCAGATCGAGTTCAGCTCCTCCTGCATGAGTTCGCGCGTCTGCGCATCGAGGGCACCGAAGGGCTCGTCCATCAGCAGCACGCGCGGTTCGAACGCGAGCATGCGCGCGAGCGCGACACGCTGCTTCATGCCGCCGGAGAGTTCGCCCGGGTAGTGGTCGCGAAAGCCACCTAGACCCACGAGCTTGAGATAGCGCTCGGTAACCTCGGCAATCTTGTCCTTCGGCATGCCCTGCGCGTCCAGGGCCCAGCCGATGTTCCCCGCCACCGATTTCCAGGGGAACAGCGCAAATTCCTGGAACAGCATTCCGCGATCCGGTCCGGGCTTGGACACCCGCCTGCCATCGAGGAGCATCTCGCCGGAATCACAGGTCTCGAAGCCGCCGAAGATATGGAGGAAGGTGCTCTTGCCGCACCCCGAGGGGCCGACGATGCTGACGAACTCCCCTTCCTCCACCTGCAAGTCGAAGCTCTCGATCGCAACGACTGTCTTCTCGTCGCGGCGAAACGTCTTGCGTACGCCTTTTACATCGAGAAATGCCACGTCGCGCCGCGAATTACTTCGGCAGAAAGGACAGGTCGACGAAACTCGCCGGGTCCACCTTGTTCTTGGTGAACTTGTACTTGAGCAGGTCGTCCTGCATCTTGCGAAGGACTTCGACATCGACGCTGCCGTCGGCGGTGATCGCGTAGTCCTTCATGTTGAAGTACACCTCCGGCGGAAGGCCGACCATCTTGGAGTCGAGCAGCGCCTGCTTGGCGGCCTTTTCGTTGGCAAGGAAGTACTTCGTCGCGGCAACGAGGTCAGCCACGAACGCGCGCACCGCCGCCGGGTTCTTCGCAATGAAATCGGGATTGGCACCAATGTTCATCAATTCCTCGTCGTAGGCGTTCGCATCCTTGGAGGTGAACAGGGTCCGCATGCCGCCCTTGCGCATCTCGTTGGATGCAAACGGTTCGGGGAAGGCGCCGACGTCGAGCTTGCCGGAACGCACCGCCTCGCCCTGGCTCGGGAAGGGGACGATCGCCCAGGTCACGTCGCGATCGGGATTGAGCCCCGCCTTCTCGAAGGCGATGCGCTGCCAGAGCTCGATCGACGAGCGCGCCGCGTTGTTGCCCACGGTCTTGCCCTTGAGGTCGCGGATGGATTTGATCGGCGAGTTGTCCATCACCATGTAAAGAGTGTGGAATCCCTTGATGCTCTCGCGCGACAGGCCCGCGATGACCTTGAACTTCATGCCCTGCGAGGCGACAAAGATCGCGCTATGGCCGCTGCCGGTGATCATGTCGAGCTGCCCTGCCTCGTAGGCCTGGTTGCGGGTGTCGCCGCCGCGAAACAGGGTGAAGTCGAGCTTGTAGAGCTTGCCCTGGTTGGGCGTGATTTCGGGTTTGGCTTTCATCAGCCAGAGCTGGTCCTCGGCCGCCGAACCGTGCCCGATGCGGATCGTCACCGGCTGCGCCTGCGAGAACGCCGGCGCGGCAACAAGGCCGGCTGCCGCGATTGAAAACAACGAGATCAAACGCTTTGAGAAGTTCATGGTGTTTCTCCTGAAATTGGAGTGCTGACCGGCACTCGTGAAGCAATGCACATGCCCGGATTATGCTCGAAGCAGAGCCCTGCTCCGGAAGCCCCGGAATTCTAATCCTGTAATGCCGGATAACAGGCGGCAAACGGCGAATACTCCGAGATGAAGCCTCAGGCGGCCTTGCCCTCGGTTTGCAGCCCGGGCAACTCGTAGTCGCCGGGACGAAGTTCCTTCAGCCGCGGCAGTACCTCGCGCGAAAACAGGCCGAGGCTGTCGACAGTGTCCGCATGCGGCAGATCACCGCCGTGGCCCATGATCATCAGGTTGCCGAACCCGCCCACATAGTCATAGTAGGCCTTGATCTGGCGGTACACCTGATCGGGCGTGCCGACGAACATCACATGCGCCTCGATCAGCTGTTCCATCGACGCCGCCTTCTGGTACACACGCGAGCCGTCCTTGAGCACGACCGACGCATAGGCCGGCACAAAGTCGGCCCGGGTGCTGTTGCGCATGGCCTGCGCCTCGACCCTGGTCGGAACATAGCCCGGCGGGTTGAAGAACTGCGGTGCGAGTTGCGAGCCAGTGCGGATGTACCCCGCGATGTGATGGGCGCGTTCCTTGGCCTTCGCCTCGGTATCCGCCACCGCAACGATGCCCATGTAGCCGAGCATGTCGACAGGCGGCATGCCCCAGCCGAGCGACAGCCATTTCCGGCGATAGGTGTCGAACAGCAGCTTGGAGTCGCGCCCGGTCAGAAAGGTCCCGACCTTGCCCTTCTGTTCTGCGATCCAGTTGCCCGGGCCGGGACCGATCGAGACGAACCACACCGGCGGGTGCGGCTGCTGGTAGGGCCGCGGCCAGATGTTGACCGAACGTTCGTGGAAAAACTCGCCCTGCCAGGAGAACGGGCCGTCGGTGGTTGTGAGTGCCTTCATGATCAGCCGGTAGGCCTCGCCGAAACGCCGCGTCTGCCCGACCGGCTGCGCATTCGCAGGCCATACCTCGAACGGTCCGCCGCGCACGAAGCCGACTTCGTAGCGGCCGTGCGAATAGCAATCGATCATCGCAATCTCTTCGGCCACGCGCACCGGGTCGGGCCGGTTGGCGATCGGAATACCGAGGGACAGCAGGCGGATCTTCTTCGTGGTGCGCGCAAGGATCGACAGCGGAACATGGCAGGACGAGGTGAGGCAGGTCGCCGTGCTGTGATGCTCGTTGATCATGATGTTGATCCCGAGCTCGTCGCACATCTCCCATTCGTCCATGTAGCGGCTGTAGAGGTCCGCCGCGAGCTTGGGGTCGAGGTGCCGGCCGGGAAGCGAATTGCGCAGCGACGGATGTGCCGGATCCCACGCGGGGTAATACGGTTGCTCGGTGAATTGCCATACGTTCATGAATTGATTGCTCCGGAAACAGTGATCAGCCCGCGGGCTGGAAGCTGGATGAGGCCCCGAAGCGCCTAGGGCTGGCTCTTGCGCTCGCGGCGCTTGAGCATTTTTCCCGCCAGACGCGGCGCGGTGCCCGGCTTGCTCCACGGACACACCGCAAGGCAGATCGCGCAACCCATCGCCTCGCCGAAATAAGGGATGCATTTGTCGAAGTCCACGTACCACTTCTCCACGCCGCGCACCATGCGCTTGTCGTCCGAGAGCGCCCCGGGCGGGCAGGCTTTGGTGCATATCTGGCAACGGGTGCAGAAGTCCTCGGAGCCGAAATCGTCCCTACCGTCCGCCACAAGCGGCAAGTCGGTGCTCACCGCCGAGAGCCGGAACGACGAGCCCCAGGTGCGGTTGATCATCGAGCCGTGCTTGCCGAGCTGACCGAGTCCGGCGGCGATCGCGGCGGGAATCATGTTGAGCGCGGAGGCGAACGGCCCCGGCCAGGGCGTGGCCTCAAAGCCCTGCGCGAGTATGTAGTTGCAAAGTTCGCGGCAGACACGCGAAGCGCGGTTGTACTGGCGCGCCACCTCCACCGCCGCAGCGGGGTTCTCGTAGGTGGAAGGCGCCTGCGACAACTCGTCGTGATCCATCGACACGCCGATCATGATCAGCCAGCGGTGCGGCAGTTCGTAACCCTCGTAGAGATAGGCTTCGCTCATCGGTGTGATGCCCACGAGGTCGCCCTCGTGCGCGAGCGCGAAGGCCTTGATCTGACTGGACCATTCCTCCGCGGGGCGCTGCACCTCCACCGGGGCGCGTTCGATGGGCTTCGGGCCGCGCGGCGCCTCGTGCGAGAAGTGCTCGCGGATCGCGGGCGACACGCGCTGGTAGTCGATCACTTCCTTCTGCAGCGCGCCGAACTTGTGCTTTGACGGCGGGTGCCAGAAGAATGGCGACGGCCGTCGGACCTCGGTCTCACCGAGGCCGTTCACGGTGTTGCCTGAAACATCGGGGAATAGTTTGGTGAAGCGCGGATCGGGAACGAAAGGTTTTCGGCTCATCCGCGAAATGTAGCGCAGCTTCGCAGCCGCAACACAAACTGCACACGCGTTCCGCAGGCTAGGGCGCCACTGAACAAGGGGGCTACGCCCCCTCGTAACTCCCCCATCTCAGAGGGAACGCTGAACCTTCAAGCCTCGAAATTGGACTTGATCAGCGATTCCCTAGAACTCCGCCTTCTCTCCCGGCTTGAGCGCAAACACCTTTACCGTCGCGTTGCCGAGCGCCTTCGCAAGCTCTGCCGGCATGCCCTTGCCCATCGGAAATGCCTGTGGATACGCCGCCCGCGCTCAGGCGGCCTCGAGAAGCGCCACCGTGCCCAAACCTCCGTCGGCGCAGATCGACACCACCGCCCTGCTGCCTGATGGCATCGCCGAAAGTTCCTTTGCCGCCTGCGAGAGAATCCGCGCGCCGGTGGCTCCGAAGGGATGGCCGAGCGCGATCGACCCGCCGTTCGGGTTGAGGCGGTCCCAGGGAAACCGGCCGAGGTCCGCATCCACCCCCGCCTTGTCGCGAAGAAATTCGCGGCTCTCGATTGCCGCTACGTTGCACAGCAATTGCGCTGCGAAGGCCTCGTGGATTTCCCAGAGCGCGATATCGGCAAGGCCGAGCCCGTTGCGCGAGAGCAGTCGGGGTATCGCGTAGGCCGGCGCCATCAGCAGGCCTTCCTCGAAAATGTCCAACGCGGCGATTTCCCAGTCGACGAGGCGCACCCGCGGCGCCGACGCCGGCAGGCGCGACACGCCGGCATCGGTGGCAACCCAGAGAGCCGCCGCGCCATCGGTGAGCGGCGAGGCATTCCCCGCGGTGATCGTGCCCTTGCCGCTCGTGCGGTCGTATACCGGGTTGAGCCGCCGCAGCCGTTCGAAGCTGGTGTCACCGCGCGGGAAGGTATCGGCGACGGCGCCATCCACAGGCGCGATCAGGTCATCGAAGAAGCCCTTCGTCTGACCGGTGACCGCATTCTGGTGGCTCTGCAACGCGAGACGGTCCTGCGCATCTCGCGCGATGTTCCACGCCTTGGCCATTTCCTCGCAGTGTTCGCCCATGGATTTTCCGGTGACCCGGTTGGTCACCGAGAGGCGATGCAGGCGAAGCTCACCCACCGGAAAGCGCTCCAGCATGTTGAAGCGGTCCTTCCACGAGCGCGCCATGCCGAAACGGCGCAGCCAGTCGGAGAAGCCCTGCGACAAGCCCACCTGCACATGGCTCATGCATTCCACCCCGCCCACCAGCGCGAGTTCACCGTGGCCGGTACGCAACTGCCCCGCCGCTTCGAAGGCACCCGCCATGCTGGTGGAACACGCAAGCACGGTGGAGAACGCAGGCACCGTCTGGTCCATCCCCGCGTCGATCAGCACCTCGCGCGCGATGTTCGACCAGTGCAGGTTGGGGATCACCGTTCCCCAGACGAACAGGTCGGGGCGCGGGTTCTCCGCCGCACGCAGGCTCGCCTGCACCGCGAGCGAGGACAGTTCGACGCCGCGCTTTTTCGACACTGCGCCGTCGATGCGCGAGAACGGCGTGCGCATGCCGGGGACGAGCCAGAGATTGCCTTGTGTCATGTGCACTCCAGAAGTCCGCGCACCCTACTCCGGCCCGCTGTGTTCCGCAATTGCGGATCAGTAGCCGGCGCCGGCCGCCCGAAGACGATCAATCACCGGCCCCCGGCTCCCACTCGCGCCAGCCCGCCAGCTGCGGGAAGTACAGGCCGAGCCGCGCCGCATCGAGTCCAAGCGCCCGCGCATAGCGATCGAGTTGCGCCCGGTAGCGCTCGCGCTCACGATCCAGAAAGCCTTCGGGATCGCTGCCTTCATGGCGACTGGTCTTGTAGTCGGCGATCCATTGCCGTCCGTCGGCGTCGACAAAGCGCCGGTCGATCACCAACGTGCGCGGCCGGCCGTCGATGTTCGTGCGTATGCGCTGCTCGCTCGTCGCCTGCGGGTGCGGACCCAAGAGCCAGCGGCCGCGCTCCTCGGTGACTGAGGTCGAAAGCGCCGCGACGACGCGAACGGCCGCCTCGTCCAGTTCAGCGTTCGCGACGCCGTGCGCGGCGAGTTCGCGGCGGAAGGTGCCGTTCAGCGACTCGACCCGCGCGCGATCCCAGCCCTGCAACGCGTCGTCTGCGATCCGCTGCAGCCAGCGGTGGACCACGTTGCCCACCTGACGCGCCGCTTCGCTCACCCAGGAGAATTCGATCTCCTCGCCCGGCCCGCGGTCCTCGCGCGTCGAAGTCCATTCCACCGGCGGCGGCGGGTCGGGAGGCAGCCAGCCGGAAGGTAGGCGCCGCAAGCGCGAGTCGATCGACGCAGCTGCGGCGGTGCCCGGCGCGGCAATGTCGGCTGAATTACCTGTAACGGAGTCCGCCACCGCCTGCTCGTACTGTCCTTGCACCGCCGGCCAGAGCGTCGTGAGCAAGGAGCCGCGGGTCGGCCCCTGCAGTTCGAGCGGGCCGTTCTTGCGGGTGGCGGACGCACGACCGAGCAGGTGGAGCCGGTGCTTCGCACGCGTGGCAGCAACGTACAGCAGTCGCGCGTCCTCGTGCGAGCCTTTTTCCTCGTCTAGCCGGCGTATGTAGTCGTAGATCGCATCCGACTCGGCGCCGGTCTGCTTGATCGGCGCAAGCAGCAGCTCTGCCCCGTCCGTGTCGTGCTCGGAGGCGCGCTCCATCCAGCGAAACAGCTTCGCGTCATCCGTCGGCCTGCCGCGCCCGAGCCCGGGCACGATCACCGTGTCAAATTCGAGACCCTTGGCCTTGTGGATCGTCATGATGTCGATGCTGGCGCCTGCCTCGTCCTGCGCACCCGGCGCTGCGAACAGGCGCTGCACCGACTGTTCGAGCGCATCGAAATCGGGGATCGTGCCGGCGTCTTCCAGCTCGTCCAGCCGGTCGAGGAAAATCTCGGCGTCCTCGAGGTCGCGGCGCGATTCCGCACAGGCCGGCCCGCCGAGCGCAAGCCACGCGCCTTCGACAGCGTCCCGCAGCGGCACGCGAAGGCGTTGCGCGATCGTCGATTCGAGCACCGACCGGGCTCGCGCTAGACGCGAACGGCCGTTGTCGGAGAGGCGTGCCAAGGTGGCTGCATCCTGCATCGCCTCCCACAAGGTGATGTCGTCCGTGCCCGGATCGCGCTGGCAGAGTGCGTGAAGATCGCCAAGCGTCAGTCCGCACCAGGGTGCCCTCAGAACCGAAAGCCATGCCAGCCGGTCGGCGGGATGGCAAAGCGCGCGGGTGAGTGCGAGCAAGTCCTGCACCGGCTGTCTGTGGCCGAGGCGCTCGATATCGATCGCGCGAAACGGCAGGCCGGCCTCGCGAAGCGCCGGCACGATCGCATCGAGCGCCGTGCGGCCGCGCACCAGGATCGCGATCGAGCCCTGCGGCCCCTCTAGCCGCGCCTGTCGCGCGATGTCCACCACCCTCGCCGCCTCCTGCTGCGCAATATCGGGGGCAGTTGCCTCGTCCGGATCGTCACGCGACACGCGCTCCTCGATCAGCGGATGCACCGTCACCGCCGCACCCGGCAGCAGATCGTGGCGCGCCACCGAATCGGTATAGGGCACCGCACCCGCGGAGACGTTTTCTTCTGCCGGCATGATCTGGCCGAAGGTCGAATTCACCCAGTCCACCACCCCGCGCTGCGAGCGGAAATTCACCGACAGCGTGAGCGGATGCAGCGATACATCACCCAGGCCATCGCGCCGCGCGCGCAGGAACAGCCCCACCTCCGCTTCACGGAAACGGTAGATCGACTGCATCGGATCACCGACGAGAAACAGGGTGCGGCCGTCATCGGACTGCCAGCCGGCGGTGAGTTTCTCCAGCAGTTCGTATTGCGTGAAGGAAGTGTCCTGGAATTCGTCCACCAGCAGATGGCGAATCCGGTAGTCGAGCGACAGCGCAAGTTCGGTCGGCTCGTCCGCGGTGCCGAGCGCGTCCGACGCCCGGTGTGCCACCTCGACGAAATCCGCCTTCGCATTTGCGCCGAACACCACGCGCAGTTCCGCGGTGGCCCGGCGCACCAGGCGCGCGATCGCGCCGAGGACTTCCCACTGCAAATCGTCGTAGCGCGCGGGCGGAAGCGATCGCAGCGCGTGCAGCGCCTTGCGCGCGATCTCGCTATCGGCGAGCGCCGCGATCACCGCACCCGCGCGGTCCTTCTCCGCCTTTGCCGCTTCCTTCTCCGACTTGGAATTGCCGGGCGGAAATCCGACGCGCACGTTGAAGCCGCCCGGCTTTCGCGCCTCGCCCGCCTGCGTGAGCAGCAATTCCGCAATGCCGATCCAGAGGGGAAGGTCCGCGTCGTCCGCACCCGGCATGGCGGTCATGCCTTCGCAGGCGACGATCGGCGATGAGGAACCTGAGGCGGCGAGATTCGATGCCGCGTAATTCGCGACCGCAAGCAACTCCGCCGTCTGCGCGCCCGAGGGCATGTGCGCGGCCGCCCGTTCCATCGCATCGCGCCGCGCCTGCACGAGCGCCGCTTCGAGCGCCTCGCGGTCGTGCGCGCCGGAAAGATTCCGCAACCACTTGTCGCGTTCCGCGAGGGCGCTCGCGATCAGGCCCTCGGCAGCGCCCAGGTTGTTGTCAAGGTGCATGAGCAGGCGCGCGACATCGGCGGCGGCCTCCTTGTCGTTCGCGTTTCCTGACTCGAGCAGACCGAGCGTGGCGCGCGCGGCTTCGCGGTAGAACGCCTTCGCCTCCTCGTTCTCCACGCTCTCGGGCTGGGCGCCGAAGCGAGACAGCACCGGCATCTGCCGGGTGAGCGAAGCGCAGAGCGAGTCGATCGTCTGCACCCGCAATCGCGAGGCGTTGTGCGAAAGCTCCCAGCCGCGCGCGCTGTCGCGGGCAAGTGCGGCACGAGCAAGATCCCAGGTGAGGGCGCGATGCACCTCGTCCGGTCGCGACTCGCGCGCGGCGCGGTCGAGCGCATCGAGCACGCGCTTTCGCATCTCGCCCGCCGCCTTGCGGGTGAAGGTGATGGCGGAAATCTCCTCCGGCTCGTCCACCAGAGCGAGCAGTCGCAGCGTGCGCTGGATCAGCAGTTCGGTTTTCCCCGATCCCGCGGGTGCCTGCACGATGAACGAGCGCGAGGGATCGAGCGCCGCGCGTCGCGCGTCGAGGTCCTCCACCGGGCGTTCGTTCGAACTCATGCGCAAGCGCCCGCGAAACAGTGCCCGTCTCGGCTATCCTTTGGCCATTGCAAACCAAGGAACCGGACATGACCATCAGGATCTACGATCTCGCCGCCCTCGAGGATGACCGCCTGTTCTCCCCCTACTGCTGGCGCACCAAGCTCGCGCTCGCGCACAAGGGCCTGGCTTTCGAGAGCATTCCCTGGCGCTTTACCGATAAGGCGGCGCTCGAGCCGACCGGATTCAAGACGGTGCCGGTGATCGTCGATGGCGAACGGACCGTCGGTGACAGCTGGAAGATCGCGCTCTACCTCGAGGAAAACTACGCCGACCGGCCGGCGCTGTTTGGCGGCCCGCAGTCGCGCGCGCTCTCGCTCGGCTTCAAGAACTGGGTGGACCGCGCGGTTCACCTGCCGATGCTGCGCGCGGTGCTGCTTGACCTGTACAACGGCCTGGCCGAAAAGGACAAGCCCTACTTCCGCGAGGCACGCGAGAAGCGCTTCGGCATGGCGCTGGAGGCGTTCGCAGGCGACCAGCAGGCGGCGATCGCCACGGTGAGCAGCACACTCGATCCGGTGCGCGCGACACTCACCGAGCAGCCCTTCGTCTGCGGAAGCGCGCCCGCCTACGCCGACTACATCCTGTTCGGCGCCTTCATGTGGACGCGCAGCACCTCGCCCGCGAAGCTGCTCGCCGCCGACGATCCGCTCCACGCCTGGCGCGAGCGCATGCTCGATCTGCACGGCGGGCTGGCACGCAAGGCGCGCGGCTACCCCGTCTGAGAATCTGCCGGGGCGTGCCGCGCGGCACGCCCCGGCCTGCCTTTCCAAAGGGAAAACGTTCCATTTCTGGACGGAAATAGACCGCTTTGCAGCGCGGATACTTGGACTTTCAGAAAAATGTTGAACATTTCCTCTCATTCCGAGGCCTCCTCGCCTTCGGTGGGACCCCAGGCCGCGCGTTCGTTGACCCGGCACAAGGCCTGCAGGCCGCAGTGCGTGCAGGTCGGCCCGCCGCGCTTGGGGTCGACGGTTGCGTCGCCCCGCGCGAACGCACGGCCGAGCGCGTCGAGCTCGTGCTCCCAGCCGGCGACGAGTTCGTCCCAGTTCGCATAAGCCTTCGCACCCGCGTTCTTTCGCGCCTCCACAAGGCCGATGCCCGGCGCGATTTCCTCATGCGCGCCGATGCCATCGAGCTTCATCGCACCGGGCCGGACCTGCGCGAACGCCACCGCGGCGACGCCCTCTTCGGCGAGCGCGTAAATCGGGAGCTGCGGTTCCTCCGGCCGCTCGCCGAGCCAACCCGACACCGAACTCACACCGGTCTTGTAGTCGATGACAAGGCGCGCGCCGTCCTCGAGCCGATCCATCCGGTCGAGCCGTGCCTGGACGCTGACGCCGCCGTGTTCGATCGCGCGCTTGGCTTCGACCGCTTCGACCGCGAACGGCGGCCGCGTCGCATCCACTGTCTCGAGCCATTCGCGCGCAGCGCGCGCGAGGCGTGCCGCTTCGAGCTCGGCGAATCGCCCCTCCAGGGCATCGGGCCGGAACCGCTTCACGCGCTCGATCGCGGCCTTCGCCGATTCCGCGAGCAACACATCCAGCCCGCCTCCGGCGATCGCCGCCTTCAGTCCTGCCTGGTCGCGCAATGCGGCCCACGCGCGTGACAGCACACCGTGCATCAGCGTGCCCCGGTCGGCCGCGCTCAACCCCGCCTCGACGCTCTCCAGCGCGCGGGCACCGAGTCGATGCGCGGCGAACGCGCGAAACGGGCAGGCCGCCTGATCACGAAACACGCCGGTGCCGCCGGTGAGAGGCTCCCCGGGCGCCCAGGCGGGCGCAGGAGGCTCGGCGATGCGTTCATACGCGCCGCGACCATTTGAACCTTGCCGCCCGGCTTCGAATTGCCGATCGCGGGCGAGCGGGTACTCCGGAACATCAAGCTCTGCGAAGTCGAGTGCCTCGATCGGCTCGCGCACGATCAGCGGACTGACCGAGAGTTCGCGCTCGCCATCGCGCAAGGGATGCGAGAACAGCACCTCGGGCGCGGCGGCGAGCCAGCCTTCGGTGATGCGGCGGTCGAGCGCAAGCGAGGCGGTGGCGGAGGCTTCCGGCACGCCGGCGCGGCGCTGCAATTCCACCGGCAGGAAGGGACTCGGGCGCGCATGCAGAGGCCAGGCCTCGTCGGTGAGTCCCATCACCCAGAGATGATCGAAGGCAAGGCCCGCCGACTCGAGCACGCCGAGCACCTGGATCGGCTCGTCGTTCGCCTCCGGCTGGAACAGCGTGTCCGCCGCCATGCGGCGAAGCCGGCTCACCGCATCGCGAAACCGCATGCGCGGCAGCACGCGCTCGATGGCGCCGAGCACCGAGATCAGTTCATGAAATTTCTTGAGCGCCTGATATTCGGCCGAGTACGGCGCCCGCCCCGGGAAGCCGGCCAGTTTGAGCAGCGTGTCGATCCGCCGGCCCCAGTCCGCCGGAGACCCTTGACCGCCCAAATGCTCACGCGCATGCGCTGCGAGCCGGCCGAGCATGTGCGTCGCGCCCGGCGCGATCGGGCCGAAGTCCTCTGCGACCAGACGGGCAAGCCGTCCGAGGCTCAAGGTCGCGGGCGAACGTTCGCGCAGGCGCGCCTCGAGCCGCGCGCGCGCCGCCTGCTCCTCCTCGCCGCCGGCGATGAAGGGCGACCGAAGCAGCAGGCTCAGTCGCGCGAATTCGATGCGCGCGCCGGAGGCGGCTTCGAGCAGCAGCAGCGCCGCATGAACAATCGGAAAACCGGACAGCGGCTCGCCGAGCGAGATGTTGAACGGCGGCACGGAATCCGGCCCGGGCGACAGCACGGCTGCGAAGAGCCGGCGTATCGCCTTGCGCTGCTTCTGCAGATCCGGGACGACGATCGCAATCCGCGCAGTACCGGGGTCCGGACTTTGCTCAAGGCGCGCCCTCGCCCAGCGCGCCGCGGCGAGAATCTCGTCCTTCCCGGTGGGAAACGACAGGCGCATCGCGCGGCCTCCACTTCGGACCGGCGCGCTTTCGAAGACCTCGACGCCGGTTGCCTCGAGCGCGTCGACGAAGTTGCGCTGCTGCGGCGAGAGCAGGTCGAAAGCGTGGAGCACAAGGCAGGACGGCCGTTTCAGCGCGGAGTTCGCAAGATGCGAGGACACGAGCGCGGGCAGGCGCGCGGCATCGGTCCAGCCGTTGCGCGCGCATTCGTGTTCGATCGCGCGCGACCAGGCGAGGAACGCGCGCGTGTCCTCGTTCTCGGCAAAGCCCGCGATGGACCCGGCGAATCCGAAGGCATGCGCGGTTCGCCACGCTTCCCGGCAGGCGGCCGCCGCCTGCACCCGCGCGAGCAGTCCCTCGCCTTCCCGGGAATCGCCGACGACGCGCTCCCAGAGCGCCTGCTCTTCCTCGGCGGACAACAGCAGCGGCAGGTCCGCCGCGAGTTCTGAATACAGCGCGTCTTCATACAGGCGGCCGAGAAACGCGCTCAGGGGCAGGATGTCGGCGGCGTCCCAGGAGACAAGGCCGCGGGCGAGTTGATGACGGTCGAAGTCGTGCTCGAGTTCCTGCGCCAGGCGCCGGTTGGGCGTGACCACCGTGATTCCCGCGGCGCCTCCCTCTGCCAGACGCGTGAACAAGGCGTCGGTATCGAGTTTCGGGAAGGAGTGTTCCGGCGCCATGGCCGAGATGATAGACGAGCCGTCAGGATGCGCGCGCCTGAGGCCGGTACACTCCCGGTCACCGATGCGGAGACTTCCACAATGTCGCTGAACCTGATTGCCCGCTCACTGATTGCGGTATCCCTGGTACTGTTTTTCGCGGTATCGCAAGCCTCGGCCCAGTCGCCGCACACCCACCAGCACAGCTTCAGCGACGCAGCAAAGTGGTCGCGGGTATTCGACGATCCGAAGCGCGACCCATGGCAAAAGCCGCACGAAGTGATCACGGCGCTCAAACTCGCGCCGGACGCATCGGTCGCAGATATCGGCGCAGGTACCGGTTACTTCGCCGCCCGCCTTACGCATTTCGTCCCGAAGGGCAAGGTCTATGCGGTGGATACCGAGCCCGATATGGTGAAGTTCCTCGAAGCTCGTGCGAAAAAGGACGGGCTTTCAAATCTCGTGCCGGTGAGGGGAACCGACACCGATCCGCGGCTGCCTGCGCCGGTTGATCTGGTGCTGCTGGTGGATGTCTATCACCACATCGAAGATCGGCAGGCCTATTTCAGCAAACTGCGCGCCTCGCTTGCACCTGGCGGCCGGGTGGCAATCATCGACTTCAATCAGACATCACGTTCCGGGCCGCCGAAGGCCGAACGAATCGCGCCGAAGCGGGTGAAATCCGAGATGGCCGCCGCCGGGTATGCCGCGCCAGCGGAATTCGGCTTTCTGCCCAATCAATTTTTCCTGGTGTTCAACGTAGCCACACCCTGAACCGGTTGCGGAGCAGTACCTCAGCGCTCGATCAGGTGCTTCTTGTCCTTGACCTTCGACCACTGATCGGCGTCGGCCGGCGCGTCCTTGCGTTCGGCAAGCGTCGGCCAGGACTTGGCGAGTTCCCGGTTGAGTTCGATGAACGGCCGTTGCGCCGGCGGCACGTCGTCTTCGGCGAAGATCGCCTCGACCGGGCACTCCGACACGCACAGGGTGCAGTCGATGCACTCGTCCGGATCGATGACCAGCATGTTCGGGCCTTCCCGAAAGCAGTCGACCGGGCACACGTCGACGCAGTCGGTGTATTTGCACTTGATGCAGGATTCGGTGATGACGTAGGGCATGGATGGCGGTCCGCCCGTGACGGCGGAAATGACGGTTAGTGCTTGAATTTTAACATGCATTCGGCCATTCCCCCGGTACAGAACCCCCGCCGCTTCAGGCACTTGCTTCACCCGGGCTTGCAATTCGGCTAGGATAGCCCCAACTGTTCGCAATACCCTGAACTTCCCGTTCCGAAGTTCCCGTTTCCCGCCCCCAATTATTTCCCCCTTTCGCGGCACCGTCCGCTTTCCTGCTGAGGCTTCAATGAGTGATGAAATTTCCCATGTGACCGATGACTCCTTCGAGTCCGATGTGCTCAAGTCCGACACCCCGGTGCTGGTGGACTACTGGGCCGAATGGTGCGGTCCCTGCAAGGCGATCGCGCCGGTGCTCGCCGAAGTGGCCAAGGAGTATTCCGGCAAGCTCAAGATTGCGAAGCTCAATGTCGACGAGAACCAGGAAGTGCCGAAGAAGTATGGCATCCGCGGCATCCCGACGCTGATGCTGTTCAAGAACGGCAACATGGAAGCCATGAAGGTGGGTGCACTGAGCAAATCCCAGCTCACCGCCTTCCTTGACAGCAACATCTGAACGTCTTAATCTCCGCAAACGCGTGACACGGGACCCCGTGGCACGCAGGTCCGGAAGGCCCATGAAGTCTTCCGCTTCGGTTCCTTCCGCTTCTCCCCCTTAAATCTGCTGTACTGACAGGCCCAACAGCCCTCTGTACGCCCCTCTCCTGCCGCCTTTTCCTGCCGCTTTTCCCGCACGCTTATGCATTTGTCCGAATTGAAGTCACTGCACGTCTCGGCCCTGATCGAGATGGCGCAAACCTACGAGGTCGAAGGCGCCAATCGCATGCGCAAGCAGGAGCTCATTTTTGCGCTCCTGAAGAATCGTGCGAAAAAAGGCGAGGCGATCTTTGGCGATGGCACGCTCGAAGTGCTGCCCGACGGTTTCGGGTTCCTGAGATCGCCCGACACGTCTTATCTCGCCTCCACTGATGACATCTACGTCAGCCCGTCGCAGATCCGCCGTTTCAATCTGCACACCGGAGACTCGATCGAGGGCGAAATCCGCACGCCAAAGGATGGCGAGCGCTACTTCGCACTGGTCAAGGTGGACCGCGTCAACGGCGAATCGCCCGAGGCGTCCAAGCACAAGATCCTGTTCGAGAACCTGACGCCACTGCATCCGAACGTGGCCTTGCGCCTGGAGCGCGACATCAAGGCCGAGGAAAACATCACCGGCCGGATCATCGACATCATTGCGCCGATCGGCAAGGGCCAGCGCGGCCTGATCGTCTCGCCCCCGAAGGCGGGCAAGACAGTGATGCTGCAGCACATGGCACATGCGATCACCGCCAACAATCCGGATACCGTCCTGATCGTTCTGCTGATCGACGAGCGCCCGGAAGAAGTGACCGAAATGCAGCGCTCGGTGAAGGGCGAGGTCGTGGCCTCCACCTTCGACGAACCGGCCTCGCGCCACGTCCAGGTCGCAGAGATGGTGATCGAAAAGGCCAAGCGCCTGGTCGAGCACAAGAAGGACGTTGTGATTCTGCTTGACTCGATCACACGGCTCGCGCGCGCCTACAACACGGTCGTGCCCGCCTCGGGCAAGGTGCTTACAGGCGGCGTGGATGCGAACGCGCTGCAGCGCCCGAAGCGGTTCTTCGGTGCCGCCCGCAATGTCGAGGAAGGCGGTTCGCTCACGATCCTCGCCACCGCACTGATCGACACCGGCAGCCGCATGGACGATGTGATCTTCGAGGAGTTCAAGGGTACCGGCAACATGGAAGTGCACCTCGATCGCCGGATGTACGAAAAACGGATTTTCCCCGCGATCAACGTCAATCGTTCGGGCACACGCCGTGAGGAACTGCTGATCAAGCACGAGGTGTTGTCCAAGATCTGGGTGTTGCGAAAACTGCTCTACCCCATGGATGACCTCGAGGCGATGGAATTCCTGCTGGACAAGGTCAAGGGAACCAAGACGAACTCCGACTTCTTCGACTCGATGCGCCGCAGCTGACGTAGAGGCAAAATCGGCCCGTTCCTTGATAAGTCGCTGAAAATCTGGGATAATTAAAAGCTCTTCCACGCTCGCAATGCAGGCTTCTGCAGGTCGGATTCGGATTGTCGGATCCACCCTCGCGCGCCCGGGCAGGACCGAGCAATTCACTCAAAGGAAATGCAATGAAACCCGGCGTTCACCCCGAATACAACGAAATCAAGGTCACGTGCTCCTGCGGCAATACGTTCGAGACGCGTTCGACCCTGGGAAAACCCCTGCAAGTCGAAGTCTGCTCCGCCTGCCATCCGTTCTACACCGGCAAACAGAAGATGGTCGACACCGCCGGCCGCGTGGAGAAATTCCGCCAGAAATACGCTGGCAAAAAGGCAGCCACCCCGCCCGCAGCGGCGTGATCCTGCGCAAGGTCGTGACAAAGGCAGCTTCGGCTGCCTTTTGTTTTGGACGCAGCTTCGGCTGCCCTTTGTGATTTGGACGCAGCTTCACATGCCGGTTACTGCGGCAGTTCCGCATCCGTTGTGACAAAGCTGATTTGATCCCGCTAGCTTGCGCCTCGCACGCAGATGAAACTTTCCTCCCGCCTCGCCTTGCCACCGTCGCCCGCGGTGATCGCACTGCTGGTTGTGGCCTACGCGCTTCCAGGACTGCTGGGCCACGATCCCTGGAAGCCGGAAGATGCGATTGGCATGGGCATCGTCCACCAGATGCTCACCCACTCGCAATGGTGGATTCCGCATCTCGCGGGCGAGCCCTTCGTCGAAGACGGCCCGTTGCAGTTCTGGTTCGCTGCGCTGCTCTCCCGGCTTGCGTCGTTTGCGTTGTCGGCTGACGACGGCGCGCGTCTCGCGACTGCAGGTTCGCTCGCCGTCTGCGCGCTGTTCCTTCGCCGCGCCACGGTGGCGCTGTGGGGGCCGGCGCAGGGTACCGGTGCAGTTCTCGTGTTCCTCGGATGCCTTGGCCTGTTGGTGCATGCGCACGAAATCATCGCCGAGTTGGGCCTGCTCGCGGGTCATGCAATCACCTGGTACGGGCTCGTCCGCGCGCGAAAAAACGTTCGGGCCGGAGCCATCGCCTTCGGAATCGGCCTCTCTGTCGCAGTGCTGTCCAAAGGTCTGATCGCCTTCGTCGCACCGGTCGCGGTGGCCCTGCTGATGCCACTTCTCTCGCCCGAATGGCGCACCCGCGCCTGCGGCAAGGCGTTGGCGAGTGCAACCGCCTTATTCGCGTGTGCCATGGCGATCTGGTGGTCGATCGCCGCCGCGAAATCCCCGGAAGCAAGTGCCGCGTGGATAGCCGGGCAGGTCTCGCTCATCACGTTGCCCGGAACTGCACGACTGCTCGCCGGCATAAAGACACTTGCCTGGGCGGCCTGGCCTGCCTGGCCGATCGCGCTCTGGTATCTGTGGGATCAACGACGCACGCCACGTTCCGCCGGCATAGTCTTCGGCGTGACGGCACTTGCCGCAACCCTTGTGACCCTGCTTCTGCTGCCCGAAGGACGTGAAGTCCACGCGCTAAGTGCACTGCTGCCGTTTTCCCTGCTTGCGGGCGCAGGGGTCGAGCGACTGCGGCGAGGCGCCGCCAATGCGCTCGCGTGGTTCGGCGCGATGTGTTTCACCGCCCTTGGCTGCTTCGTCTGGTTCGGATGGGTGGCGATGATGACCGGGGCTCCTGAGCGCATGGCGCGCAACTTCACCCGTTTGGAGCC
>CANIEV010000017.1 GCA_947466535.1 Betaproteobacteria bacterium
AGACACGAAACAAAGCCCGCTCGATGCGGGCTTTGCCGGGGTGGGTGGGGTAACGGGGAGGGCGGGCTCTCCCGCCCTCCCCGTTCCGAAGCCTTCCGGTTTTGGTTTTGCTTTTCTTGGCGCCTTGGCGGTGAAAAATGTTTAATCTCGCGCTGCGCATGCTCGCTCGCGACTGGCGTGCGGGTGAACTCCGGGTGCTGGCGATCGCGCTGGTGGTGGCGGTGGCGAGTGTCACCAGCGTTGGCTTTTTTGCCGACCGGGTGCGACAGGCGCTGATATCGGAAGCGCACCAGTTGCTCGGCGCGGATGTGGTGATGCTCGCCGACCGTCCTTGGAGCGACACGGTCCGCCGCGAGATCACCGCGCGCGGGCTGAAGCTCGGCGAAAACATCGGCTTTGTCAGCATGTCGCGCAGGGGCGAGGAGGCTCAGCTCTCCAGCGTCAAGGCGGTGTCGGACAGCTATCCGCTGCGCGGCAAGCTGCGCATCGCCGATGCGCTCAATTCGCCCGATCGCGAGATGTCGCAGGGACCGCGAAAGGGCGAGGTCTGGCCCGACGAGCGGCTCGCGGGCGCGCTCGGCGTCAAGGTGGGCGATGCGCTGGAACTCGGCGAGTCGAAACTCCGTGTCGGTGCGATCCTCACCCTTGAGCCCGATCGCGGCGCGTCGTTTTTCAATGTCGCGCCGCGACTGATGATGAACGTGGCGGACGTGCCCGCCACCGGTCTCGTGCAGACGGGAAGCCGGATCACCTATTCATTGCTTGGCGCGGGCGAGGCCGAGGCGGTGCGCGGATTCGAAGCCTGGGCCAAGGGCCGGCTCGGACGCGGCGAATCGATCCAGAGCCTGGAGAACGCACGGCCGGAAATACGCACCACGCTCGACCGCGCGCAGCAGTTCATCGGCCTCACCGCGATGCTCGCGGTGGTGCTCGCGGCGGTGGCGGTGGCACTCGCCACGCGCCGATACAGCGAACGTCATCTCGATGGCTATGCAGTGATGCGCTGCTTCGGCAGTTCGCACCGGACCCTGTTCGCGCTGTTCGGGTGGGAGTTCCTGCTGCTCGGGCTCGCGGCGAGTGCGGCGGGCTGCATCGCGGGTTTTGCTGCGCAATACGTGATCGGCATGTTCATCGCCGGGCTGCTGACCGTGCCGCTTCCCGCGCCGTCGCTGCTGCCGTTCGTGCAGGGCGTGTCGATTGGCCTTGCGCTTCTGCTTGGTTTTGCCTTGCCGCCGCTGCTGCAACTCGCGCGCGTGCCGGCCTTGCGCGTGCTGCGCCGCGAAGTGGGCGGCGCGTCGGCCTTGTCACGCATCCAGGTGCTGTCTGCGTATCTGCTCGGGCTGGTGGTCGTTGGTGCCCTCCTGATCTGGCAGGCGGGCGATACGAAACTGGGCCTGTTCGTACTCGGCGGATTTCTCGCCGCGATGATCGTGTTTGCGGTAGTCACCCGCGGCGCGCTCGCTGCGCTCGGACGGATATCGGGCGGTGGCAATGCGGCGGGCGGGGGAAGGAGCGCTGGCGCGCTGGGCTGGCGCTACGGCGTCGCCTGCCTGCGCCGGCGCACGGCATCGACGGTGGTGCAGGTGCTCGCAATCGCGCTTGGTCTCACCGCGATTCTCATGTTGAGTTTCACCCGCGGCGACCTGCTCGACACCTGGCGCGGCAAGACGCCGGCCGATGCGCCCAACCGTTTCCTCGTCAACATCCAGCCGGAGCAGCGCAAGCCGCTGCTGGAATTCTTTCGCGAGAATCGCCAGCCCGAACCCGCGATGTACCCGATGGTGCGCGGTCGATTCACCGCGAAGAACGGGCAGAAGGTTGATGCGGGCGCATTCGAGGAACGCGACCGGCGCATGGTGGAGCGTGAGTTCAATCTCTCCTTCATGAGCGTGGAGCCGTCGCATAACGCGACTGTGGCCGGTCGCTGGTTCAACGCGGACGATTTCGACAAGGGCGGCCTTTCGGTGGAGGAGGGGGTTGCGAAACGCCTTGGCTGGAAGCTCGGCGACACGCTCACATGGCAGGTGGCGGGGCGCGATTTCTCCGCGACTATCGTCGGCATACGCAAGCTCGACTGGGATTCGATGCGGGTGAATTTTTTCGTGATCGCCACGCCGAAGCTTCTCTCTGAAGCTCCGATGAGCCTGATCACCAGCTTCCGACTCGAATCGTCCGAGGCGGGCTTCGGCAGCAAGGTCTCGCAGCGCTTCCCGAACCTGACGGTGGTGGACATGAGCGCGATCCTGCGCCAGGCGCTTGCGGTGATGGAGCAGGTGATCGGCGCGGTGCAGTTCGTGTTCCTGTTCGCGATCGGCGCGGGCATCCTCGTTTTGTACGCCGCGCTGCTCGCCACGCAGGGCGAGCGCGCGCTCGAAGCCGCGGTGATGCGCGCGCTTGGCGCCAGCCGCTCGCAGGTCATGGGCGCGCAACGCGCCGAGTTCGCGTTGATCGGCCTGCTGGCGGGTCTGCTTGCCGCCGCGGGCGCCACCGGCATCGGCTGGGTGATTGCATTGAAGGTGTTCCAGTTCCCCTACCAGATGAACCCCTGGGTGTGGCTCGCAGGACCTCTGCTCGGGCTGCTCTGCGTTTCGTGGAATGCGTATTCCGGTGCACGCGCGGCGCTGTCCCGCCCGCCGGTGGTGGCACTGAGAGAGGCAACATGAAGGAGGCGACATGACTGCGAATCATCCAACGCCCGAGACCACGCCCTACGAACTGCTCGGCGGCGATGCAGCGCTGAGGGTGCTTGTGGAACGGTTCTATGCACTGATGAACAGCGAACCCGAGTTCGCCGGCATTCGCGCGATGCATCCGGCGAGCCTCGACGGTTCGACCGACAAGCTCTACTGGTTTCTCTCCGGCTGGCTGGGCGGGCCGTCGATGTACGCGGAGCGTGTCGGTCCGCCGATGCTGCGCGCGCGCCACCTGCCGTTTCCGATCGGAACCAGCGAGCGCGACCAGTGGTTGGCCTGCATGGATCGCGCGATGAAGGACTGCGGCCTCGAATTCGGGCTGCGCAATGCGTTGCACAATTCGTTTTTCAAGACCGCCGACTGGATGCGAAATAAACAGGGCTGAAAAGCGGGCAGGGCGGAAGGCAATGACATTCGGGGAAACGGGTACATGAAGCGGATCGCAGTGTGGGGAATCGGATCGATAGGCGCGAGCCTTGCGGCACGGATCGAACAGGCGGGCCTTGCGCCCACGCTGATCGCGCGGCCCGCGGCCGCGGCGCTGATCAACGAAAAGGGCCTCGAGAACCGCACTGCCGGAAAGTCCGTGATCGTCCGGCCGCGCTGCGTGAGCGACACCCGCGAAGCCGGACCGCAGGATCTGGTGCTGATCACGGTGAAGGCGCATTCCGGGCCGGCGCTGATGCCGCAACTTGCGCCCCTGCTCGATGCCAACACCACGGTGGTGTCGCTGGTGAATGGGCTTCCCTGGTGGTACTTCGGTCCGGGGGAGAAGAGTGGAGCGGCGCAAGGCGCCTCGGGCGGCGCGGCGCACGGCCCGTTTGAAGCGGTGGACCCGGGCGGTGCGCAATGGAATGCGATCGGGCCCGCCCGCACGCTCGGGGCGGTGGTCAAGCACGTTGCGCACATGAATGCGCCGAATATCGTCGCCGAAGGCGGCAAGGGACTTTTCATCTTTGGTGAACTCGACGGGCGGATCAGCCCGCGGCTGGAAGCGGTGTGCGAGATCCTGAACAAGGCGGGGTACGCCTCGAAGGCGTCGGCGGACATCCGCAACGATGTGTGGCAGAAGCTGCTTGGCAACATCTCCAGCGGCCCGGTGGCGGCGCTCACCCGATCAAGCGTGTCGGGCTGTCTCTCGACACCCGGGCTGCGCTCGATCGGCCGGCGCCTGCTGATGGAATCCAAGGCGGTGGCGGAGGCGCTTGGCGTGGTGCTGGACGTTGATCCGGAGGAGCGGCTCGACGAGGCCGCACGCCTCGGTTCGCACAAACCCTCGATGCTGCAGGACGTGGAGGCCGGCCGGCGGCTGGAAGTGGAGGCGATGGTGGGCGCGGTCACCGCGCTCGGTCAGCGTACCGGCGTGCCGACGCCGACGGTGGATGACATCCTTGCGATGACGCGCATGCTGGATCAGAGTCTTTCGACATAGAGGAACGCCCGCGCCATGCCTTCGGATGTGATCCTCACTGCCATTCTGGTGATCGTTGCCGGCCTTGCCGCCTCAGGCGCCACCGCCTTTATGATGCGTTCGCGCCCGCAGCCGAAGGACACCTCCGTGCTCGAGTCGATCGAGAGGCTGGGGCGCGAGCTTCGCTCCGAGATGGCGGCAGTGCGAAAAGAGCTGGCGGATGCCGGGCGCGAGCAGCGCACTGAACTCTCAGGCGGGCTTAACCAGTTCAGCCAGACCCTGCTCGCGCAGATGAGTTCGATCGCGCAGGTGCAGAACAACCAGATCGACGGATTCGCGGCGCAACTCGCGAAACTTGCGGAAGCCAACGAAACCCGGCTCACCGAGATCCGCAACACGCTCGAGAACAAGCTGCGCGAACTGCAGGGCGAGAACGCGGCCAAGCTGGAGGAGATGCGCAAAACGGTGGACGAACGCCTGCACGCGACGCTGGAGAAACGCCTCGGCGAATCCTTCAAGCAGGTGTCCGAGCGTCTGGAGGCGGTGCACCGGGGACTGGGCGAGATGCAGACGCTCGCCGCCGGCGTGGGTGACCTGAAACGCGTGCTGACCAATGTTAAGACGCGTGGCACCTGGGGCGAGGTGCAACTCGAAGCGCTGCTCGAGCAGATGCTGGTGCGCGAGCAGTACGAGAAAAACGTTGCCACCAAACCGGGTTCTAACGACCGCGTGGAATTCGCGATCCGCTTCCCCGGCAAGGGCAACGGCTCGCCGGTGTGGCTGCCGATCGACTCGAAGTTCCCGAGCGAGGATTATGACCGCCTGCTCGCGGCGCAGGACCGCGCGGATCTTGCCGGCATCGAGGAGTCCTCCAAGGCGCTGGAGACCCGCATCAAGCTGGAGGCGAAGACCATTCGCGACAAATACCTCGAGCCGCCCGCCACCACCGACTTCGGGATACTGTTCCTGCCCACCGAAGGCCTGTACGCGGAAGTGCTGCGCCGGCCGGGCCTCGCCGACACCCTGCAGCGCGAGTACCGGGTGGTGATCGCGGGCCCGACCACGCTGACCGCCATCCTCAACAGCCTGCAGATGGGATTCCGCACGCTTGCGATCGAGCAGCGCTCGGGCGAAGTCCAGCAGTTGCTCGGCGCGGTGAAGACCGAGTTCGGCAAGTTCGGCGATGTGCTCGCCAAGACCAAGCAGCAATTGGAGACGGTGGCCAATTCGATCGGCGCGGCCGAGACGCGCACCCGCCAGATCGAACGCAAGTTGAAGGGCGTGGAGGCGATGCCGGCACCCGACGCGCAGCGCCTGCTCGGGGCCACCGATGACCAGGACGCGCAGTGACGATCCAACCGCTGGATGACCTGCTGGACGAGACGCTCAAGCTGATCGTCTGCCTGAAAAAACGCGACCCCAATCCGAATCTTCCGAAAAAGCTCACGCCGCTGTTTGCGAAACTCGCGGGCCCTCTGAGTTCGATCGACGCGGCCGAGACCGAGGACCTGATCTGGAACCTCTGGCATACGCACAAGTCCACCGAAGCGGAAGACGCGCTGGATGAGGCCTCGCGCATGCTCGCCTCGCGGGACTACCCGCAGGCCGAAACGCGGTTGTCGATGCTGGTGAACACCTGGCCGGGATTCGCCGAAGGCTGGAACAAGCGCGCGACGCTCAATTTCCTTCGCAGCCGCGACAAGGCGAGCGTGCGCGACATCCAGCAGGTGCTCGCGCTCGAACCGCGGCATTTCGGCGCGCTCTCGGGCTTCGGCCAGATCTGCCTGCGCCACGGCCGGCCGGCGCATGCGCTCTCCGCCTTCGAAGCCGCGCTCGCGGTGCATCCGCATCTCGCCTCGGTGAAGGCGGCGGTGGATGCGGTGAGTGCGGAGCTGCGGGCGAAGCGGCTGCAGTAGGGGGGGGCGTTTTTAAGGCGGTCGCTCACCTTAATACTTCAACTTCCATTTCAAAACGCCAGAGTCTGCGCTTGAAAGCAGGTGGTTCCGATATCGGATCCGGTATAAATTCCCGCGCAGGCGTTTCACTCCGGCAGGCGGCCGTATTCGCGCGGGGTCTGTCGTTCAGCCAATTATTTGCGTTATGGCTTGGCGCAATGTGCGCTGATCGGCAGCGGAGAGCGTGCCCAGAGTTCGAATAACGAGGCTCTGTTCGATCGTGGCGAACACGGGTTTGACGACCGAGGACTTGACGAGCCCTGCAGTCTGCCAGTCGGCGAGCAGTGTTTCGCCAAAGCTCGTAGGCATTCTCACCTGGCTGGTGATTGCCATGATGACCAGATCGCGTCGGCTTGCGTTGTAAGTCCTGCCTGAAACGATGACGGCGGGGCGCTTCTTTGCAACGGACTGATCGGTGAAGGGGAAGGTGACCAGCACCACCTCGCCAAAGGCATGAGACACGGTCACATCCGGTCGTAGGCAGCGTCGTCTTCGTTGTTCCACACCGCCGAGAAGGCGGGTTCGCTCGCGTGCGAGGCGGTCTGGGTCAGGCGTCGCTCGTCGTCCCGAACGCGCAGGAAATCCACAAAGTCTTCCACTTCCGCCAGGCGCTGGGGGGGCAGTTGTTTGATCTTGTCGATCAGGCTTTGTTCAGGGGCGCTCATGCTTGTCTCCTTGGTTCCGCCTGACCAATCTGCAGGGGTGGACTCTTTTGGCACGAGTTCCGAAGGGGGTTGACTCAAATTATGACTCATGACGCACCCGGTCGTACGTTTCTACTCGCTGGGCTTGATGTGGCATGAAGACATGGATTGCCCGCTACTCCAGTTTTATGCCGGCCGCTTTCACCACGGTGTTCCAGCGCACCGCTTCCGTCGCGATCACTTCCGCAAAGGCATCTATGCCGCCGCCCACCGCGTCGAAGCCGATCGCGGCGAGCTGGGCTTTCATTGCGGGCGTGAGCAGGTATTTCGCGGAGTCGGTCTGGATCTTCTGGCGCAGCTCGCGCGGAGTGCCGGCGGGGGCGAGCAGGCCGACCCAGGGTTCGGCGGTGAATCCGGCCAAGCCGGCCTCGGTCGCGGTGGGCAGGTCGGGTGCACCGGAGAAGCGCGCGCGGCTGGCGATCGCAAGTGCCTTCAGTTTTCCGGTCTTCACATGGGAAAGGGTGGAGGTGGTGTCGAGGAACATCGCGGTCTCGCCGGTCATGACCGCGGCGATCGCCTGCGGCACTGCCTTGTAGGGCACGTGCACGAGGTCGGCGCCCGACTGGCGCTTGAACAGCTCGGTCATGATGTTGGTGGTCGAGCCGGGGCCGGTGGAGGCGTAGTTGAGCTTGCCCGGGCGTTCCTTGGTGTAGCGCAGGAAATCGGCGAGGTTGTTCACCGGCAGTTGCGGCGCGACGTAGATGATCAGAGGTATCCAGGCGAGCAGCGAGATCGGCACGAGGTCTTTCGTCGGGTCGATCGCGAGTTTCTCGAACAGCGGCTTGGCCATGACGATCGGGCCGCTTGCCGACATCAGGAGCGTGTGGCCGTCGGCCGGCGCCTTCGCCACCGCCTCGGTGCCGAGATTGCCCGCCGCGCCGGGACGGTTCTCCACCACCACCTGCTGGCCCCATGTTTCGGTCAGTCCCTGAGCGAGCAGGCGCGCGACCACATCGGTCGGCCCGCCGGCGCCGTTGGGCACGACCATGCGCACCGGTTTTGTCGGATAAGGCGCGGTGCTCTGCGCGAAAGTGTTGCTCGCGAGGGCGAGCGTGAAGGCTGCGGCGAGCAGCGGTACGAGGCGGTGGTGCTTGCGATGCTGCATGAATACTCCGTGGTGAACTGCGTTTATTCCATTCTGATGCCAAGCGTCCTGACAAAGGACGCCCAACGCTCGGATTCGCTCGCGATGGTGTCGGCAAACGTGTCGGGCGTGGAGGCGACGACATCGAAGCCGAGGCTCGCGAGTCGCGCCTTCGTGTCGGGCGCAAGCAGCACCTTCGCCACATCGGCATGGATCTTCAGCCGCAACTCGCGCGGCGTCTGCAGCGGAGCGAGCAGGCCGTACCAGGAATCGGCGAGCAGTCCGGGGTAGCCGGCTTCCGCGGTGGTCGGCACCTCCGGGGCACCGGAGAAGCGGACTTTCGCCGCCACCGCGAGCGCGCGCAGCTTGCCGGCGCGCGCGTTGGCAAAGCCGGTGGGCGTGTCGAAAAAAGCGATGACCTCGCCCGCCATCAGAGCCGCCACCGCGGCGGGCACCGCCTTGTAGGGCACTTGAACCAGGTCCAGCCCCGCCTGCCGCTTGAGCAGTTCGCCCGCGAGATGCGGCATGGTGCCGATGCCGGTGGAGGCGTAGTTGAGCTGACCAGGGCGCTCCTTTACCTGACGCACGAGATCCGCGAGCGTTCTGGCGGGGTTCTCGGGCGCGACAAACAGCACCAGCGGCACCGAGGTGAGCTGCGAGATCGCTGCGAGTTCGCGGCGCGGATCGACGCGCAGGTTCGGGTACAGGGACATGTTGATCACGATCGGCCCCGCGCTGCCAAGCAGCAGGGTGTGGCCATCGGGCGCGGCGCGCACAACGACTTCTGCTCCCGGATTGCCGCCCGCGCCGGGTCGGTTCTCCACCAGCACCTGCTTGCCCCAGGCTTCCGTCAGCCCATTGGCGAGCACCCGTGCGACCACATCGGTCGGGCCACCGGCGCCGGCGGGGACCACGAGTTTCACCGGGCGGGCCGGGAACTGAGCGAAGGGCGTGCCCGCGACGAGGAGCAGGGAAATCGCGATCAGCCGCAGAAGGAAAGTGAATTTCAAGTGGAAAAGTTCAACATTTATTCAGAAAGCCAAATATGGACGCCTGAAAGCGGTCGATTCGCGTCCAGAAATGGATCAATCTCGTTCTAGACCAGCCCGTCCATCACCATTACCTGCACGACATCACCGGCCTGGACCGAGCCCTGTTCGTGGCCGAGGACGATGAAGCAGTTGGCCTCTGCCATCGAGCGCAGGATGCCCGAACCCTGCGAGCCGGTGAGCTTCACCGTCCATGCGCCGTCTTTCTGAGTGAGGATGCCGCGCTGGTATTCGGTGCGGCCGGGTTTCTTGCGCATCGGCGATTCGCAGCGCGCCTGCACCAGCGGCAGGTCGGTGTCGCGCTGGCCCATCATCGCGAGCAGGCCGCCACGCACGAAGTGCAGGAAAGTCACCATCACCGCCACCGGGTTGCCGGGCAGGCCGAAAAACACCGCGTTCTGCACCCGGCCGAAAGCCATCGGCCGGCCGGGGCGCATCGCCACTGTCCAGAAAGCGACTTCGCCGAGCTTGGCCATGAGTTCGCGGGTGAAGTCGGCCTCGCCCACCGACACGCCACCGGAGGTGATGACCGCGTCCGCGTTCGCCGCGGCATTGCGGAAGGCGGTTTCGAGTTCGGCGGGATCGTCGCGCACCACGCCCATGTCGATGACTTCGCAGCCAAGGCGCTGCAGCATGCCCCAGAGGGTGTAGCGGTTGGAGTCGTAGACCTGGCCTTCGCCGAGCGGTTCGCCCACTGAGCGCAGTTCGTCGCCGGTGGAGAAGAAGGCCACGCGCAGGCGCCGCCGCACCCGCACTTCCGCGAGGCCGAGCGATGCCATCAGGCCGAGCTCGGCCGGGCGCACAAGCGTGCCGGCGCGAAGTGCGGGTGAGCCTTTTTTAAGGTCCTCGCCCGCAAGCCGGCAGTGCTGGCCGGGTTCCAGTCCGGCGGGAACGGCGATGCGCTTGCCCTCGGCTTTTACCATTTCCTGAATGACGACGGTGTCGGTGCCTTCGGGCATGACCGCGCCGGTCATGATGCGCACGCATTCGCCCGCGGCGACTCGTCCGACGAAGGCGCGGCCGGCGAAGGCGGTGCCGATTTCGGTGAGGGTGGTTGCGCCCTTGGCGACGTCCTCGCCGCGCACCGCCCAGCCGTCCATCGCCGAGTTGTCGTGCGCCGGGACGTCGATGGTGGACATGACGTCCTCCGCCAGAACGCGGCCAAGCGTCGATCGGATCGATACTTTCTCGATGCCGGTCACCGGTTTCACGAAGTCGCGGATGATCCGGTTGGCGCGGTCCACCGGCAGCGCGTTCGGGTCGTAGTCGCTGATGCAGCTGACGATCTGTTCGAGTGTTGTCATGGACGGGGTATGGCGTTCTTTTGGTGCTCTAGCCGGGTGGCATCGAATCCCAGGCCTCGAGTTCGGCGCGGGTGTTGATATTGGAAAAGGCGTCGGCCTGATCGTCGAAGGGCACTTCCACCACCGCGAGCGAGGCATACCACGCATCGATCTTGCGGCCGCCGGATTCGAGGAAGGCGGTGAGGTGCGGAAGGAGCGCGGTTTTCACCAGCGCGAACACCGGATGCGGCTGGTCGTGGGTGCGGGCGACCGCGATGTCGGCGTCGTGCTCATCGGCGTGTTGGCGCAGGCGGTCGACGAGGTCGAAGGGCAGGAAGGGCGAATCGCAGGGCACGGTCACCAGCCACGGATGCGCGGCGGCGGAGAGTCCCGCGTGCAGACCGGCGAGCGGACCGGCAAAGCCACGTACGCGGTCACTGATTACCCGATACCCGAAGCGTTCGTAGGCCTCGATGTTCTGGTTCGCATTCACCAGGATTTCATCAACCTGCGGCGACAGCCGCTCCAGCACCCAGGCCACCATCTCGCGGCCGCGGAGCATCTGCAAGCCCTTGTCCACGCCGCCCATGCGACGGCCCTGACCGCCGGCGAGGACGAGACCGGTGATCGACACTACGCGCACTCCTTGGTGCGCGTTGCAAAATTGGATGAACGCTCCGAATGTCGCGTAGGGGCCATCAGACAATTTCCGTCGGCGAGATGCTTTTCACGAAGCGCTCGCGCCCGGTGAAGAGCAGGTAGTGCTTTCCGCCGGCGGCGCGGCCGATCATAGTTATGCCGATGCGCGCCGCTATGTCGTGGCCCATCTTGGTGAGGCCGGAGCGCGAGACGAGGAAAGGAATGCGCATCTGCGCCGCCTTGATCACCATCTCGGAGGTGAGCCTGCCGGTGGTGTAGAACACCTTGTCCGAGCCGTCCACATCGTCGAGCCACATTTTTCCCGCGATCGCATCGACCGCGTTGTGCCGGCCGACGTCCTCGACGAAGTAGAGGATCTCCGCATTGTCTGCATTTACGCTCGCGAGTGCGCAGCCGTGCACCGCACCGGCGGTCTTGTACACCGCCTCGTGGCGGCGCACCGCGTCGAGCATCGCGTGCAGCGCGTCCTCCGAGAGCCGTACGTCCTCGCGCAGTTTGATGGAGTCGATTTCCTCCATCAGGTCGCCGAACACCGTGCCCTGGCCGCAGCCGGTGGTGACGGTGCGTTTGGACATTTTTCCGTCGAGGTTGTCGATGCCGCGCCGGGTGGTGACCGCGGCGGAGTCGGTGTCCCAGTCCACCTGCACCGCGGCGATGTCCGCAATCGACGGCACCAGCCGCTGGTTGCGCAGGTAGCCGAGCACCAGCGCCTCCGGCGCCTGGCCGAGGGTCATCAGGGTGACGAGTTCGCGTTTGTCCAGGTAGATCGTGAGCGGATGTTCGCCCGCGATCGGCGTGCTGACCGCTTCGCCGCGTTCGTTGATCGCCTCGACCTCGAAGGTGGCGGGACGGCCAGACGCAGTGAGTTCAGGCAGGGTGAGTTCGGGACGGTTCATCGGCTTGCGTCCGGGGTCAGCCACCGATGTACGACATCTCGACCTTGCGCGCCTTCGCGGTCTCGGCGGTGCGGATCTCGGAGTAGCGGTCGTCGCGCACCGACCAGAGCCGGGCGATGGCTTCCGCGATGCCGTCGTCGCTGGTGCCGTTGCGAATAAGGGTGCGCAGGTCGTAGCCCTGGCTTGCGAACAGGCAGGTGTAGAGCATGCCGTCGGTGGAAAGCCGCGCGCGGTTGCAGTCGCGGCAGAAGGCCTGGGTGACCGATGAAATCACGCCGATCTCGCCCGAGCCGTCGGCGTGCAGCCAGCGTTCGGCGACTTCGCCGCGGTAGTGCGGGTCGGCCTGTTCGAGCGGCATCTCGGCATTTATGCGGCGGACGATCTCGGCCGAGGGCACCACGTCGTCCATGCGCCAGCCGTTGCTCGCGCCGACATCCATGTATTCGATGAAACGCACGATGCAGCCGGTGCCCTTGAAGCGTTTGGCCATCGCGACCACGTGGTGGTCGTTCACGCCGCGCTTGACCACCATGTTCACCTTGACCGGCGCGAGGCCGGCGGCGAGCGCGGCGTCGATGCCCTCGAGCACGTCGCTCACCGGGAAATCGACATCGTTCATCGCGCGGAAGGTTTCGTCGTCGAGCGAGTCGAGGCTGACGGTGATTCGCGTGAGGCCGGCCTCGCGCAGGGCGCGGGCTTTTTTCGCAAGCAGCGAGCCGTTTGTGGTGAGAGTGATGTCGAGCGGCTGTTCCACGGTACCGAGCGCGGACAGGTCGGTGATCAGGCGTTCGAGGTTGCGGCGCAGAAGCGGTTCGCCGCCGGTGAGCCGTACCTTCTGTATGCCGTGGCGGCGGAATACCCGCACGAGGCGGATGATTTCCTCGAAGCTGAGGAGGTCGCTGCGCGCTAGGTACTTGTAGTCCGGGCCGAAAATTTCCTTCGGCATGCAGTACACGCAGCGGAAATTGCAGCGGTCGGTCACCGAGATGCGCAGATCGCGCAGCTTGCGGCCGAGCGTATCCGCAACGAGTCCGTCAGTCGCGCCGGATGTCCCCGCTTTGGATATCCCCAGCTCGGGCAAGGGCTTTATGCGCCTTGCGTCGGTGATCGGGATGATGCGTTCGCTCATGGAGTGCGGAGTCTCGTTTGCCTAGTGGACGGTCGTCGCGCATGATAGGCGGACGCCCGTAGTCTACTTACCGGTTCTACTTATCGGTCTACTTACTGAGTATAAAGACTGTCTCACTGTGTCGCATCCAAGCATCGCCTGTTCCGTGATCATGCAACGCATATTGATCGACAACCGCTGGCAATCCGAGCAATGGACGCCGTTCGCGGTGATCGCGGCGGACGGTCGGGCGGACGGCCGGGCGGACGGTGACGGGGGCGGGCCGGAACTCGTCGGCGATGACGGCAAATCCGCGCGTTGGCTGTATCGCGGCTTCGAGCTGACCCTGCATATCGACGAGGCGGAGGGCTATTACCTGAATCTCTCCACCGCGCAGCCGTTCGTGTTCGTCAACTGGGACGAGGAGGAGGGCAGCGGAGTGCCCCGCCTCGTGACGGTGAGCTACAACGAGGCGGGCCGCCTGCTCGACGGCGGCGCACAGGTCGAGGGCGTGCCGCTGCCGATGGAGTGGCGCGACTGGCTGGCGAGCTTCGTGGTGGAGCACTACAAGCCGGAGCAGAAAAAACGCCGGGCGCGACCGCCGTCGTTCAAGGGGGCGCGGCGTGACGACTGACGAAATGGGTGAAAGTCAGATGCGTTCGGCCGGCAATTTCCTTTCCCGCTGGTCGCGGCGAAAGGTCGAGGCGCGCGAGACAGTCGCGGTGCCGGCGACCGTCGTACCGGTTCCGCCCGATCGTGCGGACACGCTTGCGGACGCGCCTGTCACCGGCGATCCGGCTTCCGCGGCGCCTGCGGCCGAGCCGCTGCCTTCGGTGGAATCGCTGCACGGTCTGGAGGGCGAATACTCCGGATTCCTCAAGCCGGAGGTGGACGATGTGCTGCGTCGCTCGGCGCTCAAGAAACTGTTTGCCGATCCGCACTTCAACGTGATCGATGTCAACGAGGCCTACAGCGGCGACTGGGCGACCTCCACGCCGATTCCCGCGGCGGCGCTCGCGATGATGGAGCAGGTGAAGCACCTGCTTGTCGATCCGGACAGTCCGAAGAAGGAAACGAAGGCGGAGGATTCAGAGTCGCCATCCGTTGCGGCGGACTCCGACTCCGTCGAGGTACTCGCTTCGCCGGAAGAAGCAATCGACGCGGCGCAATCCGAACCGGTCGACCGTCCGACGCAAGACGGTGCTGCCGCGGATTTCGGTCCCGTATCCCGCCCCGTTCCCCAAGGCAAAGCCTGAAACGAAAGCAAGAACGTGTCCTTCGACAACTCGACGCTGAAACTCTGCAACTGCAACAAGACCATGTCGCTCGACGCCGCGCAGATCGGCCGGGCGCTCAAGCTGGGCACGACACCGGTGGTCCACACCGAGCTCTGCCGAAAGCAGATTTCGTCGTTCAGCGATTCGCTCAATGGCGGGGATTGCATCGTGGCCTGTACCCAGGAGTCGTCTCTGTTCTCGGACGTGGCGCATGACGCGAAATCCGTGTCTCCGATGAAGTTCGTGAACATCCGCGAGACCGCGGGTTGGTCGAAGGAGGGCAGGCAGGCCACGCCCAAGATCGCCGCGTTGCTCGCGATGGCCGAACTGCCCGAACCGGAACCGGTTGCCGGCATCGGCTTCAAGTCCGAGGGCGCGGTGCTGGTGATCGGGCCGGGCGAGGCGGCAATCGAATGGGCCGAGCGGCTCGCGTCGCAGAGGTCGGGCGGGCTCGGCCTGTCGGGCCTGTCGGTGAGCGTGCTGGTGACCGACGGAAAGGGCGAGTTCCCCGCGGAGCGGCGCTATGCGATCTGGTCGGGGAAGCCCTCGGGCGTGTCGGGCTGGCTGGGCGAGTTCGACGTCGCGTGGACCGAGGACAACCCGATCGACCTCGACCTGTGCACGCGCTGCAACGCCTGCGTGCGCGCCTGTCCGGAGGGTGCGATCACCGGTGCTTTCCAGGTCGATGCCGCGAAGTGTCGCTCGCATCGCGATTGCGTCGCGGCCTGCGGCGATGTGCGCGCGATCGATTTCTCGCGCAAGCCGTTGGTGCGAAAAGAGCGGTTCGATCTGGTGCTGGACCTGTCGAACGAGCCCTTGTGGCGACGCGGTGAACTGCCGCAGGGTTATCTCGCGCCGGGGCGCGATCCGATGGAGCAGGCGCTTGCGGTGGCGCAGCTCGGCCAGATGGTGGGCGAATTCGAGAAGCCGAAATTCTTCAGCTACAACCCGAAGATCTGCGCCCACGGACGTTCGGGCAAGACCGGTTGCAGCAAGTGCATCGATGTGTGCTCCACCGGCGCGATCACCTCCAAGGGCGACACGGTGGAGGTGGAAGCGCACCTGTGCCTCGGGTGCGGCGGTTGCGCGAGCGTGTGCCCGTCGGGGGCGATGACGCATGCGTATCCGCGAACCGGCGATCTCGGCAGGCGCATTCGGCGGGCGCTTTCGGTGTATCGCGAGGCGGGCGGCCGCGATGCCTGCCTGCTGTTTCACGACGGTGAGCAAAGCCGCGATCGGATTGCCACGCTTGCTCGCCGCGGGGCAGGGCTGCCCGCGCGGGTGATTCCGCTGGAGGTGCTGCATCCGGCGTCGGTGGGCATCGACATCGCGCTCGCCTCGGTGGCATGGGGAGCATCGCAGGTGATGTGGCTGAACACGCCGCATCAGGACGAGGCCTACGGCGAGGCGATGCGGCGCGAGTTGCGGCACGGAGAAGCGGTGCTGCAAGCGCTGGGTTACACGGGCGAGCATTTCCGTGTCACGGGCGTGGACGAGGTGCCCGCGTTCGAGCGCGAGGTCTGGTCGCTCGAGCCTGCGGCAATCGCAAAGACCCCGGCGAGCTTCGAGGCCAGCCCCTTGAAGCGCACCACGCTGGAATTCGCGGTGGAACATCTGCACAAGCAGGCGCCGACGCCGGTGGAGACGGTGCCGCTCACGACAGGTGCGCCGTGGGGCGCGCTTGCGGTGGACCGCGACACCTGCACGCTCTGCCTTGCCTGCGTCAGCGCATGCCCCGAATCTGCGCTGATGGACTCGGGCGATGTGCCGCGACTGCGCTTTCTTGAACGCAATTGCGTTCAGTGCGGGCTGTGCGAGAAGACCTGTCCCGAGAAGGCGATCACGCTCGTGCCGCGTCTGAACCTGACTGCGGCGGTGCGCGAACCGGTGACGCTCAACGAAGCGCAGCCGTTCGAGTGCATCCGTTGTTCGAAGCCTTTTGGCACGAAAAAGATGATCGACGTGATGAGCGTGCGTCTTGCGGCGCACTCGATGTTCGCAAGCGGCCCGGCCTTGCGCCGGCTGCAGATGTGCGCGGATTGCAGGGTGATCGACATGATGGAAAACAAGAGCGAAATATCGATTCTGGACCCGAAGCAATGAGCGAACCCGCGGACCTCGAGGCAGAAGACCAGGCGCGTGCCGATCTCTATGCGCTGTTCGCGCGGCTGTTTTTCGCGGGGCCGGATGCGGAACTGCTGGCCGCGATCGCGTCCAACGGCGGCGCCGGCGGCGGCGACGCGCCGTTCGAGCGGGCCTGGGACGCTCTGGCGCTTGCGGCTTCGCGCGCCGACGCGAGCGTGGTGTGTGCCGAGTACGACCAGGTTTTCGTCGGCACCGGCAAGGCGGAAGTCACGCCGTACGCGAGCCACTACCTCACCGAGTCCGGGCGCGAAAAAATACTGGTCAAGCTGCGGGATGAACTCGCGAATCTCGGCCTTGCACGTCATGCTGCAACGCGGGAACCGGAGGACCATTTCGCCGCCCTGTTCGAGGTGATGCGTCACCTGATAGGTGCACCAAACGAGTCTGCTGCGGTGCAGCAGCAATCCGCATTCTTCGGCAGATATCTGGCCGAATCGTACGCAGGCTTCTTCGAGGCCATCGAGGCCAGTCGCGGTACGAACTTCTACACGCACGTTTCACGATGCGCAAAGACATTCATGGACATTGAATCTGAAGCGTTAAAGATGTCTAATGCTTAAAGTAGTGTTACGCGGAAGAGGTGGGTAACCACCGATCGGCGTAGTCAGGGAGGGTGGACAAGCAGGACGAGTACGGTGCCGAGATGAGCGCCGGGCGTCCAAACACGTCGAGGAGACTGTGTTGATTGACACGAAGAAGACGAGTCGTCGCAACTTCCTTCTGGCAGTCGGTGCCGGAGGGGCAGCAACCGCCGCAGCAATCGCGGCGCGTGGCACGGTGACTGCGAAGCCACCGGTGCGAACGGATTCTGCACGACAGGACAAGGGCTACGAGGAAACCGCCCATGTCCGCAATTACTACCGCACAACGCGCGTCTAGTTCGAGGAGTTTCGTCATGTTGCTCACCCGCAAATCTCAAGGGGGGGCGCGGTCGCTCTCCTCGCCGCAGTCCAACCCGAACGCCCGCCGTCTTTCCAGGACCTTCTCCGGCGCACCCGCCGGAAATGCGGTCAATACGATCGATCGCCGCACCTTTCTCAAGCGCTCCGGCGTTGCCGCAGGCGCGGGCGCGTTCGCCGCGCAACTTCCGTTCAACATGATCGACCGTGCCGAGGCGCAGGAAAAGGCCGCCTCCGGAGCGAAAGTCGAAGTCAAGCGCACCGTCTGCACGCACTGCTCGGTGGGCTGCGCGGTGGATGCGGTGGTGCAGAACGGCGTCTGGGTGCGGCAGGAACCGGTGTTCGACTCGCCGATCAACCTCGGTGCGCATTGCGCCAAGGGCGCCGCGGTGCGCGAGCACGGCATGACCGACCATTCGCACCGCCTCAAGTCACCAATGAAGCTGGTGAACGGCAAGTACGTGAAGATCTCCTGGGAACAGGCGGTCAACGAAATCGGCGACCGGATGCAGGCGCTGCGCAAGGAGTCGGGCCCGGATTCGGTGTACTTCGTCGGCTCCTCCAAGCACAACAACGAGCAGGCCTTCCTGTTCCGTAAGTTCGTGTCGCTCTGGGGCTCGAACAACTGCGACCACCAGGCACGCATCTGCCACTCCACCACGGTCGCGGGCGTCGCCCAGACCTGGGGGTATGGCGCGATGACCAACTCCTACAACGACATGCAGAACACCAAGTGCATGCTCTACATCGGGTCGAACGCCGCCGAGGCGCATCCGGTGTCGATGCTGCATTCGCTGCATGCGAAGGAGACCGGCGCGAAGATGATCGTGGTCGATCCGCGTTTTACCCGCACCGCGGCCAAGGCCGACGAATACGTTCGCATCCGATCCGGCACGGACATCGCGTTCCTTTTCGGCATGCTGTATCACATATTCAAGAACGGCTGGGAGGACAAGGAGTATCTCAAGGCACGCGTCTACGGCATCGAGGCGGTGCGTGACGAGATCTTGAAAAAGTGGACACCGGAGGAAGTCCAGAACGTCACCGGCGTGTCGCCCGAGCAGATGTTCAAGGTGGCCGAGATGTTCGCCAAGAGCAAGCCCTCGACGATCGTCTGGTGCATGGGCCAGACGCAGCACACGATCGGCAATGCGATGGTGCGCGCCTCCTGCATCCTGCAACTGGCACTCGGCAACATCGGCGTGTCGGGCGGTGGCGCGAACATCTTCCGCGGCCATGACAACGTGCAGGGCGCGACCGACGTCGGCCCGAATCCGGACACGCTGCCGGGCTATTACCCGGTGGGCGTCGAAGGTTCGTGGCGCCATTACAGCCGGGTCTGGAACATCGATTTCGATTGGCTGAAAGGGCGTTTCGCCTCGCCTGCGATGATGCTCAAGACAGGCATGACGGTGTCGCGCTGGATCGACGGCGTGCTGGAGAAGAACGAACTCATCGATCAGGATTCGAATCTTCGCGGCATGTTCTTCTGGGGCCATGCGCCGAATTCGCAGACGCGCGGCCTCGAGATGAAAAAGGCGATGGACATGCTCGACCTGCTGGTGGTGGTCGACCCGTATCCGTCGGCGACTGCTGCGATGGCGGCGATGCCCGCCGAGGGCTACACGCCCAACAGCAAGCGCGCGGTGTATCTGCTGCCGGCGGCGACGCAGTTCGAAACGGAAGGTTCCTGCACCGCGTCGAACCGCTCGATCCAGTGGCGCGAGAAGGTCATCGATCCGCTGTTCGAGTCGCGCTCGGACCACGCGATCATGCTCGCGTTCGCGCGCAAGCTAGGCTTCGAGGACCAGTTCCTCGGCAAGAAGGACGGCAAGCAGAACCTGAGATTGGTGAAGGCCGCCGGCGGATACGACGAGCCGTCGATGGAGGATGTGCTCGGGAAGGAGATCAACCGCGGCGCCTGGACCATCGGTTACACCGGTCAGTCGCCCGAGCGCCTGAAGCTTCACATGAAGAACATGCACACCTTCGATGTGAAGACCCTGCGCGCAAAGGGCGGACCGTGCGACGGCGACTACTTCGGCCTGCCGTGGCCCTGCTACGGCACGCCGGAGATGAAGCATCCCGGGTCGCCGAACCTGTATGACACCTCGAAGCATGTGATGGACGGCGGCGGCAACTTCCGGGCGTCCTTCGGCGTCGAGCGCGACGGTGTGTCGCTTCTGGCGGCCGACGGCTCGCATTCAAAGGGCGCGGACATCACCACCGGTTATCCGCAATTCGACCATGTGCTGCTGAAAAAACTCGGCTGGTGGGACGAACTCACCGACGACGAGAAGAAGGAGGCCGAGGGCAAGAGCTGGGCCAACGATCTATCGGGCGGCATCATCCGGGTGGCGATGACCAAGCACGGCTGTCATCCTTTCGGCAACGCGCGTGCCCGGGCGGTGGTGTGGAACTTTCCCGATCCGATCCCGCAACATCGCGAGCCGCTGTACGGCATTCGTTCGGATCTCGTGGACAAATACCCGACGCACAAGGACAAGATGGCGTTCTGGCGCCTGCCCACGCTCTACGAGACGGTGCAGCAGAAGGCAAAGGACGTCGGCAAGCAGTTCCCGATCGTGCTCACCTCGGGGCGGCTGGTCGAGTACGAGGGCGGAGGCGAGGAAACGCGCTCCAATCCGTGGCTCGCGGAACTGCAGCAGGAGAACTTCGTCGAACTCAATCCGAAGGCGGCGAATGACCGCGGCATCCGCAACGGCGAGTTCGTCTGGGTGAAGACGCCGACCGGTGCGCGGATCAAGGTCAAGGCGATGTTGACCGAGCGGGTGGGTCCGGACCACGCGTTCATTCCGTTCCATTTCTCCGGGTGGTGGCAGGGCAGGGACATGCTGCCGTTCTACCCCGACGGCGCGGCGCCGATCGTGCGTGGCGAGGCGGTGAACACCGCCACCACCTACGGTTATGACTCGGTGACGATGATGCAGGAATCCAAAACCACGGTCTGCCAGATCGAACGGGCCTAGCCAGGAGATATCGCAATGGCAAGAATGAAATTTCTCTGCGATGCAGAGCGCTGCATCGAGTGCAACGGTTGCGTGACGGCCTGCAAGAACGAGAACGAGGTGCCCTGGGGCGTCAACCGGCGCCGTGTGGTGACGGTTAATGACGGGGTGCCTGGCGAGAAATCGATTTCGGTGGCCTGCATGCACTGCTCGGATGCGCCCTGCATGGCGGTCTGCCCGACCGACGTGTTTTATCGCACCTCCGAGGGCGTTGTCCTGCATGACAAGGACCTTTGCATCGGCTGCGGCTACTGCCTGTACGCCTGCCCGTTCGGCGCGCCGCAGTTCCCGCAACAGGGCGCCTTCGGCATGCGCGGCAAGATGGACAAATGCACCTTCTGCGCGGGCGGTCCCGAGAAGGACCAGTCGAAGGAAGAATTCGAGAAATACGGTTCCAACCGGCTCTCGCAGGGCAAGCTGCCCGCCTGCGCCGAGATGTGCTCGACCAAGGCGCTGCTCGCGGGAGACGCAGACATCGTCTCGAACATCTTTCGCGATCGCGTAGTCAAGCGCGGCAAGGGCACTGAGCTCTGGGGCTGGGGAACCGCCTACGGCAAACCGGATCAGCCCGCGACGCCGGCCCCCGCCGCGCCCGCGGCCACGGGAGCGAAATCATGAAATCGCGTGCGCTCCTCGCGCTGATCACGGCATCAGGATTTGTTCTTGCCGGGTGCGGGGAGAAGCCGCAGGTGATCGTCTACAAGCAGGGCAAGTATCAAGGCAAGCCGGATGAAAAGCCCTGGGAAAACAGCCGCTGGTCGGACAAGGCCCAGTGGGAGACCGCGCTCAAGACGCGAAGCGCCGTTCAGAACGAGTACCTGCGGGCCGAATAAGGAGTTCTGCATGAATGCCCTGATTCGAATACTTTCCTGTCTTCTGCTTGCCGCTGCGTTTTCGGCACCCGTCCTGGTGATTGCGCAGGAAGCGCAGTCACAGGAGACGCAGGCGCAGCGCCAGAAGACGCAGCCGATGAACAACGCACCGGTGTGGCGGGCGGTGCGCTCGGGCGATGAGCAGTACACCTCGGTGAAAGGGCGCGAGACCGGTGTGCTGATCCAGTCGCAAGGAGAGACATGGCGGCAGATCCGCAATGGGCCGGTATCCATCATCGGCGGCTGGGCGCTGGTGCTCATGGTGCTGGTGATCGGGGGCTATTTTTCGTGGAAGGGCACGATGCGCTTGCACAGCGAACCCACCGGCAAGAAGATTCGACGCTTCTCGCCCTGGGAGCGTTTGATTCACTGGAGCACCGCGATCAGCTTTTCGCTGCTTGGGATCACCGGGCTGATCATCCTGCTCGGAAAGCACGTTCTGCTCCCCGTGATCGGATACACGCTGTTCTCCTGGCTGACACAACTCTCGAAGATCATCCACAACTTCATCGGCCCGTTGTTCATTCTCTGTGCGATCTGCCTGTTCATCACCTTCGTGAAGGACAATATTCCGCGCGCGTCCGACTGGATCTGGGTGAAGAAATTCGGCGGGTTGTTCGCGGATGAGCATGTCCCGTCACACCGCTTCAATGCCGGCGAGAAAGCCTGGTTCTGGGGCGGTCTGTCGGTACTGGGCCTCGTCGTCGGGGCCTCGGGCCTCGTACTTGATTTTCCGAATTTCGACCAGACGCGCAGCACGATGCAGATTGCGAACATCGTGCATGCGGTCGGGGCGCTGCTGTTCATTCTCGGCAGCCTCGGGCATATCTATATGGGTACGCTCGGAGTCGAGGGCGCGTATGAGGCGATGCGAACCGGCTACGCCGACGAGGCCTGGATCCGCGAACATCACGAATACTGGTACGACGATGTGAAGTCGGGGAAAATCGCAGTCGACACGTCGCCGCAGGAGGCAGCGCCCGGCTCGGGCGCGCGACCCCAGGCGCAGGGATGAGGGTGATGAAATGAAATCGTTCGTCTTGCTGGTTGCAATGAGTCTCGCGTTGTTCGGAAATTCCTGGGCGAAGCTGCCCGCGCCGACCGAGGCGCAAAAAGGCGCGGCCGAGGCCGCCAAGGAAAAGGCGGCGGAAGCCGCCAAGAAGGACGCCGAGTTGCTCGCAAAGGCGCAGGATCGCGCGGCGGACAACTACAAGAAGGGCAAGGGCAGGGCTGCTCCTGCCCTGGCCGCCAATTCAGGAGCGAAAAAATAGACATGAACACGGCATTTCTGAAATCGATGGTGATGTTCGGTGCAATCGCCGTAGCGGGTTGTGCGAGCGTTGCGCCGCCGGCGCCCACCGCGACGGCTTTTCTCGAGCCGACCAGGGGAAGCAATGCGCGCGGCACCGTGACCTTTCAGGAAAGCGGCGGCAAGGTTCTGGTGATCGCGAGCGTGACCGGGCTCAAGCCGAATCAGGAACACGGGTTCCACATTCACGAGAAGGGCGATTGCAGTTCGGGCGATGGCATGAGCACGGGTGGACATTTCAATCCGCTGGCCAAGCAGCATGCGCACCCGTCGACCGGCGAACGTCACGCGGGGGACTTGCCGGCGCTCAAGTCGGACGCCAGCGGTATCGCGACCCTGCGGCAGGAAATGGATGTGATCACGGTGAGTGACGGCCCGACCAGCGTTGTCGGTCGCGGTATGATCGTCCACGCCCAGCCTGACGACTACAAGACGCAGCCGACCGGCAACGCCGGTGCGCGTGTCGCCTGCGCGGTGATCAACCGCAGTTGAGGCTGCAGTTGGAATTGATAAGGGGCGCTGCGGCGCCCTTTTTCATTGCTTGTGCCTGCGCCGTCAGCCGAGTCCTGCCCTCACGCCAAGGACGGTCCCCGCGCCGCGCAGGGAGTAGCCCGACAGACCTCGGCCGATTTCCTTCAACTTCGAGCCCTTGATCGCCGCGAGAAAGCGAGTCATCGGGGCGGAGCGCATATCACGCGCCCGGATCGCAAGCCAGTAGCGCTCCTTTGCGATCGGAACGAAGTCCAGCCCGAGGCGTGCAGCGGCCGCCTTGAGTCCGAATCCGGCATCGGCGCCGCCGGAGGCGACGGTCGCCGCCACCGCGAGATGGGTGTGTTCCTCGTTGGCGTAGCCGCGTATCGAACCGGATGCGACGCCGGCATTCGAGAGCAAATGATCGAGAAGAAGGCGGGTGCCGGACCCGCGCTGCCGATTGATGAATCGCACGCCGCGCGCCGTCAGGTCCTGCAGGGATTGCAGTCTGCGAGGGTTGCCGCGACGGACAATCAGGCCCTGCTCCCGCTCTGCGAAACGCACCAGCCGGTCTTTTCGTCCGTCGAGGGATTGCGCAAGCGGATCGGTCGAGTCGGCGGCTGAAACCAGGTGAAACCCGGCCACGTCGGCGTCACCGCGCGCGAAGGCGGCGAGGCTCTCAAGACTGCCGCGAAACGAAACGGTCGCCACCGTTCCAACCGGGGTTGCAAGGCGCTCGCAGAGTTCGGCGAGCGCGAGGTCGTGACTCGCGATGATCCGCAGACCGTCCACTTTCGCCCCGGCGTCCGTTCCGACGGAGAGTTCGATGCGTCGACCGGACAGCTCGCGTTCCAGCTTTGCATGGCCCTCAAGCAGTTCGATGCCCGGTAGTGCGAGTTGCGCTCCGCGGCCCTGCTCGAGCAGCACCGGCGGCATGCCGATGACCCGCGTCGCGTCGCCAAGGAGGTTCCAGGCGAGCCGGTACGAGAGCCCCGCCGCGCGCGCGGCAGCGCCGAGCGTGCCGTGTTCGCGTATGCCCCGGAGCAGGGGAAGGAGCCGCGGGTCCAGGGTTTCGCCGCCCGTGCGGTCGACTTGCCAGGTGAGTATCGGGAGGAGTTTCATTTATGCACGGAGAAGCATATTTGGTTGCATAGACGGTAAAGCTACCATCCACGATCAAGTTATGTATACCTATTCATATATCTGCAGTCCATTTCGGCGGAAGAATTGAGCGCGATCGGCGAAGCCTTTTCCTCGGCCCTGGGTCTTATCACGACGTTCGACGGTTCACTGGTGTCCATCGTCCTCCTGAGCATCGAGGTGAGTCTTTCGGCGGTGCTGCTTGCCTCCGTGCTGGCGCTGCCTCTGGGCGCCGCAATCGCCGTCGGCCGCTTCCCCGGCCGTCGCGCGCTGGTGGTGCTGCTGAACGCGCTGATGGGCTTGCCTCCGGTAGTCGTCGGTCTGGTGGTGTACCTGATGCTCTCTCGCGCCGGGCCGCTCGGGTCGCTCGGGATCCTGTTTACGCCGGGCGCGATGGTGATCGCCCAGACCGTTCTGATCCTTCCGATCATTGCGGCGCTGTGCCGGCAGGCGGTGGAGGACGCGTGGCGGGAGTACGAAGAGCAGCTGCGTTCGCTCGGCGCCGGGCGGGTTTCCGCCGCGCTCACACTGCTCTGGGATACACGGTTCTCCCTGTTGACCGCGGTGCTCGCGGGATTCGGACGGGCTGCCGCGGAGGTGGGTGCGGTGATGATCGTGGGCGGAAACATCGACGGCGTGACCCGGGTCATGACCACCAGCATCGCGCTGGAGACGAGCAAGGGTGACCTTCCGCTGGCGCTCGGGCTCGGCATGATCCTCATCTGCCTTGTCCTTGCGCTGAACGCAGCCGCCTATCTCGCCAAGGAGGCGGCTGAACGCCGCTACGGTTGATGCTGCCCCTGCTGCTTGACCGGGTGGGTTTCGATGTTGACGGCCGATGCCTCGTCGATGCGATCGATGCGCGTATCGAGGCGGGAACGCGAACCGTGGTACTGGGCGCCAACGGGGCCGGCAAGAGCCTCCTGCTCCGGCTTTGCCACGGGTTGATCGCGCCGACCCGGGGGCGCGTCGCCTGGAGCGGGCAGGGCCGGCAGGCGATGGTATTCCAGCGTCCGGTGATGCTGCGGCGCTCGGCGCTTGCAAATATCGAATATGCGCTGGCTCGGGCCGGCGTCAGTGGCATGGAACGCAGGCGTCGCTCGGCCGCCGCGCTGGAGCGCGTGGGCCTGGGTTCGATTGCCGCGCGGTCCGCTCGGGTGCTCTCGGGCGGCGAGCAGCAGCGCGTCGCGCTCGCTCGAGCCTGGGCACTGGAGCCACAGGTGCTGTTTCTCGATGAGCCGACGGCGAGCCTCGATCCCGGCGCTACCGCGGAGGTCGAGCGGATCATCCAGGCGATTCATGCGTCGGGTACCAAGATTGTGATGACCACGCACAATCTCGGCCAGGCGCGTCGTCTGGGTGACGAGGTTCTATTCCTGCATCACGGAGGGCTCGCGGAACATTCGCCTGTCGACCGGTTTTTCTCGGCCCCCGCGACCGCTGAGGCTGCTGCATTTCTGCGAGGAGAGTTGCCGTGGACCTAGGCGTTTCAGTGTTGCTGCGCAAGGTGCTGATCGGCGCGGCGGCGATGACGTTCGCCCTTGCCGCCACCGCGCAGGAGAGGTTCATCACGGTGGCCTCGACCACGTCCACAGAACAGTCGGGACTGTTCAAGCACCTGCTGCCGGTGTTCGAGAAGAAGGCGGGAATCCAGGTCCGGGTGGTCGCGCTTGGTACCGGTCAGGCTCTGGACATGGCCCGTCGCGGTGATGCGGACGTGGTTTTTGTGCATGCGAAGTCGGCGGAGGAAAAATTCCTGGCAGAGGGACTCGGCGTGAAGCGTTACCCGGTGATGTACAACGACTTCATTCTCGCGGGCCCGAAATCCGACGCCGCAAAGGTCGTGGGTGGCAAGGACATCCTGGCTGCGCTGAACCGGATCAACTCGACCGGCGCAGCCTTTGTATCCCGCGGGGACAAGAGCGGGACACATATGGCGGAACTCGAACTCTGGAAACTGGCGAATGTGGACATCGCGCGCGACAAGGGAGCCTGGTATCGCGACACCGGTCAGGGCATGGGGCCGGCGCTGAACACGGCCGCGTCGATGAATGCCTACATCCTTGTCGACCGCGGGACGTGGATCTCGTTTCGGAATCGGGGTGATCTTGCCATCCTGGTGGAGGGCGACCAGCGCCTGTTCAACCAGTACGGCGTGATGCTGGTGAATCCCGCGAAACATGCGCACGTGAAGAAGGATTTTGGCCAGGCCTTCATCGACTGGGTGGTCTCGCCCGAGGGTCAGAAGGCGATCGCGGACTACAAGATCGGCGGCGAACAGTTGTTCTTTCCGAATGCGAGTCAGCCGGGCGCGTGATGTCGGGAATACGGGTGGCTTCATTTGCGCTTTAGAATCCTGCCCACGATGACACGCTACAAAGGCCTGACCCTGCGAGTTCTCAGCCGTGCCCGACCCGCGATAGGTCCGGGAAAGGCTGAATTGCTCGACCATATCGCGGCAACCGGGTCGATTTCCGCGGCGGCGCGCGAGATGGGAATGTCGTATCGCCGCGCCTGGAAGCTGGTCGAGGCGCTCAACGAGGATTTTTCCGGACCGCTGGTCGAGACCGCGACCGGGGGCAAGCGTGGCGGTGGAGCGACGGTGACCGAGCTTGGCCTGGATGTCCTGCGGCGCTATCGCGTCATGGAGTTGCGCGCCTCGACCGCGATCAGGCGCGAACTCGGCGGGATCGAGCGCCTGTTGAAGCGACCGCCGAAGGCCTGAACCATCAATGAATTGCAGGATCCGGGAGGCAGTCGGCTACCGTTGTATCCGCTAGAATATAGCGATGTCAGGGAAATATATGCTCCCGCTGTGCCATGTGATCCGGTGGCTTGCGCTTATTGCGGGATTTCTCGCATTTTCCGGCGCTGCATATGGGCAGGGATCCCGCGAACCCGTGATCGCAGCGGCATCCGACCTTAAATTCGTTCTGGACGAGATATCCACTGCCTACACGGCGTCGACAACGCGTCGCGTCAGGCCGGTGTACGGTTCGTCCGGTAATTTTTTCCGGCAGATCGAGCAGGGCGCGCCTTTCGGGATATTCATGTCCGCCGATGAAGAGTTCGTATTCAGGTTGGCCGCCTCAGGTAAAACCGGGGACAGGGGCGTGCAATACGCGATCGGCCGGATTGTCCTGTTCGCGCCTGAAGGGTCGGCGCTCGGAGTGGATGAGCGGATGGACGGGCTCAAAGAGGCGCTCGTTCAAGGGCGGATCCAGCGTTTCGCGATCGCCAGTACAGAGCACGCGCCTTACGGTCGTGCAGCGGAGCAGGCGTTGAGGGCTGTCGGCCTGTGGGAGTCGGTCCGTGGGCACCTGGTGCTTGGCGAAAATGTGTCGCAGGCGGCGCAATTTGCGACCGGTGGATCAGCGCAGGGCGGGATATTCGCGTATTCCCTCGCTCTTTCGCCCGCGGTGTCGCGGCTGGGCAGGCATGTGCTTCTTCCGGAAAGCCTGCATCAGCCGTTGCGCCAGCGAATGGTGCTGATCAAGGGGGCGGGCGCCGACGCACGCGAATTCTTCAGTTTCCTTCAACAACCGGCGGCGCGTGCCTTGTTCAAGCGCTACGGTTTCGGTCTTCCGGGTGAGTGAGCTTTCATGATGGACTGGCGCGCGTTTGCGCTCTCGTTGGAACTCGCGACGTGGACCATGCTCATCCTCTTGCCGACGGGGATTTTTCTCGGGCGTGTACTTGCGTGGCATCGTTTTCGTGGCAAGCCTCTGGTCGAGGCGGCACTTGCCCTTCCGCTTGTTCTGCCGCCGACGGTACTCGGGTTTTATCTGCTGATGGCATTCGGTGCAGGTTCGCCCCTGGGGCAGGTCTATCAAAGCGTGTTCGGTCGGACGCTGGTGTTCAGCTTCGAAGGATTGCTGCTCGCCTCGGTAATCTTCAACCTCCCGTTTGCGATCCAGCCGATGCAGCGTGCGTTCGAGGCGATCGCGCCCGAAGTGCGCGATGCGGCCGCCTGCTGCGGCCTGTCGCGCATCCGCATGCTCTGGCGAATCGAGCTTCCGCTGGCGTGGCCGGGGGTGTTGTCCGGTCTTGTGCTGACCTTTGCACATACGCTTGGCGAATTCGGTGTGGTGCTGATGGTCGGTGGCAGCATCCCGGGCGAGACCCGGACGATCGCGATTTCGATTTACGACAGTGTGCAGGGTTTTGACACCGCGTCGGCCGGAATCATGTCGGCCACCCTGCTGGTGACCTCGCTTGTTGCGATCGCGACCACCTATTGGTCGGGCCGCGCCCGTTATGGATCGCAACATGTCTGATCCCGGCCTGCGGGTCGAACTGCGCCAGGCGGCTCCCATAGCGCTCAATGTCGACCTGTCCTGTGCGCCTGGAGAATTGCTTGCGCTCGTCGGTCCCTCGGGAAGTGGCAAGTCCACCGTGCTCAGAATGATTGCGGGGCTCGCGCGCCCGCGCGAAGGGCGCATCGTGTGCGATGGCGAGGACTGGTTCGAATCGTCCGCGGGAATAAATCTTGCCCCGCAGCGTCGCCGCATCGGAATGGTGTTCCAGCACTACGCTCTTTTCCCCCACCTGAACGCGGTTGAAAATGTGATGGAGGCGTTGGTCGACCGGCCTGGGTCCGAGCGGCGTGCCAATGCGCAGGCGTGGATCGAGCGCCTTCACCTGCACGGCCTGGAGGCGCGGCGGCCCTCGCAGCTGTCGGGCGGACAGCAGCAGCGTGTCGCGGTTGCGCGCGCGCTTGCACGTGAACCGCGCGTGCTGTTGCTCGACGAACCGTTTTCCGCCGTCGACCGGGTCACACGGGACAAACTGCACGAGGAACTTGCGCAACTGAGGCGTGATCTTTCAATGCCTGTAATTCTGGTCACGCACGATCTGGACGAAGCGCTGAAACTTGCGGACCGAATGACGGTTCTGTCGCAGGGCAAGACCCTGCAATCAGGCACTCCGGTCGAGGTGCTGACGCGGCCGGATACGGTACAGATCGCGCGACTTGCCGGTCACAAGAATGTTTTTCGGGGCGGGGTACTCGAGCATCGGCATGACGACGGAGTCACCGTCATCGAATGGCGCGGGCATCGCCTGCATGCAGGATTGCAGACCCGGTTCGCACCGGGAAGCCAGGTGGCGTGGATGATCCCGAAGAGCCACCTGTTACTCGATGTGCCGGACGGAGAGCCCGGATCTGAGAATCGCGTCGATGCAACGGTGGGTGAGGCGGTGCGTCTTGGGGAAACCGTGTCGCTCACGGTCCTTGTCGACGGTCCGTCCCGGCCGCCCCTGTTTGCATCCGCCTCGCTTCACCTGGTCCAGGCGCACCGCCTCACGGCAGGCAGACGGGTGTCCGTGTCCTTTCTCGCCGGGGGTATTCATCTGATGCCACCCGACAGACAGAGGAAGAATCATGAAATTCAGTAATTCTGATAAAATTCAAAGACTTTCGATACCTTTTCGGGCCGTTTTCGCAACGCCTGCCTCATGAAAATTTTCGGTTTCGCCGGCTGGTCCGGTAGCGGCAAGACGACGCTTATCGAGCAGCTAATACCGCGTTTTGTGGCGCGCGGCCTGAGGGTGTCGCTGATCAAGCACGCACATCACAAGTTCGATGTCGACCAGCCGGGAAAGGACTCGTACCGGCATCGGGAGGCGGGTTGCACGGAAGTGCTTGTGTCCTCGGGTAACCGTTGGGTGCTGATGCATGAGTTGCGCGGGTCGGCGGAACCTTCGCTTGAGGAACAGGTGGCGCGACTTTCGCCCTGCGATCTCGTGCTGGTCGAGGGATACAAGACGCATCCGATTCCGAAGCTCGAGATCTGGCGAAAGGACAATGCCAAGCCTTTCCTTCATCCGGATGACCCGCATATCATCGCGGTCGCCGCGGACGCGCCGTGTGAAACGGATTTGCCGGTGTTCGGTCTGAACGACCATGACCGGATCGCAGAGATGATTCTCGGAAAGAACGGGTTCCAATGAACAAGGGATTGTTGTCGGTGGATGAGGCACTCGAGCGGCTGCTCGCAGGTGCAACGCCTGTTGGCGAGATCGAGACCGTACCCACGCTTCAGGCAAGCAAGCGTGTTCTGGCATCAGCGCAGAAGTCGACGATGAACGTGCCGCCGCTGGATAACAGCGCTATGGACGGGTACGCGGTACGTCGTGGCGATGTGCCCGCCGCCGGAGCCAGGCTGCGTGTCGCGCAGAAGATCATGGCGGGCAGCGTGGGTGCGGCGCTCGAACCCGGCATGGCCGCGCGGATCTTCACCGGCGCGCCGGTGCCATCGGGCGCGGATGCGATCGTGATGCAGGAGGACTGCACCGCTGAGGGCGATTTTGTTGTGGTGAACAAGGTGCCGGCGCCGGATCAGTGGGTTCGCCGCGTCGGCAGCGATATACGGCAGGGTCAGGAAATTCTGCGCACCGGCATGAGATTGCTGCCGCAGGATACCGGGCTGGTGGCATCCATCGGCATTCCCTCGCTTCCGGTGTATCGAAAGGTGAAGCTCGGCCTGTTCTTCACCGGTGACGAACTCGTGATGCCGGGCGATCCTCTTCCTCCGGGAAGGATCTACAACTCCAACCGCTTTACGCTGACCGGCCTTGCGCAGGCCTTTGACTGCGAGATCCACGACTACGGCATCGTGCCGGATTCGCTGGATGCCACGCGCGAGGTGCTGCGCCGCGCGGCGACCGAGTGTGATGTGATCGTCACCAGCGGCGGGGTGTCGGTGGGCGAGGCGGATTTCGTCAAGCCCGCGGTCGAGGCCGAGGGCGAACTGCTGATGTGGCGTATCGCGATGAAGCCCGGCCGTCCCCTTGCGTTCGGCCGTGTCGGCAAGACCGGAAGGACGGCGGCATTCATCGGGCTACCGGGCAATCCCGTTTCGAGTTTCGTCACATTCCTGATTTTCGTGCGGCCTTTCCTTCTGCGTACGCAGGGGGTGGTCGACGTTGCGCCACACGCAATCAACGTACGGGCCGACTTTGACTGGCTGGAGCCGGATTCGCGGCGCGAGTTCCTGCGCGCCCGCTGGAACGCAAGCGGCGGGTTGGAACTGTATTCAAGCCAGGACTCGGCGGTGCTGACCTCGACGTCATGGGCGGACGGATTGGTGGACAATCCGGCATCGCAGGCGATACGCCGCGGCGATACCGTGCGTTTCCTGCCCTATTCGGAGCTGTACCGGTGAGCGTAAAGCTTCTCTATTTCGCCGCGTTGCGCGAGCAAGTCGGTTGCGCGGAGGAATCGCTCGCGCTGCCTGAGGGTGTGGGCACGGTTGCCGGACTGCGGGCGCATTTGATGGCGCGCGGCGGTGCGTGGCAGACGTCTCTCGCGGCGACGCGTGCGTTGCGTGTTGCGGTGAACCAGGTAATGGCGCAGCCGGGAACACCGGTGAAAGCGGGCGATGAAGTCGCGTTCTTTCCGCCGGTCACAGGCGGATAGGGGGATTCATGTCGGTTCGTGTTCAGACGCAGGACTTCGATCTCGGCGTCGAAGTGGCCGCACTGAGACGCGGCAATACAGGCATCGGTGCGGTGGCGGCGTTCGTAGGCCTGGTGCGCGATCTCAATGACGGCTCCAGCGTCGCGGTAATGACCCTGGAGCATTACCCCGGCATGACAGAAAAGGCGCTGGAGGCGATCGTCGCCGAGGCGCGTACCCGATGGGAATTCATCGACGCGCTGGTGATCCATCGCGTGGGGGATCTCTACCCGGCGGACCAGATCGTGCTGGTCGCGGTGGCGGGTGCGCATCGCGGGGAGGCCTTCTCGGCCTGCGAATTCATCATGGATTACCTCAAGACCCAGGCACCGTTCTGGAAGAAGGAGCAGACCCCGCAGGGCGCGCGCTGGGTCGAGGCGCGCTCGTCGGACGACGAGGCGGCGGCGCGGTGGGCCCAAGGCACGTCGGATGCGGCCTGAGATGCGTAGCCGATTGATCGCCATGGGGCTGCCGCGATGAGTATTGCCGGATTCGCGGTGGTCGGTATCGGGGCGGCTCTTGGAGCCTGGCTTCGCTGGGCTCTGTCGGTGGGGCTGAATTCGGTGTTTCCGCATCTGCCGCCGGGCACCCTCATCGCGAACCTGCTCGGCGGTTACCTGATCGGTCTGGCGATCGCCGTATTCGAAGCCATGCCCGCACTTGCGCCGGAGTGGCGCTTGTTCGCGATCACCGGATTTCTCGGTGGACTCACCACGTTCTCCACCTTCACCGCCGAGTCGTTCGCGTTGCTCGAACGCGGTTCCTGGGGCTGGGCGTTTCTGCATTCTGCCGGCCATCTCTCGGGATGTCTCGCCGCCGCGTGGCTCGGCCGAGCCTGCTTTCAGTGGCTCGGGGGCGGGCAGTAGCCTTTTACGCAGGGCAGGCATTGAAAATGCCCATGTCGGCCCCATGTTCTTCCACAGGAACGCGGCTCGGGACACGGGCTCGTCCCGCAAGGGTTGACCCGGGTCAAAGGGGGCGCCTGATCCGGGGCGGAGAATGAGCCGCATAGACTGTGAGGCAGAACATGCGACTCGAAAAATTCACGACCAAGTTTCAGCAGACGCTGGCGGATGCGCAAAGCATCGCGGTGGGCCAGGACAATCCGTATATAGAACCGGTGCATCTCTTGTCGGCCCTGCTTGCCTCCGAGGACGGCGCGTCTGTGTCCCTGCTCTCGAAGGCAGGCGTCAACGTGGCGAAGCTTCGCGAGGTTGCAAAGAAGGCGATCGACCGTCTGCCCAAGGTCGAGGGCACCGGGGGCGAGGTGCAAGTATCCCGCGACCTCGGGAATGTATTCAACCTCACCGACAAGGAAGCGCAGAAGCGCGGCGACCAGTTCATCGCTTCCGAGCTTTTTCTTCTCGCGCTCACCGGTGACAAGGGGGAGGCCGGACGTCTGTTCAAGGAATGCGGCGGCGAGCGCAAGGCACTCGATCAGGCGATCGGATCGCTTCGCGGCGGCGAGAACGTCGGCAGCGCGGAGGCCGAAGGCCAGCGCGAGGCGCTTAAGAAATACACCATCGACCTGACCGAGCTTGCGCGTTCGGGCAAGCTCGATCCGGTCATCGGTCGCGATGACGAAATCCGCCGCGCGATCCAGATCCTGCAGCGACGCACCAAGAACAATCCGGTGCTGATCGGCGAGCCGGGGGTGGGCAAGACCGCGATTGTCGAAGGACTCGCGCAGCGCATCGTCAACGACGAAGTCCCCGAAACCCTCAAGGGCAAACGGGTGCTGTCGCTCGACATGGCAGGGCTGGTGGCCGGAGCCAAATACCGCGGCGAGTTCGAGGAGCGCCTGAAGGCGGTGCTGAAGGAAATCTCGCAGGACGAGGGAAAGATCATCGTCTTCATCGACGAGCTCCACACCATGGTCGGCGCGGGCAAGGCCGACGGCGCAATGGATGCGGGCAACATGCTCAAGCCGGCGCTTGCGCGCGGCGAGCTGCATTGCATAGGCGCGACCACGCTCGACGAGTATCGCAAGTACATCGAGAAGGATGCCGCCCTGGAACGCCGCTTCCAGAAGGTCCTCGTAGGCGAACCTTCGGTGGAAGCGACGATTGCCATCCTGCGCGGCTTGCAGGAGAAATACGAACTTCACCACGGCGTGGACATCACCGACCCGGCGATTGTCGCCGCGGCGGAACTGTCCAATCGCTATATCACTGACCGGTTCCTGCCCGACAAGGCGATCGACCTGATCGACGAGGCGGCGGCGCGCATCAAGATGGAGATCGACTCCAAGCCCGAGTCGATGGACAAGCTCGATCGCCGGCTGATCCAGCTCAAGATCGAGCGCGAGGCGATGAAGCGCGAAACCGACGAGGCATCGAAGAAACGCCTTGCGCTGCTCGAGGAGGAAATGGCAAAACTCGAACTCGAGTCGGCGGATCTCGAGGAGATCTGGAAGGGCGAAAAGCTGGCGGTGCAGGGGTCACAGCACGTCAAGGAAGAGCTCGAAAAGGCGCGTCTGGAAATGGACGCCGCCCGGCGCAAGGGCGACTGGCAGAAGGTGTCGGAGATCCAGTACGGCACGATTCCGAAGCTGGAAGCGCAGATCAAGGTATCGGATTCTTCCGAAAAATCCGCCAAGGCCGGCAAGGACGGCGCGTCGGCGCGGCCCCGGCTGCTTCGCACGCAAGTCGGGGCGGAGGAAATTGCCGAGGTCGTATCGCGTGCCACCGGGATTCCGGTGTCCAAGATGATGCAGGGCGAGCGCGACAAGCTGGTCAAGATGGAAGACCACCTGCACCAGCGCGTCGTCGGCCAGGACGAGGCGGTGCGCCTCGTGTCCGATGCGATCCGCCGGTCGCGCGCCGGCCTGTCCGATCCGAACCGGCCGTACGGTTCTTTCCTGTTCCTCGGGCCGACGGGCGTCGGCAAGACCGAGCTTTGCAAGGCACTGGCGGGATTCCTGTTCGACTCGGAAGACCATCTCATACGGATCGACATGTCCGAGTTCATGGAAAAGCATTCGGTGTCGCGGCTGATTGGCGCGCCGCCTGGCTATGTCGGCTATGACGAGGGCGGTGCATTGACCGAGGCAGTGCGGCGCAAGCCTTACTCGGTGATCCTGTTCGACGAGGTGGAAAAAGCACACCCGGACGTGTTCAACGTGCTGCTGCAGGTGCTTGATGACGGTCGCATGACCGACGGGCAGGGCCGTACGGTGGATTTCAAGAACACAGTGGTCGTGATGACCTCCAACCTCGGTTCGCACATGATCCAGTCGATGTCGGGTGACGAGCCGGCGCTGATCAAGATGGCGGTGATGGTCGAGGTGAAATCGCATTTCCGACCGGAATTCGTCAATCGGATCGACGAGATCGTGGTCTTCCACGCGCTGGACGAGAAGCACATCCGCGACATCGCGCGGATACAACTGAAGTATCTCGTGGATCGGGTTGCGAAACTGGACATGCAGCTCGAAGTCAGCGACGCGGCGCTCACCGAACTTGCCAAGGCGGGATTCGATCCGGTGTACGGTGCGCGGCCTCTAAAGCGGGCGATTCAGTCCTCGATCGAAAATCCGCTTGCCAAGCTGATCCTGGAAGGGACGTTCGGACCGAAGGACGTCATCCAGGTCGAGGCGCGCGGCAGCAAGTTCTCGTTCGTGAAAGGCGAGACGCACGAGAAGGCCGCCTGAGAACTCGCTCGATGCGGCGTGAACGCCGGGTATAGGCGTTTGCCGATACCGATCCGATCCTGATAACGTCGAACCGTTCGCCCAGTGATGGAGCGGGCGGGTCGTTTTCTCGGGAGAAACGATGGTGGGTTATTTGATTCATGCCCTTCGGCGGGTTCTGCTATCGGCGTTTGCTGCATGGCTATGTGCGACGGGTGCCGCAATCGCACAGACCTGGCCGTCCAGGCCGATTACGCTGGTGGTTCCCTTTCCTCCCGGTGGCGGGCCGGATTTCTTTTCGCGGGTACTCGCAGAAAAGCTTTCGCCGAAACTTGGCCAGCCGCTTCTCGTTGACAACCGGCCCGGCGTAGGCGGGCTTGCCGGGGCGAGCTTTGTGGCCAAGGCGGCGCCGGATGGTCATACGTTCCTCGTTGCGCCGAACACGATCGCGATCGCGCCGCACCTTTTGCCCAAGGGCGCGGGTGGCGGAGTCGACGTGATGAAGGATCTCGTGCCGGTGGTAATGCCTTCATCGACGCCGATGTTGCTCGTGGTGAACCCGACGCTGGGCGTCAAATCGGTGCCTGAACTTCTCGCCTATGCAAAAAAGAATCCCGGCCTTGCCTATGCGACCGCGGGCAACGGATCCCCGATGCATATTGCGGGCGAACTGTTCAAGAAAGCGGCGGGGGTCGATCTGTTGCATGTCCCGTACAAGGGTGTTGCACCGTCAGTGGCGGATACGCTGGGTGGCCAGGTGAAAGTGCTGTTCGTGGCCGCGGGCGGCGGCGTGATCCAGCATCTTCGTTCCGGAAAACTGTTGCCGATCGCGGTCACGGAAAAGCGCAGGACGGCGCTGTTTCCCGGACTGACAACGATCACCGAACTCGGTATCTCTGGCGTCGAAGTGGATGCCTGGTACGGCGTACTGGCACCGGCCGGGACGCCCGGGTCGGTGATCGCGCGTTTCAACGCGGAGATCAACGCGGTGATCGCGATGCCGGAGGTGCGCGAGCGCCTGAGCACCGCGGGCATCGACGTGCGTGGCGGAACGCCGGAGGCGTTCGGCACCGAGATGCGCGAGGATCATGCGCGTTATGGCCGGATAGTCCAGGAATTCGGCATCAAGGCCGATTGAGACCCGGCGATACTACAAGGTGAATCAGATGAACGCGCCAATCAGCATTCCGGAACTCGCCCCGAATCTCCCCGAGGGGCTGCCCGGAGGGATCGAGAACTACTGGTACCCGATCCTGCAGACCGAGGAATTGCCCGCCGACAAGCCAGTGGCGGTGAAGGTGCTCGGTCACACCCTCGCGGCCTGGCGGGACGCCGATGGCCGGCCCTGTGTAGTCCGCGACCGTTGCCCGCACCGGAGCATCAAGCTGTCGGTCGGTCGGGTGCTCGATGGCGAGCTTCAATGTGTCCTGCATGGACTTCGATTCAACGGCAAAGGCGCCTGCACGCTTATCCCCTGGGAGCAGGAACGCAGTCAGTTGCATGACCGGGTCGGCGTGCGTGCGTTTCCCGCGGAGGAACTCGGGGGGTACATCTGGGCGTACATCGGTGATCCGGTGGCATTCCCGCCGCCGCCGCTGGCCTCCGAAGTACCGGAAGAGCTGTCGCGGCCGGATGAATTCATGATCTTCAGGCTGCCGACGCAGGTATGGAAGGCCAACTGGCTGCTTGCGATCGATGGCAGTGATGCCTATCACGCGGTGGTGCTGCACGCGCATTCGCAGGCGGTGGTGGACAAGCCCTGGGACGGCGGAGCGGCGGTGGAGCCAGAACTGCGGCTCGCGGATCGGCGGGTGAAGATTGTTCGCACCTCGCACGGCGTGCGTGGCGTTTCTGTGGACCAGAAGGGCAAGCCGCTGCATCACGGCCATTTCACGGTCGATGTGAAGGGCGACCGGTTTACGCTTCCTTGCATCCATACCAACCCGATCGTCGCCGCGCCGGGCGCAGCGCCTTATGCGTCGCGGCTGTGGCAGTTCGCGCTGGATGAGGAGCACACGATGGTGGTGCGATTCCTTTCGTGGCGTGCACGAACCGACGCCGAGCGGGAGGCGGTGAAGAAGGTCTACGAGAACATCGCCCTCCCGCGTCTCGACAAGGTCGGAGAAGAGGACGCCTGGGCTGCGGAAGCCCAGGGCGATCTCGTCAGCGCACGGTCGGAAGAGTTCCTGCTCTCGCCGGATGAGGATGTGGTGAAGGTGCGACGCCTTATCGCCGGCGCATTTGTTGCGCAAAAACAGTCGGCATCAAGGGTGGATGTGCGTGCGGGTGCGCTCGAGTATCCGGTGTAGTCAGTCGACCCTGACACCGACTTCGCGCACCACCTTGCCGAATTTCTCGTAATCGCTGCGGATCAGCGCGGCGAATTCCTCGGGACGTGTGGGGAAGGGTTCAAGTCCGCCACCGGCGTTCAGTCTTTCCTTCACATCGGGCAGGGCAAGCGCACGGGCGATATCCGCCCGCAGTCGCGCGATCACCGCATCCGGTGTGCCGGTGGGTGCGAACAGCGCAAGCCATATCGTGATCTCGTAACCCGGGTAGATCTCGCCGATCGTAGGAAGGTCCGGGAACAGCGCCGAGCGCTTTGATCCGGTCACCGCGATCGCCCGCAGTTTTCCCGCGCGAATCTGCGGTGCGTTCGAGGTGCCGGCGAACATCGCGGCCACTTCACCCGCCACCGTGGCCATTGCAGCGGGTGATCCGCCCTTGTAGGGCACATGCAGCAGTTTGATGCCTGCGCGTGTCTTCAGGATTTCCATCGCCAGTTGATGCTGGCTTCCGTTGCCACCCGAGGCATAGGCAAGAGGCGGGTCTGCCTTGCGCGCGTATTCGATGAATTCGCGGAATGTTTTTACCGGCAAGGCGGGATTGATCGACAGCACGAACTGGTTCTCGACCAGCGTCGCCACGGGGACGAGATCCTTGAGGGTGGAGAATGACATCTTCGGGTAGAGATGCGGATTGATCGCGATCAGGCTGTCCATGCCAAGCAGCAGGGTGTAGCCGTCCGGCGTGGAATGCGCCACGAGGTCGCCCGCGATGTTGCCGTTCGACCCCGCGCGGTTTTCGATCACCACCGGTTGTCCGAGGCTGCCCGAAAGCTTGTCGCCGATGACGCGCGCCGCGATGTCGGGTGCGCCGCCGGGCGGAATCGGAACCACGATGCGTACTGCGCGTGTCGGATACTGGGCCCCTACCTGCAAGGGAA
>CANIEV010000018.1 GCA_947466535.1 Betaproteobacteria bacterium
TCGCTGCGAAATGCCCGGCGCAACGGGTCATCGCAAAACTGAAGACTCCGGCATGCGTTTTTACCAACGCGCCCCGCGTAGGGAGCGATGGATAGCTCTTTCGCTCCGGCTTGCAGAAGTGTTGATTCCCCCTTCCCCGCGCCCTTAAACACAGGAAACGGATATCTCGTAGAATTCGCCCCGCGTCAGGTGCCCCGGTTGCGTTCAGCGGCCGGGGTGAAACGGGAAAGAGGTGCGGCCTTTCGGCCAATGCCTCTGCTGCCCCCGCAACGGTAAGGAAGTGCGGGTGTGCCACACGCCACTGCGAGTCTCTGCAAAAGAGCGCTCTCGCGGGAAGGCGGCACACCAAGACTTCCGAGCCCGGAGACCGGCCTGATGCATGGTTGGAGCATCGTGGGGATGCGCCGCGACTTGCGTCGGCTATTGGCTTGCGTCCGTTCGGCACCCTTTCCTTCAATGCTCCTTGTGTTCATTCCGACGTTTGCGGGGCTGCAAACGAGTTATTGGAGCATTTCGTGCGATTTTCATCCATTGCATTTCCGGCGGCATCGGCGTTTATCGCCTTGCCGCTTTTCAGCACCTCCCTTCTTGCACAAACCGGTAGTCACGCTTCGGATGCGGTTGTCGTCACCGCCACCCGCACCCCCACCCGGGTGAGCGAACTCACCAGCGACATCACCGTCATCGAGCGCGACCAGCTCGAACGCGCGGGCACGCTGATGCAGGCGCTACGAATGGAGCCGGGGATCGAAATCACCCAGCAGGGCGGCCCGGGGACGGTGTCGTCGATCTTTCTTCGCGGCACCAACTCCGATCACATCCTGGTGCTGGTGGACGGCGTGCGCTTGGGTTCGGCATCGCTTGGCACCACCGCGTTCGAGCACATTCCGGTGGACCAGATCGAGCGCATCGAGGTGCTGCGCGGCACCGCCTCCAGCCTGTACGGATCGGCGGCACTCGGCGGGGTGATCCAGATCTTCACCCGCTCGGGTGCGGGCAGCCCCGGGGTCAACGCAAGCGCGAGCTACGGCAGCTACGGCACCACCACGCTGTCGGCGGGCACCGGCTACGAGAAGGACGGCCTGAGGGTGTCGGTGCAGGCAGGCTCGATCAACACCAGCGGCATCAACGCCATCGCGAATCCCGGCAACACCAGTTTCAATCTGGACACCGATCCCTATCGCAACCTCAACGTGACCGCCAAGATCGCCAAGCGCCTGGGCACCGACGGCGAGGTCGGATTCAACACCTTCTACAGCGACGGCGTGGCCCGCTTCGACAGTATTCCCAACACCTTTGACCATCGCAATCACGTCGAGCTGAGCTCGCACACCGCGTACCTGCGAACGCGTGTCACCGATCTCTGGCGCACCCAGTTCACCGCCGGGGCCAGCACCGACGATTCGACGTCGATCTCCTCGACAACTCCGTCGATCACCCGCACCGTCCAGAACCAGTGGTCCTGGCAGAACGACATTGCGCTTCCGGTCGGCTCGCTGATGATGGCGATCGAAAACGTCGAGCAGCGCCTCACCGCGACCACCGCGTATCCGGTGACCCGACGCAGCATCGACAGCCTGGTCGCGGGCTACCAGGCGGGCATCGGCGCGCATCGCATCCAGCTGAGCAGCCGGCAGGACCGCTACGACCAGCTCGGCAACCACAACTCGGGCTCGGTCGGGTACGGCTACGAACTCACCCCGGAATTGCGATTTACGGCAAGTTCGGGCACCGCGTTCAAGGCGCCCTCCTTCAACCAGTTGTACTTTCCCAATTTCGGCAATCCGAATCTCGCCCCTGAATCCGCGAGCAACAGCGAATTCGGCCTGCGCTACGAACCGAAGAACTGGAAACTCTCGGTGGTGCGCTTCGAGAACCGCATCAAGGACCTGATCGTGAATGCCGGCAGCCCGCTGCGACCGGTGAACGTCGGACAGGCGCGGATCAAGGGCACCACCTTCTCGGCAAGCACCGAGATCGCCGGCACCTGGCTCTCGGGCAACCTCAATATCCAGGACCCGAAGGACGCGACCAACGGCCTCCTGCTGCCGCGGCGGGCGAAGCATTTCGGCACAATCAGCGCCACCCGGCCCGCCCTCGGCGGCAACCTCGGTGTGGAGGTGTACGCGGCAGGTGCGCGCTACAGCGACACCGCCAATCTGCAGCGTCTCGGTGGCTACACGCTGTTTGGCGCGTTCTACGAAACCCCGCTCGGCCGAGGCCTGACCGGATTCGCGCGTGCCGACAACCTTGCCGACAAGCGCTACCAGATGGTGCAGGACTTCAACGTGCCGGGGCGCACCGTGTTCGTTGGCGTGCGCTACGCGCCGGGGCCGTGAGCGCGTTCAGTCCGGCAGATGCAGCAGCCTGAGTACCTCGTTCATGTCGAGGTGCTCCTCGACCGCATCGGCCATGCGATCGATGCCGGCTTCGCGCGCCGCGTGATAGTCGAAGGCGGGGACATCGGCAAGGCCCGCCCATTCGAGCAGCGCGCTGCACGCGGCGGTTTCGTCGAACAGGCCATGGAGATAGGTGCCGAGAACCTGGTTGTCGGAGGACATCGCGCCGTCGGTGCGATCCTTGACTGCGCCGTCAGTGCGGTCCTTGACTGTGCCATCGGTGCGATCCTTGATCATGCCAGCGTCGTGCGAAGGCAGCCGCACCAGCGGACGCGCGAGGCCCGGGCCGCTGGTCACGCCCATGTGGATCTCGTAGCCGCTTACGCGCACGTTGCCCGCGTTGCCGAGCAGCAGTTCGCCCGACACCCGCGCCAGCCGCTTTTCGGGCATCAGCACCGTCTCGATGTCGAGCACGCCCAGCCCAGCGGATTCGCCGGGCGCACCTTCATACCCGTCGGGGTCGGCGATGCGCTTGCCAAGCATCTGGAAGCCGCCGCATATGCCAATGAGTTTTCCGCCGTAGCGAAGGTGGCGAATGATCGCTTCATCCCAGCCGTTTCGACGCAGCCACTCGAGGTCGGCGCGCACGCTCTTGCTGCCGGGCAGGATGATGAGGTCGGCCGCGGGCACCGGCTCGCGCTCGCCGACAAAACGGAAGTCCACGTTCGGGTGCAGGCGCAGCGGATCGAAGTCGGTGTGGTTGCTGATGCGCGAATACACAGGCGCAATCACGGAGAGGCGCCTACCGGTCGTGCTTTTCTCGAAGCTCGCGCGCGAGATGCCGTCCTCGGCTTCCAGATGCAGGCCGTGCAGGTAGGGCAGCACGCCGAGCACCGGCTTGCCGGTGCGCTTTACCAGCCACTCGTTGCCGGGAAGCAGCAGGCTGATGTCGCCGCGAAATCGGTTGATGATCGAGCCCTTGACGCGATTGCGCTCCGACTCGGACAAGAGTTCGAGCGTGCCGACGATATGCGCGAACACGCCGCCGCGGTCGATGTCGGCGATCAGCAGCACCGGGCAATCCGCCGCCTCGGCAAAGCCCATGTTGGCGATGTCGCGGTCGCGAAGATTGATCTCCGCCGGGCTGCCCGCGCCTTCCACGATCACGCATTCGTACTGCGAGCGCAGGCGCTCCCAGGATTCGAGGACGGCCTTCATCGCGATCGTCTTGTACTCGTGGTAGCCGCGCGCATCCATGTTGGCGAGCACCCGGCCGTGGATGATCACCTGCGCGCCGGTGTCGGTGTTGGGCTTGAGCAGCACCGGATTCATGTCGGTGTGCGGCTCGATGCCCGCGGCCTGCGCCTGCACCGCCTGCGCGCGACCGATTTCGCCGCCATCGACCGTGACCGCGCTGTTGAGCGCCATGTTCTGCGGCTTGAAGGGCGCGACGCGGATGCCGCGCCGGTGCAGCACGCGGCAAAGGCCAACCACCAGCGTGCTCTTGCCCGCGTCGGACGTGGTGCCCTGGATCATCAAGGTGCTGCCCGGCATGACGCCTGCCTTGTCTCGTTTTGTCGTGCGCCATTGCAGGCGCGGATGCGCGATCATCGCATGCGCCGCAATCGCTGAATCTGCCGGGAAAATGAAAATACTCGATCACTTGCTGCGTCAGTCCCTCGTCGCGTTCGCGCTGCTTGCAGCGATGCCGGTCGCAGCCCAGCCGGTCGACGTGACCGATGAACTCGGCCGCCCCGTGCACCTCGCCCGCCCCGCCGCGCGGATCGTGAGCCTCGCGCCGCACGTCACCGAGCTGCTGTATGCCGCCGGCGCGGGCGATCGCGTGGTCGGCGTCAGCCGCTTCAGCGACTACCCGCCGCAGGCGCAGAAGCTGCCGCAGGTGGGCGACAGCCAGGCAATCGACTTCGACCGGCTGCTCGCGCTGAAGGCTGACCTCGTGGTGGTGTGGATCCACAGCATCGCCTACCGGCAGGCCGAGCGCATCCGCGCGCTCGGCATCCCGGTCTACAACAGCGACCTGAAGGAGATCGACGACATCGCAATGAGCGTCGAGAAGCTCGGCGCGCTCGCCGGCACCTCCCCCGCAGCGCGTGCCTGGGCCGGGGCCTACCGCGCACGGCACCAGGCGCTCGCAAAGAAATATTCCGGTCAGTCGCCGCTGAAAGTGTTCTATCAGATCTCCAGCCGGCCGATGTACACGCTCAACCGCGATCACCTCGCGAGCAAGATGATCGCGCTGTGCGGCGGCGTGAACCTGTTCGCGCAGGCCACGCTGATCGCGCCGGTGGTGTCCATGGAGTCGGTGCTCTCGATGAATCCGCAGGTGATCCTCTCCGGGCAGTCGGACAGCACGAAAGCCGAGTGGAAACAGGACTGGCAGAAGTGGACCGAGATCGACGCGGTGCGCGCGGGCAACCTGTTCGCGGTGCCCTCGGATTTCATCCACCGCCCGGGTTCGCGCGCGCTCGACGGCGCGCAGGCGGTTTGCGAGGCACTGGATACCGCGCGGGGCCGGCTGTCCCCGGTACGCTGAACCCGGGGACTACGGCAGGAACAGCGCGGCCGCCGCTTCCGGATTGGAGGCGAAGTACAGGTGCACATACGACGCGGTGAGCCGCTTCGTTCGATACACCGCCTCGCCCGGCGCGCCATCGCGATTGCCGGTAGCCCGCGCAAGCGGCGTCATCGCGGTGCTGATCTTCGAATAATGGAAAGTGTGCCCGCGAAGGCGGCCTTCGGGAAGCTCCGCTTCCTGCAGGCCGATCGCGGCGAGCCGCGTTTGCATCGTTACTTCCGCTGGCAGCAGGCCGAACATTACGTGGCTCGTGCCGTCGGTGAGCGTGAGCGATTCGGCAAGACACATCATTCCGCCGCATTCGGCGAGGATAGGCCGGCCGGCGGCGTGCATCGCGGCAATCGAATCCTTCATCGCGGTATTGGCTGCAATCCTCGTCGCGTGAAGTTCGGGATAGCCACCCGGCAGATAGAGCGCATCGCATTCGGGCAGTGTCGGCTCGATGATTGAAAAAAAATGCAGCTCCGCGCCCATCGCCTCCAGCAGTTCGAGATTCGCGCGGTAGATGAAGCACAGCGCCGCATCGCGCGCGACCGCGATGCGCACGCCGCGCAGCCGCGCGGGCGGTGCCACCTTCTCCACCGGCTTCCATTCGACCCGCATGGGCACCGGCGCGGGCCGCGGACGCCAGGCATCGGCCATCGCGTCGATGCGCCGGCCGAGATCACCGATCTCGCCCGCCTGCACGAGACCCAGATGACGTTCGGGGATCGCTGCGTCGTCGAGCCGAGGCAGGCTGCCGAGGAACGGGATGTCGTGCGGCAACTGTTCGAGGAGCATCTGCGCATGGCGTTCGCCCGCGACCCGGTTGGCGATCACGCCGCCGATGAGCTGCGGACGAAAACAAAGCAGCCCGCTCGCGATCGCAGCAAAGGTCTGCGCCATCGCCGAAGCGTCTATCACCACCGCCACCGGCAGGCCGAAGTGCTGCGCGAGATCGGCGCCGCTCGGCTCGCCGTCGTACAGCCCCATCGCGCCTTCGACGAGGATCACGTCCGCCACCTGTGCCGCCTCGTAGAGCCGGCGCGCGGATTCGCGTTCGCCGACCATCCAGAGATCAAGCTGATAAACCGGCGCCCCGGTGGCTTCCTCCAGCACCATCGGGTCGAGGAAATCCGGCCCGATCTTGAACGCGCGCACCCTGAGGCCGTCCTTGATATAGCGGCGGGCGAGCGCCGCGGTGACCGAGGTCTTGCCGCTGCCGGAGGACGGTGCCGCAATCAGCAGGGCGGCGCAACGCGGGTTGCCGGGATTCGCCACGCCGGGTTTCGCCATGCCGCTTTTCACGGGTCGCGTGCCGGTCAGACCGGGATGAACACCGCACCCTCGGCGGTGTCGATACGGCTGATGCGATGACGATAGAGCCGCGACATGCGTTCGCCGGTGAGCATGGCTGCGGCCTCGCCGCTTTCGGTCTCGCCCTCGCCGTGGAGCAGCAGCACGCGATCGCAGTAGCGCATCGCAAGGTTGGCATCGTGCAGGATCGCGATCGCCGCCCTGCCCTGCCTGCGCACGCGGTGGCGGACGCGATCGAGCATACGGATCTGCTGGTGCAGGTCGAGATGCGAGTTCGGCTCGTCGAGCGCCATAAGCAGCGGGTCCTGGGTGAAGAGCGTCGCCGCGGACAGCAGACGGCGCTCGCCGCCCGAGAGCGTTTGCGTCGAGCGGGCTGCGAGCGACTCGATGCCCATTTCCTCGAGCGCCGCGCGCGCGAGGCGCTCGTCCTCGACGCTTTCCCATTTGAAGCGGTCGAGATGCGGATGCCGGCCTTCGAGTGCGGTCTGCATCACCGTCGCCGGCAGGCCGTTCTCCGCGTCCTGGAACATGATGCCGACCTTGCGCGCGACCTCGCGCCGGCCAAGTTCGCGCATATCGCGGCCGAGCAGCCGGATGACACCCGCCTGCGGTTCGCGCAGGCCGATGAGCGAAAGCAGCAGCGTGGTCTTGCCCACGCCGTTGGTGCCGAGCACGCCCCAGAACTCGCCCGACCGAATGGACAGGTCGAGTGCAATGCACGCCGACTTGCCGCCAATCGAGATGTCCAGTCCGGACGCGGACAGGATGCTGTCGTCGGCGCCAGTCGTAACTGCGGCGCTCATGCGCGTCGCTTCGTCGGTAACGGCACCGCTCATGCGCGTCGCTTCGTCGGTAACGGCACCGCTCATGCGCGTCGCCTTAGCAAATACAGGAAAACCGGAATGCCGATCAACGCGGTGATCACGCCAACCGGCAACTGCTGCGGCGCGATTACGCTGCGCGCGATCGTGTCGGCAAGCAGCAGCACCGAGCCTCCGATCAGCGCCGCAGTCGGCAAGAGGATGCGCATGTCGCCCACGCCGGATAGCCGCAGCATGTGCGGGACGACGAGACCGACAAAGCCCACCGATCCGGCGGTGGTCACCGAAATCGCGGTCATCAGTGCCGCGAGCACGTACACCGCGCCGTGCAGCGCGCGCACGTTCACCCCGAGCGAGGCCGCGGAGAGTTCGCCGCGCGCGAGCACGTTCAGGTCCTTCGCGATGACGAGGGCACAGGGCAGGCCGACCGCAAGCGCGATCCACGAGGGCACGCTCGTGGCGACGCCGCTCATATCGCCGATCATCCAGAACAGCATGCTGCGCAGCTTGGCGTCCGGCGCAACCGACAGGATCAGGGTGATGATCGCGCCCCAGCCGGAGCCGACGATCACCCCGGTGAGCAAGAGGCGCGTGGTGCTCCAGCGTCCGCCGCTGGAGGCAAGCGCAAAGACGAGGGTCATCGAGAGCATCGCCCCGCAGAAGGCACCCGCCTCGATCCAGCCGCTACCCAGCCCCAACGCAATCGCGGCTAGCGCGAACACCGCCGAGCCGCCGGAGATGCCGAGCACATAGGGATCGCCGAGCGGGTTGCGGATCAGAACCTGGATCAGTGCGCCGGAGATCGCGAGCAGCCCGCCGGTGGCGAACGCGGCGCCCGCACGCGGAATGCGCAGCTCGAACAGGATGCGGCTCGGCAGCCCGGTTTCAGCGCCGGTGAAGATATCCAGCATCTGGCCCGGAAGGATCGGGATGCTGCCCACCGCGAGCGAGATTGCCCAGACGACGAACGCGACCGCGACGGCAAGCAGCGGAACGCGCCAACGACGGAGCATGTCCGGACGCACCCTGACGCTCACGATGCATTCCCCATGTATCCGGAATTAATGTTTAACATTTATTTAAGAAGCCCTTAGCCGACGAGTGAAAGCGGGCGATTGGAGTACAGAACTGGTTCAACGGTCATGGACGACGCGCGCTCCCGACCCGCCTACGCCGGCCCGAGAACTCCGTCCTGGAGTCGCAGAATGCGGTGCGCGCGCGAGGCGAGCGCCGGTTCATGGGTGACGATGATGAAGCTGGTGGACAAGCGATTGTTCAGCTCGAGAATCAGGTCGAACACCGCATCCGCGTTCTGCCGGTCGAGGTTGCCGGTGGGCTCGTCCGCGAGCACGCAGGCAGGCCGCGTCACCAGCGCGCGCGCCACCGCCGCACGCTGGCGTTCGCCGCCCGAGAGTTCTCCCGGCGTGTGCATGACCCGCGCGGCAAGGCCGACGGCGGTCAGCATCTCGCGTGCCGCCTCGAGCGCCTGCTCGCGCGGCATGCGCCGGATGAGCAGCGGCATGGCGACGTTTTCCAGCGCGGTGAATTCCGCGAGCAGATGATGGAACTGGTAGACGAAACCGAGCGCCGCGTTACGCACATGACTACGCGCCGCCTCGCCAAGCCCGTCCATTCGCTTGCCCTGGACCGTGACTTCGCCCGAGGTCGGCGCATCCAGCCCGCCGAGCAAATGGAGGAAGGTGCTCTTGCCGCTGCCGGAGGAACCGATGATCGACACGAGTTCGCCCGTCGCAATGTCGAAATCCAGATTCGCCAGCACCGGCACCGGCGTGCGGCCCTGATGGTAGGTCTTGGTGAGGCCGCGGCAGCTAAGCACCGACGATGCGGCATCACTCATAGCGCAGCGCCTCCGCCGGGTTGATGCGCGAGGCGCGCCAGCTCGGGTAGAGCGTGGCAATCAGCGACAGCAACAGCGACACCAGACCGATGGTGAGCACATCGCTTTGCTGCAGGTCCGAGGGCAGCTCGCTGATGTAGTACACCTCCTTGGCGAGGAACTGCACACTCAGCAGACGCTCGAGGAAAGGCACCACCACATCGATGTTGATCGCGAGCAGAACGCCGCCCGTCACGCCGATGAAGGTGCCGAATATGCCGATCAGCGCGCCCTGCACCATGAAGATCTTCATGATCGAACCGGGCGTGGCACCCAGCGTGCGCAGGATGGCGATGTCGGCGCGCTTGTCGGTGACCGCCATCACCAGGGTGGAGACGATGTTGAACGCCGCCACCGCGACGATCAGCATCAGGATGATGAACATCACGTTCTTCTCGATCTGCACCGCGCGAAAGAAGTTGGCGTGGCTGCGTGTCCAGTCGGTGAGGTGCACGTCGCGACCGAGCGTCTTCAACAGGTCGCGCGCCACCTCGCGCGCCCGGAACAGGTCCTGCAGCTTGAGCCGCACGCCCGAGACATCCTCGCCCAGCTGGTAGATGCGCTGCGCATCCTCGATATGCACCAGCGCGAGGCCCGAGTCGTATTCGAACATGCCGATTTCAAACGTTCCGACGACGCGGAACTGCTTCAGCCGGGGCAGCACGCCGGCGGGCGTGACCAGGCCCTGCGGCGCGATCAGCGTCACCTGCTCGCCCACGCGGATTGCGAGCGCCCGCGCGAGCTCCGAGCCGAGCACGATGCCGAACTCCCCCGGACGCAGAAGGGCGAGGCTGCCCGCCTTCATGTGCTCGCCAAGTTCCGCCACCTTGCCTTCTAGCTCGGGGACGATGCCACGCACGATCGTGCCGCGCACCAGGCCATCGAAGGAGAGCATCGCCTGCGCGTTCACGTACGGCGCAGCGGCGAGGACCTCCGGATTCTTCACCGCACCGTCGGCAATGCCCTTCCAGTCGCGAAGGCGCGACTCCGCACCGGAGATCTGGATGTGGGAGGCGACACCCAGGATGCGGGCGCGCAACTCCTTCTGGAAACCGTTCATCACCGACAGCACGACGATCAGCGCCGCGACGCCGAGCGCAATGCCGAGCATCGAAATTCCGGAGATGATGGAGATGAAGGGGTTGCGGCCGCTGCTGTCCTTGCGGGCGCGCGTGTACCGCAGACCGACGAGCCATTCGTATTGCACCCGTGGAGTGTGCCATAGAGCAGGCTCGCAATGAAAAACGCCCCCTCGACAACGCATGCGGAGGCTCACCGCGCAGGCGATGCGGCCTGTCACCGGGTGTAGACTCGCGCGCCATGCATGTGCGACTGCTGATCACCGGTTTCGCCCCGCCGCCCGCGACCGGGGCGCGCCATCCCGCGTTCGGGAAACTGCTCGTCCGGGGCAGGCGAACCCACACGCCCTGGACCTCGCTCGATCGCTGGCTGCTCGAGGGCTTTGGCATCGACACCGACGGCTCGCTTCCCTCGGCGCCGTTTGCGCTGCGCGGAGACGGCGGTGATCCGGGCGATGCGTACTGGGTGCATGCCGACCCGGTGCACCTGGCCGCCGGCAACACGCAGGTGGGCGTAACCGGAGCGCGCGCGCTTGCGCTCGGCCGCGAAGAGGCCGAAGGCTTCGCAGAAGTAATCAACACGCATTTCAGCGGCGTGCTGCAGGTGTTTCCGCTACGGCCGGATCGCTGGTATGCGCGCATCGAGTCGCCGCCCGCGGGCAGCCCCGCGCCGCTTGCCGAGGTGCTCGCCCGCGGTATCGAACTCGGAGCCGCGACGGATGACTCGCTCGGCTGGCATTCGCTGATGAATGAACTTCAGATGCTGTTGTTCGAACACCCGCTGAATATCGCCCGCGAAGCGCGTGGCGCGCTGCCGGTCAACGGCGTCTGGCTGTGGGGCGGCGGACGCGAGTCGAAAGACGAAGGCCGGCCGCTGCGCTCGGTGTTCGCGGAGTCGCCGCTCGCCACGGGACTTGCCGCTACCTCGGGCGCGCGTCACGCGGCACCGCCGGCTGGAGCGCAGCCGATGCTCGACCAGACGGCTGACGGCGTGACGCTCGTGATCCACGAGCACGCGGACGCAGATGCGCTCGAACTCGACTGGATGCAGCCGCTCACCGTCGCACTCCGCCGCGAGCGCATCGGCATGCTGACCATTCATCTGGTCACGGGCGACGAACTCCTCAGCGTGGAGAACACCCGCGGCGACCTGCGGCGTTTCTGGCGCCGACCGCGACCAATCGCTGCTTGGATGCCCCGAAACGAACCGGACGAAACACGATGAGCGCGATCGTCAAGCGCCGCATCCCGCCCAACGTGACGGAAAAGCTGATCAAGGAAGGCATGCACCCGGTGCTCGCGCGTCTGTACGCCTCGCGCGGGGTGAGCGCTCGAAGCGAGATCGACGAGGCGCTCGGCACGCTGCTGCCGCCCGACGGACTGCTTGGCATTGGCGACGCCGCGACACGGCTTGCCGATGCTATCGACCGGCGCGAGCCGATCATGATCGTTGCCGACTACGACTGCGACGGCGCCACCGCCTGCGCGGTCGGGCTGCGCGCGCTGCGCGCCTTCGGTGCCGATGTTTCCTACCTCGTGCCCAACCGGCAGAAATTCGGCTACGGCCTCACGCCGGAGATCGTCGCGGTCGCCGCGCAGCGCAAGCCCGCGGTGATCGTGACGGTGGACAACGGCATCGCGAGCGTGGACGGCGTTGCCGCCGCACGAACCCTGGGCATCGACGTGGTGATCACCGACCACCACCTGCCCGGCCCCACCCTGCCGGTGGCCAACGCGATAGTGAATCCGAACCAGCCCGGCTGCGGCTTTGCCAGCAAATCGATCGCGGGCGTGGGCGTGATGTTCTACGTGATGCTCGCGCTGCGCGCGGAACTGCGAAAGCGCGGTGCGTTTGCTGGTCGCGAGGAGCCGCAACTCGCCGATCTGCTGGATCTGGTTGCGCTCGGCACGGTGGCCGACGTGGTGAAGCTGGATCGCAACAACCGGGTGCTGGTGGGCCAGGGCATCAAGCGCATGCGCGCCGGACGGATGCAACCGGGCATACGCGCGCTGTTCGCGGTCGCCGGGCGCGACCCGCGCCGCGTGGCGAGCTTCGATCTCGGCTTCGTGCTTGGACCGCGGGTGAATGCCGCCGGCCGGCTGGATGACATGAGCCTTGGCATCGAGTGCCTTGCCACCGACGACGAGGCCAAGGCGCTCGAATGCGCGCGGGTGCTGGACGATTTCAACCGCGAACGGCGCAGCATCGAGGCCGAGATGCAGGCACAGGCGGAGATGCTGCTCGACACGGTGGACCCCGGCGACAAATTCGCCCTGTCGCTCTTCGATTCGCGCTGGCATGCGGGCGTGGTGGGCATCGTCGCGGGACGGCTGAAGGAACGCCACCACCGCGCGGTGATCGCGTTCGCGCGGGCGTCGGACGTGGAGGGCGAAATCCGCGGCTCCGGACGATCGATTCCCGGCCTGCATCTGCGCGATGCGCTGGATCTGGTGTCCAAACGCGAACCGGGATTGATACTGCGATTCGGCGGCCACGCGGCGGCGGCGGGGCTCACGATCCGCGAGAGCGAATTCGAGCGTTTTGCGCAAGCCTTCGAGAAGGTGGTCGGCGAAACGGTGTCAGCCGCGGACCTGTCGCGCACGATCGAGACCGACGGATCGCTCGAGCCGCCCTACATGAGCCTCGACACCGCGCGGATCATCGATGAGCGCATCTGGGGCCAGGGCTTTCCGCAGCCGCTGTTCTGCGACGACTTCGAAGTGGTGAACCAGCGCATAGTCGGCGAGAAGCACCTCAAGCTGAAACTGCGCCGCGAGGGCCGCATGATCGAGGCGATGCGGTTCAATTTCGCCGAACCCAGCCCCGCGGTGCTGCGCGCCGCCTACCGGCTGTCGGTGAACACCTGGAACGGCGTGGACAGCGTGCAACTGGTGATCGAGCATGCCGAGGCCCCGGAATCACGGGCGGCGCCCCCCGGAACCGGGCAGATGCGTGCAAAATCACAGTCTGCCAAGGAGTGATTCATGGAACGCAAACGCATCAGTTCAAGCCGCATACGTTCCGCCGGCTATGACGACAAGACACGGACGCTGGAGATCGAGTTCAGCGACGGAAAGATCAGCGCCTACATGGACGTGGCGCCCGACATCTATCGCGGCCTGATGTCCGCGCCCTCGCCGGTGGCCTATTTCGAGGACCGGATCGCCGAGGAATACGCCGCGTCGCGGATCAAGTAGGACCGGAATCACCCGGGATGACTCAGGCGCCTTCGGCGATCGGTCGTCGTGCGCCGGTCTTCTTGCCCCACACATCCTCGACCGCGCGCACCAGCGCAAGAATTTCCGGGCTTGCCTCGCGCGCCGCGGGATAGCAGAGTACGAGCGTCGTGCGCGTGTCGCCTTCGGGCCAGATGAAGATTTCACCCGCGGCCTCGCGCTCGCGCGCGAGCGGTTCACGCATCAGCGTGATGCCCACGCCCGAGGCCACCAGATTGAGAATCGCCGATTCCTGGTCGGACTCCATCACGCTCGCGGGTGTGAGCCGGTGCGAACGCAACAGCTCGCGCGCCATCTGGTGCAGGGTGCCCTGCGGTGGCGGCAGGATCCAGGTTTCTCGGGCAAGCGAATCCCAGTCCTTCAGCCGCGAACGCCATGCCGCGGGCGCCGCGATGACATAGCGGATCGGCTCGAGCGGAATGGCGCGCACGTCCGTGTCGTCCGGGTCTCCGAGCAGGAAGGCGGCGTCGAGTTCGCCGTTTTTCACTTTCTCCAGGCCCACGCCCGAGACCGCGAGGTGCAGTTCCACCTCGATCAGGCGATAGCGCTCGCGCATCACCGCGAGCAGGTCGCCCAAGCGCAGGTAGGCAGGGTCAAGGATGGTGCCGATGCGCAGGCGCGCATCGAGCGTGCCGCCGATCGCGCGCGCGTGGTCGCGAAGCGCCTGGGCACTGGCGAGGACCTTTTCCGCATCCTCGAGTAGCAGCCGGCCCGCATGGGTCAGGCTGACGCCGGAGGACATACGCTCGAACAGGGTGACCCCGAGATCCCCCTCGAGCGCCCGCAAATGGCCGCTCACCGTGGGCTGGCTGAGATGAAGTTTTTCCGAGGCGCGGGTGACGTGGCCGGCCTGGGCCACGGCAACAAAGCTTCTGAGATGATGCAAGTCCATGATTATCCGTAGTTATCACCGGTCACCGGTTTATTGTGCGTTCGCACAATATCCCGATCGGTAATCCCGATAAGTCATATTAGAACAAACGATTGGATATTGCTGCAGTGCAGTAATACTCTAGTCACACGAAAAGGCAAACATAGCCTGACACACACGAAAGGAAAGATCATGAACACTGCAACTCCTGGAACACTCAACGGCCTCCCCGCCGCGTCCGAACAACGATTCAGTCTGCACGAATTTCTCGACAAACTGTTGCTGGAATCGACCGTCGCCTCGGACTCCGCCGAGAACGCGAGCATGCTTGAAATCGAGAAGCTGGCCCGCTCCAAGCGTAATGAATACCTGCGCACCCAGCGCGCGCTGGCCGGTTACTGAGAAGAAACCGGAAAATCAGGCAGGATCGGCGCGGTAATCGCGCCGCTTCCCGCCGATTGATAAACAGTGCGGATGAACATTGCGGAGGTCTCAGGATCGCCGCAATCACGTGTAAAGGCGCTTGTCCGGGCGAGGCCGCGCGTGCGCCGAATACGCTGGAACAAGCCGGATCACACCGGCTCACACCATCGGGCGGCTCCTTCGCGGGGCGCGCCCTATATAATTTCCGTTTTACCGAAGCCCGCCATGGAAGCAGAACGCCTCAACCTCCTCGCCAATCGTCTGTCCGATCTTGACCTTCGCGCCGTAGAGCTGCGGAGGTATCTTTGACTACGATTCAAAGCAGATACGCCTAGCGGAAGTCGCCCGCGAACTCGAGAACCCCGCCGTCTGGGACGACGCCAAGCGCGCCCAGGACCTTGGCCGCGAGAAAAAGCAGCTCGAAGACATCGTCACCACGCTCACTGATGTGGCGCAGCACCTGGCCGATGCCAAGGAGCTGTTCGACATGGCACGCGAGGAAAACGACGACGGGACGCTGGTGTCTATCGAATCCGATGTGGCAGACGTCGGCAAGACGGTCGAAGGGCTTGAGTTCCGGCGCATGTTCAACGACCCGCTCGACCCGGCCAACTGCTTCGTCGACATCCAGGCGGGCTCGGGCGGCACCGAGGCGCAGGACTGGGCGCGCATCCTCGAGCGCATGTACCTGCGCTATTCGGAGAAAAAGGGCTTCAAGGTGGAAGTCCTGGAAGAATCCGACGGTGAAGTCGCGGGCATCAAGAGCGCGACGCTAAAGCTCACCGGAAGCTATGCCTACGGGCACCTGCGCACCGAGACCGGCGTGCATCGGCTGGTGCGAAAGTCCCCCTTCGACTCGAACGCGCGGCGGCATACCTCGTTTGCAAGCGTGTTCGCCTACCCCGAGGTGGACGACAACATCGAGGTCGACATCAATCCGGCCGATCTGCGCATCGACGTCTATCGCGCCTCGGGTGCGGGCGGCCAGCACGTGAACAAGACCGAGTCGGCGGTGCGCATCACCCACCTGCCCACCAACATCGTGGTGCAGTGCCAGAACGACCGCTCGCAGCACCGCAACCGGGCCGAGGCGATGGCGATGCTCAAGTCCAAGCTGTACGAGCTTGAATTGCGCAAGCGGCAGGACGAGGCGCAGAAAAAGGAAGACTCCAAGACCGACATCGGCTGGGGCCACCAGATCCGCTCCTACGTGCTCGACCAGTCGCGTATCAAGGACCTTCGCACCAACGTCGAGATCGGCAACACCCAGGGCGTGCTCGACGGCGACCTGGATGTATTCATCAGCGCCAGCCTGAAACAGGGCGTTTGAGGATCCGCAGACAAGCATCTTTTTTAACCGCAGATGAATGCAGATAAACGCGGATAAAGGCAACTTCAAAAAGCATCGAAAGTTATCTGCGTCCATCTGCGTTCATCTGCGGTTACATTGCCTTATCTTTTTAGAGTGCCCGGCACCATGTCAGAACACGATCAGCCGCATCAGGACGAGAACCAGATCATCGCGGAGCGACGCGCAAAGCTCGCCGAGTTGCGAAAGTCGGGCATCGCCTTTCCGAACGACTTCCGGCGCGAGCATTTCGCGGCCGATCTGCATTCGACCTACGGACAACTCGCCGGCGAGGTACTCGAGGCGAAGGCGATTGAGGTCACGATCGCCGGGCGCATGATGCTCAAGCGCGTGATGGGCAAGGCGAGCTTCGCGACGCTGCAGGATTCGAGCGGGCGAATCCAGATATTCGTCACCAACGATGCCGCGGGCGAGGCGGTGCACGCTGCGTTCAAGCACTGGGACCTCGGCGACATACTTGGCACGTGCGGCACGCTGTTCAAGACCAAGACCGGCGAATTGTCGGTGCGCGTATCAGGCCTGCGACTTCTCACCAAGTCGCTGCGCCCCCTGCCGGACAAGTTCCACGGCCTCGCCGACCAGGAGCAGAAATACCGGCACCGCTATGTCGATCTGATCATGAACGAGGACACCCGCCGTGCCTTCCAGGTGCGCAGCCGCCTGATCCAGGAAATCCGCGCCTTCATGGTCGGACGCGGCTACCTCGAGGTCGAGACGCCGATGATGCAGCCAATTCCCGGCGGCGCCAATGCAAAGCCATTCGTCACACATCACAACGCGCTCGACATGCAGATGTTCCTTCGCATTGCGCCCGAGCTGTACCTCAAGCGGCTGGTAGTGGGCGGTTTCGAGCGCGTGTTCGAGATCAACCGCAATTTCCGCAACGAAGGTATCTCGACGCGGCACAACCCCGAATTCACGATGATCGAGTTCTACGAGGCGTATCGCGATTACCGCTACCTCATGGACTTCACCGAGGAGATGCTTCGCACGGTGGCAACGAAGGTACTCGGTACCACCAAGGTTCCGTACGGTGGCGACGTCATCGACCTTGGCGCGCCCTTCGCACGGCTCACCGCACCCGAGGCGATCCGAAAGTACAACCCGGAGATCAGCGAAGCCAACCTCGCCGACCGCAACTGGCTGCAGGAAGCAATACAGCGCGCCGGCGGAAAACCGCACAAGGGCGCGGGCGTCGGTGCACTGCAACTTGCTCTGTTCGAGGAAACCACCGAGACCAAGCTGATCCAGCCGACCTTCATAGTCGACTATCCCGCCGAAGTCTCGCCGCTTGCCCGTCGCAATGACGAGCATCCGGAAGTAACCGACCGGTTCGAGCTCTATATCACCGGCCGGGAGATGGCCAATGGCTTTTCCGAGTTGAACGACGCCGAGGACCAGGCCGCACGCTTTGAGGAACAGGCGAAGGCCAAAACGGGCGGCGACGACGAGGCGATGTTCTACGATGCGGATTACATCCGCGCGCTGGAACACGGCCTGCCGCCGACCGCGGGCGAAGGCATCGGCATCGATCGCCTTGCGATGCTTTTCACCGACAGCCCGTCGATCCGCGACGTGATCCTGTTCCCGCAATTGCGCGCGGAATAGCCGCTTTGCCCCTTCCTGTTCGGGGAGGGTGGTTCGACTGATCACCGGCGCATGGCATGGTCCATGCGAATAGCTTGGGCATCCACGGCCCACCGGCGAATCGCATGAATACTTTAGCCACTAATTTCAGGGATTTACAGAACAGGGCGCCACTGAAGGCTCGAGTCCGGGTTGCGGGAATCGACGAAAGCGGCGATTCGCCGACAGACCTGAACGATGCCCTGACGCGCATGAATCTGCTTGCCCCGGGCGACTCCGCGCGCTTCACACGGTTGGGCGGCAAGCGATCGGATATTTTTCGGGTCGATCTGGGCTGGGGAGCGATCTGCCTGAAGCGCCCGCGACATGATCCCAGCGAGGAAGCCGACACCTCGGCGGCGCGCGCGCGCGCTGAAACCGCGTGGTTCAAGCTCGCGCACGCGGTTGCGGACGAGGCAATTCCGGAAATCCAGGGTGAGCTTCCCGGCATGTTCTGCACTGAATACCTTGCGCCGGAATCGCATCCCGGCTGGCTCTCGCGACTGCTCGAAGGCGATATCTCGCCGACTTCCGCGGGCGAAGTCGGACGCCTGCTCGGCCGGCTGCACGCCGCGACGGCGAACAACATAGCGGTGTCGCAACGCTTCGATACGCGCAAGGCATTTCTTGCGCACCGGATCGAGCCGCTGTTCATCGTGACCGCGGAACGCCAGCCCGGCGTCGGCTCACAATTGCGACAGCTCGCGCTTTCGCTTGGCGGCATGCGCGTGGCGCTGATCCACGGTGATCCCGCCCCCGACAACATACTGATCGGACCGAAAGGCCCTGTCCTGATCGACGCGGAGTTCGCCACCTATGGCGACCCCGCATTCGATCTCGCGCTGGTGCTCTCGCACCTGCTCGCGCTTGCCGCCGACCGCCCGCAGTGGCGCGACCGTGCGCTGGCCGCCTTCGACAACCTTTGTGCCGCGTATGCGCAACGCGTCAGCTGGGAAGTGCCCGAACACACCAACGAGCGTGCCGCGCTGTTGCTGCCTGCACTGCTGCTCGCAGGAGTTCACGGCGATTCACCCTTCCGCTGGCTTCACAACCCGCGCTCGTCGGAATCCGTTGCGGGCATCGCACGAAGGCTTCTGGTGCAGCCGATGGTCCGGCTCGCGGCCGTTCGCGAGGCGTGGCGACGCTCCCTGCCGCTCTGACGCACACCGCCCACCCGGGCTCCCGGGATAGAATGACCGCCTGACTCCGCCGCCCGCGCAACCCTGACGGGCGGCGTTTCTGTTTCTGCGGCGTGATTTTTCGCAACGTTGTTTGCGCATCTACAGTTCCGGACTCCGTGAGCCCCTCCCATAACGCCGCCGAGCGAGCACGCCACCTCCAGGGCATCCTGCTGATGCTCCTCGGGGTGAGCTTGATTTCAGTCCTCGACACCACCGGCAAGTATTTGACGAAAAGCTACCCGGTCTACCAGGTGGTCTGGGCGCGTTATGCGTTTCACGTGCTGTTCATGCTGCTTCTGCTCGCGCCACGGCTCGGCCTCGATCTCGTGCGCACACGGCGCCCGGCCCTGCAATTCACACGCGGCCTGGTACTGACGCTCGCAACCTTCGTGTTCTTCAAGTCGCTTTCGCTGATGCCCCAGGCCGAAGCCTCGGCTATCGCGTTTCTTTCACCAGTGCTCGTGGCGGTGCTTGCGGTGCCACTGCTGGGCGAGCGCGCGAATACCTCGACCTGGATCGCGCTTTCACTCGGATTCCTCGGCACTCTACTGATCATTCGCCCCGGCAGCGGCGTATTCACGTGGAACGCCCTCTGGCCGCTGGCGACCGCGTTCTGCTTTGCGGGCTACCAGATCATCACCCGCAAGCTTGCGGGCATCGACAGTTCGGTGAGTACGCTGTTCCTGTCCGCGCTGATCGGCGCGGTAATCCTGAGTTTCGTTGCGCCATTTCACTGGACTCCGCTGAAGGATCTCAACGACGGCCTGCTGTTCGCATCGCTTGGCATCTCCGGAAGCATCAGCCATTATTTTCTGATCAGGGCCTTTTCGCTCGCGCCAGCCCCCGTTGTCGCACCCTTTGTGTATGCGCAACTGGTCATGGCGCTCGTCCTCGGCTATCTGGTGTTCGACGATTTTCCCGACGGGATGTCACTTGCGGGGATGGGGATTATCGTTGTGGCCGGAACCTGGCTGATTAGCCGCAACCACCGCTCACCTGCCAAATAGCATGGATTATTCGTTTGGCTCGGCGGTGGTGATCCTGCTGCTGGTCACCGACCCGCTGGGCAATATTCCCCTGTTCGTCGCCTTGCTCAAGCCGGTGGATCCGGCGCGCCGCCTGCGGGTGATCCTGCGCGAGTGCGCGATTGCGCTGGCGGTGCTTATCATCTGCATATTCGCGGGCGACCCGCTGCTCACGCTGCTTGGGGTGTCGGACCGTTCGCTGAATATCGCAGGCGGCGTGATCCTGTTCGTGATCGCGCTGCACATGGTGTTCCGATCGGGCAACAGCGCCTTCGGCGATGCCCCCGCGGGCGAGCCCTTCATCGTACCGCTGGCCATTCCCTCGATCGCCGGACCGACCGCGATTGCGACAGTGATCCTGCTTGCGTCACGCGCACCGCAACGCGTGCTCGAATGGACCGCCGCGGTTGCGGTCGCCATGGCGGTGACGCTCGCGGCGATGCTGTTCGCGAACCGGATAGCGCGTGCAATCGGCGAGCGCGGGCTTGCCGCGTTGGAACGGCTGATGGGTCTGGTGCTGACCGCGGTTGCGGTGGAGATGATCCTGCGCGGAGTCGAGGAGTTCGTGCGCGGGCTGCACTAGACAGTGCGCATATCGCGCCGTCCGGTCTCAGTCTGGCTCCAGCGGAATCGGCTCGATCGAAATCGTCTCCACAACACCCGGCACATAAATGCCGCCCCGTCGACCGGCGCCGTACCGCTCGTAATGCCAGTGCGGCAAAGGCCTGCCTGCCGGCGTGACCAGCCACAGACGCAAGAGATGCCGCTTGAGCGCCGGATCGTCGAAGTCCTCGTAGGCGGTGCGCGAGTGCAGCACGGTATGGTTGTTGATGAACTGGATGTCGCCACGCTCCATGATCATGCTCAGGTGAAACTCGGGATCGTTGACGAGATCATCGACCAGTTTCATCGCCTCCTTCTGGCCCGCATTGAGCGGCGGCAGTTCCTTGTACTGGGCGGTGGTTTTCATATGGCCGCCAGCGTAATACGCTGTCAGCCTGCCGGCGGTGATCGAGAATATCGGCATCCGGTAGTACGGCCTCGCACCGGCAGGTATCTCGCCCCGCCGATCGACCCACACGGGTTGATAGAGAATCTGCAGCAGATCCGGTCTGCGCCGGTGAATCTCGTTGTGAACGGCGATGGAGCTGACGATCTTGCTTTCACCGCCGGACTTTGCCGGGCTGAGACAGAACAGGCCGATCACATCGGCGAAGTCGGAATGGTATGAAAGCCGCTCGTTGCTCATGTAGCTGCGATGCGTCGGATGGAGAAATATCTTCCGCTCCGCGCTCGAGTCCAACGGATTGGACACCGCTGAACGCGCGCCCAGATCCAGTACATGGCCGATCATTTCGCCTCGGGCGTTCTGGCAGACCGGAAAGCCGATGTGCACCCCGATCCCCCAGTACACGAGAGTCGCGTCTTCGCGGGAGTAGCGTTCGACCGGGACGCCGCGAACAAGCACGAAACCACGACCGTCAAGCACCTCCCGCCGGATTTCGGCCAATCTCGCCCCAAGGACAGGCAGCGGAAAATCCGCTCGCGTGACCTGCATCGCCGCAAGCCCTTTTGCACGTACAAGGGCAAGGGCCGCATCGAGGTCAGCCACTTCGGCACGGTTGAGCCGGTACTGCCATTCGGTGGTGTGCTGCAGGTCGGCCGATTTCCAGCACGCGGGATCATCCACCGGATGCTCGGGAATCCGGAGTTCGTCGTCACAGTATCCGGCGGATACGCTGTTCATTTCCCAATCTCTCCTGAAATCTGCATACCTGTCTTGTCACCCGACTGCGTTCATTCCGCCTTGAGCCCTGCTGCCTGAATAATCCGGGTCCAGCGCGCGAGTTCACTCGACACGAGCTGCGTGACGCGTTCGGGTTCCCCACCTTCGGGTTCGGCGTCCATTGAATTGAGCCGGTTGAGCATATCCGGCGTCTTGAGCGCGCGGTTGAGTTCCTGATTCAGACGCATGACGACATCGCGCGGCGTTCCTTTCGGGGCCATCAGCGAACTCCACGAACCGATATCCGCAAAGCCGCTGAAACCGAGCTCCTCCAGCGTGGGTGTATCGGGGAGTTGGGCCGAGCGCTTGCGCGATGTGACGGCCAGGGCCTTGATCTGACCGGATTTGAGGTAAGGAAGCGCCGTGGGCAACGCATCGAACATCAGGTCCACGCGTCGCGCGACGAGATCCGCAAAGGCGGGTCCGCTTCCCTTGTACGGCACATGGGTCCATTTGACGCCCGTGTTGCCCTGGAAGTATTCGCCGATCAGATGCAGGATGCTCCCGCTGCCAGCGGAGGCCATGGTCAACGGCTCGGCACCGGACTTCGATATCGAAACCACGTCAGCAGGTGTCGACGCCTTCAGGTCAGCTCGTGCGAGCACGACGATCTTCGTATTCGTGAACAGGACGATCGGATCGAGTTGCTTTACGGGGTCAAAGCCACGATCGCGAAACAACGCAGGGCTGATGGTCAGCGGTCCGCCGGACCCGACGACCAGGGTGTAACCGTCCGGTGGAGACTTGGCCGCCGCATCGAGCGCGATCAGGCCACCTACTCCCGGGCGATTCTCGACCACGAACGACTGACCAAAACTCGCCGACAGGGACTGCGCCATGGCGCGACCGAGAACATCCACCGCGCCGCCCGCAGCGAATGTCACAAGAACCTTTACCGGCTTCGCAGGATACGACTGTGCGAAAGAGCCCGAGACCAGGACGGTCGTCAGCAGAAAGGAAGCGGCGATCGTGCGTGCCAAAGCTTGCATCAATGACTCTCCCGGGTTGTACGTAACGGTACAGTAGTGCATGTTGCAGCGTTTTTATCCGTCCCACAAGACCGGTGCGCGATCCGGGGAGCAACGCGCAGCCGCGACGCACAAATGAACCGAGCAAGGCGCGTTCGATCATCTGAAATTCACGCATGGCCGCAGCACGGCCCTCAGCCGTAGCCTCGGTCCCGCGTTGACATGCGAGCAAGCCGGGATGACCGAGCCGCGGCGTGATGGCCGCATCGGCGGGGTCACCGGCGAGGCGGCTGCGTCGGAAGCGAATCTGCATCACGACGACTGCACCGACGACGACATCGATAATCAATAGCAATCGATTCACCTGATCGCCGGTACCGGAACATCATACCGGCCACCAACTTGCGGCGGCTTAGATCCGCTCGAAAATCGCCGCGATGCCCTGGCCGCCGCCGATGCACATAGTGACCAGTGCATAGCGCTTCGAGGTGCGCTGAAGCTCATACAAGGCCTTGACGGTGAGTATGCAGCCGGTGGCGCCGATGGGGTGGCCGAGCGCGACGGCGCCGCCGTTGGCGTTGACCTTCGCCGGGTCAAGTCCGAGATCGCGCGTCACCGCCATCGCCTGAACCGCAAACGCCTCGTTGGATTCGATTACGTCCATGTCGGAGGGCTTGAGACCCGACTTTTCGAAAACGCGGCGAACGGCAGGAATCGGACCAAGACCCATAAGCTGCGGCTCCACGCCCGCATGGGCGTACGCCACGAGTCGCGCCATCGGCTTCAGGCCCTCCTTCGCAGCGGCGCCCGCCTCCATCAGCATGACGGCAGCGGCCGCGTCGTTGATGCCCGACGCATTGCCCGCGGTGACGGTGCCGTCCTTCTTGAACACCGCCTTCAGCCGGGCGAAGTCCTCGGCGCTTGCGTCATGGCGTGTGTGTTCGTCGGTATCGAACGCAACCGGACCTTTCTTGGATTTCACATCGACGGGAACGATCTGTCCCTTGAAGTACCCCGCCCTGATCGCGGTAGACGCGCGGCGATGCGATTCGAGCGCGAACGCATCCTGCTCCTCGCGCGTGATGCCGTACTTGACTGCGATGTTCTCGGCGGTGATCCCCATGTGGCCGCTTCCGAAGGGGTCGTGCAATGCGGCGGTCATCATATCGACAACCGTGGCATCGCCCATGCGCTGACCCCAGCGTGCGGCAGGCAGAATATAGGATGAACGGCTCATGCTTTCGGCACCGCCCGCAAGCGTTACATCGCAGTCGCCGAGCAGGATGTGCTGGGAGGCCGACACGATCGCCTGCAGGCCGCTGCCGCAGAGCCGGTTCACCGTCAGGCAGGGCGTGCCGACCGGCAGGCCGCCATCGATCGCTGCGACGCGAGACAGGTACATGTCGCGCGCTTCACCGTGAATCACGCTGCCGAACACGGCATGGCCGACACGCGCGGGGTCGATCCCTGCACGACCCACGACATCTTTCACGCAGATCGCGCCAAGTTTCGTCGGCGGGATGTCCTTCAGCGAGCCGCCGTACCCACCGATCGCGGTACGCACGCCCGCGAGAACCACCACTTCACGTTGCGACATGGTTGCCTCCTGTTGTCCGGAGCGCCTTTACACGGGGAATACCCCGTCGGCGTTCACGTGATGCAGCATCAACGACCTTATCGGTCAGCGGCTCTGTTTGACCCGTGCGGACTTCGCCGGTTTCCTCGCGCGTGGAACGCCGACCTTTGCATCCGCGAGTTCGGCATACAGATCGTGCTCGTCCGAACCGGTGATTTTCACTTCAGCCCAGTCGCCCGGCTTGAGGTGCGCACAGCCCTCGATGATTACGTTGCCGTCGATCTCCGGCGCATCCCCGGCCGACCGTGCGATCGCGCCCTCGTCGCCGGATTCGTCCACGAGAACGCGCATGCGTTGCCCGATCCTGCGCTCCAGCCGGCGCGCGCTGATCTCCGACTGGACTTGCATGAAGCGCCCCTGCCGCTCCTCGCGCACTTCGTCCGGCACCGGGTTCGGGAGCGCGTTCGCCGCGGCGCCCTCGACCGGGGAGTAGGCAAAGCAACCGACGCGATCGAGTTCCGCCTCGCGAAGAAAATCCAGAAGTTCCTCGAACTCGGCTTCGGTTTCGCCGGGAAAGCCGGCGATGAATGTGCTGCGAATGGTCAGATCCGGGCAGATCTTCCGCCAGGCACGGATACGCTCCAGATTGTCCTCGCCCGACGCGGGGCGCTTCATCAGTTTGAGAATGCGTGGATTTGCATGCTGGAACGGAACATCGATATAGGGAAGGATCTTGCCTTCGGCCATGAGCGGAATGATCTCGTCGACGCTCGGGTAGGGATAAACGTAATGAAGGCGCACCCAGACATCACCCGACGCCCCCCCCAGTCCTCCGAGGGCGGTGGCAAGTTCCTTCAGCCGCGTCTTGAGCGGCCGACCGTTCCAGAAGTCGGTGCGGTAACGCATGTCCACGCCGTAGGCGCTGGTGTCCTGGGAAATCACCAGCAGTTCCTTGACCCCGGACTTGACCAGGTTTTCCGCTTCCCGCATAACTTCGCCAATCGGACGCGAGACAAGGTCACCGCGCATCGACGGAATGATGCAGAAGGTGCAGCGATGGTTGCAGCCCTCCGAAATCTTCAGATAGGCGTAGTGCTTCGGCGTCAGCTTGAGGCCCTGCGGCGGCACCAGGCTGGTGTAGGGATCCGCGGTCTCCTCGAGTTGATGCGGCAGGTGACGATGAACCGCGGCCATCACCTCGTCGACTGCATGGGGCCCGGTAACGGCAAGGACTTTCGGGTGCGTCCTCTTCACCACATCGCCTTTCGCGCCGAGGCAACCCGTAACCACGACGCGGCCATTCTGGGCAAGCGCCTCGCCTATTGCGTCGAGCGACTCCTCCACCGCGGCATCGATGAAACCGCAGGTGTTGACGATGACGAGGTCCGCACCTTCGTAGCTCGGCGCAACACCGTAGCCTTCAACGCGAAGCTGCGTGAGGATGCGCTCGGAATCGACGAGCGCCTTGGGACATCCAAGCGAGACAAACCCTACTTTCGGGGCGACAGCCATTCGGGGATGTACCTACTTTTTCTCGGGCTCTGAGCCGGACGAGGGCTCTTGCGCACCCGGGCCCTGCGGTGTATGTCCGGGCATTCCGGGCATCGGGAACCCCGGGAAGGGAAATCCGGCAAACATGTTGCGCGTCTGGTTCTGCAGTTGCTGCTGCATCTGCAGGAACATCGTGCGGCTCTGGTCCATATAGGTCGATATCAGGCTCTGCATCGCAGGGCCCTGGAAGGTGACAAACTGGTTCCAGAGGTCCTGGTTGACCTTGGAGTTGTCTCCTCCGTGCATGGACTGCGACTGATCCTGCATGCGCTTTTGCAGCTCATTGAACAACTGGATATTGCGCTCGAGATAGGAACCCATCATTCCCTGCATCGCGTTCCCGTAGAAACGGATGAACTGTGTGAGTACATCCGAGGTGAACATCGGCGAACCACCGGACTCTTCCTCGAGAATGATCTGCAACAGGATCGAGCGAGTGAGTTCATCACCGCTTTTCGCATCGACCACATGGAACTCCTCATGCTTGAGCACGAGTTCCTTCACGTCCGCAAGAGTGATGTAAGTGCTGGTCCGCGTGTCATAGAGCCGGCGATTGGGGTATTTCTTGATCAGACGCACGTTCTCGGCCATGTGAAACCTTCCGTGAAATTGTGGGCCTCGGCCCGAATGATCCCCGCCGAACTTCGCCTTCCCAGGCGGCACACCCGCTAAACGCCGTTGTGGTGCGTCTTCACTGCCCAACCATGCTGCGGTGCGCCAATTATACGCACACGCAAGGGGAAATCTGCATCTTTGCGGTGCAGCGGGGATTGATAATCATCAACCAGCAATTGCGTACGCGGCGTACGATATTCGGAGCCCTTACCAGAGAGGAGTACGCGATGGACCCGATCAAGATTCCTTCGTTTGCACAACCCCTGGCCGATTGGCAGAAGGCCGCAATCGATGCCAGCCTCGCAAGCGCGCGCAGCGCGCTGGAAGGTGCGGAACAGCTCATGAGACTCAATCTCGCGACCGCACGCGCGACGCTCGAACAGCAAAGCCTGGTCGCCCAGGAGATTCTCGCAGTGAAGGATCCGCAGCAACTCGAGGCGCTGCGCGTGAAGCTCGCCCAGACAAGCATGCAGAACAGCGCGAGCTATGCCCACGCCATCTACGAGATCGTTAGCGAATCACAGGCGAAGCTCACAACGCTCGCTCAGGAACAGATGTCACAACTCAGCGAGGGTGCAAGCAAGGCAACGGCCGCGATGGGCCAGGGCGCACCCGGAGCGGACCTCGCCGCCAATGCGCTCAAGTCCACGATGGCCGCATCCACCTCGATGCTTGAAAGCCTGAGAAAGGCCAGCCAGCAATTCGCAGAATTGTCGGAAACCAATATGAAAGCGGTGACCTCGAGCATGTTCAACAGCGGAAAAGGCAAGTAGCCGCAGCGCCCCGATTCACCTCCAATCCGACGGTACAAACAGAAACGAGCTGACGCGAGGCGCCATCTATTGCATATGCTGGCCACCGTTGATTGCGATATTCGCACCGGTAACAAACGCGGCTTCTTCGGAGCAAAGATAAATGATCAGGCCCGCGACTTCCTCGGGTTTGCCGAGCCGGCCAACCGGAATCTGCGGCAGGATCTTGGAGTCGAGAATTTCCTTCGGTATGGCAGTCACCATTTTCGTGCCGATGTACCCGGGCGAGATTGTGTTGACCGTCACACCCTTCCGGGCGGACTCGAGCGAAAGCGACTTGGTGAATCCATGCATACCGGACTTGGCCGCTGCATAGTTGGTCTGGCCGAATGCACCTTTTGACCCGTTGACCGACGACACGTTGATGACGCGCCCCCATCCGCGATCCATCATTCCGTCGTAGACGTGCTTGGTCATGTTGAAAACCGAGTCGAGATTGGTGCGGATCACGGCATCCCAATCGGCCTTGCCCATCTTGCGAAACGTCATGTCGCGCGTGATGCCGGCGTTGTTGACCAGGATATCTATTTGGCCGACTTCGGCCGTTACCTTTGCAACACACGATTTCGCGGAATCAAAATCACCCACATCGCACGGATACGCACGAACCTCGTAGCCCTTGCCCTTCATTTCGGCAACCCAGGCGTCTGCCTTGGTGTTCGAAGGTGAGTACGTGACAACGACGCGATAACCCGCATCGGCCATCTTGGTGCTGATCACCTCGCCCAAGCCCCCCATGCCTCCGGTAATCAATGCGATGCGCTGAGCCATGTGCCTGCCCCTCCTCGTTGGTTGCGATCAGATGCCGGGACAATTATCACATCCCGCGAGCGCGTTCGTCTGCACCAGAATGGCACGGGGCCGCACGCCCCCGTGCCTGCAATTCCAAGGCCTTCCGCCTTCGACGACGCGCTGGCCGGTTGCGACGAGCGATCAGGTCATGTGCAAGCCGCCGTTGATGGAAATATTGGAACCGGTGATATACCCCGCTTCGTCCGAGGCGAGATAGGCAACCAGACCGGCGATTTCCTGCGGGTCGGCAAGCCTGCCCATCGGGATCCCGTCAACGATGGACTTGAGGATTTCCGGCTTGATCGCTTTGACCATGTCGGTGGCCACGTAACCCGGTGAGACGGTATTGACGGTCACCCCCTTCTTGACAACTTCCTGCGCGAGCGCCTTGGTGAAACCGTGCATGCCGGCCTTCGCCGCAGAATAATTGGTCTGTCCGAACTGCCCTTTGAGTGCGTTCACCGAGGACATGTTGATGATTCGCCCCCAGCCACGCTCGGTCATGCCCTCCACCACCTGGCGCGTCACGTTGAACACCGAATTCAAATTGGTGTTGATCACCGAATACCAGTCGTTCGGCGACATGCGCTTGAACACGCCGTCACGCGTGATGCCTGCATTGTTGACAAGAATGTCTACCGGGCCGACGACCGCCGTGATCTGGTAGAACATCTGCGCGCACGAATCGAAGTCGTCGACATTTCCTTCCGCCGCATAGACTTGGAATCCCTCTGCGCGCATCGATGACAGCCACTCTTCCTTTTTATCGTAGCCCGGCAGACACCCGGCCACGACCGTGGCCCCGTTGCTCGCGAGGCGTCGACATATCGCTGAACCGATCCCGCCCATGCCGCCCGTCACGAACGCAATACGCTGAGTCATTTTCACGCCTGTCTTCTGGATTCGTCATCGCCCGGAACGGGCGCGTTGGAGATGTCGAGGGGAATCCCTCCTACCGTGGTTGCCTTCCGGAACTACCGCTCGATCGCGAGCGCCACGCCCATGCCCCCACCGATGCAGAGCGCGGCCATGCCGCGTTTGGCGTCCCGACGAATCATTTCGTGCAGAAGCGTCACGAGAATCCGGCAACCCGACGCACCAATCGGGTGGCCGAGCGCGATCGCGCCGCCGTTCACATTTACCTTGGATGTATCCCATCCCATCTGGCGGTTCACGGCAATCGCCTGCGCGGCGAACGCTTCATTGATTTCCATCAGGTCGGGGTCTTTCGCCGTCCAGCCGGCGCGCGCGAGACAACGCTGGCTTGCCGATACCGGCCCCATACCCATGATTTTCGGATCGACACCGGCGCTTGCGTAAGCCTTGATCCGTGCGAGGGGCTTGAGTCCCAGTTCGATTGCTTTCTTCCCGGACATCATGATGACGGCGGCTGCGCCATCGTTGATCCCGGAGGCATTGCCGGCCGTCACCGTGCCGTTCTTGTCGAATGCCGGCTTGAGGGCAGCCATGGCTTCAACCGTCGAGCCGTGACGCGGATACTCGTCGGTATCGAACACCAGCGGCGCGCCTTTGCGCTGCGGAATTTCCACCGGAATGATCTCGTCCTTGAATTTTCCGGCTTTCTGAGCGGCTTCCGCCTTTTGTTGCGAAAGCGCAGCGAATTCATCCTGGTCCTGGCGCGAGACGCCGAACTTCTGTGCAACATTCTCCGCCGTGACACCCATGTGGTACTGGTTGAATACGTCCCACAGACCATCGACAATCATCGAATCGACGAGTTTGGCATCCCCCATACGGAAGCCGTCGCGTGAACCGAGCATCACGTGAGGTGCCAGGCTCATGTTCTCCTGGCCGCCTGCGATGACGATATCCGCGTCCCCCGCCATGATCGCCTGCGCCGCGAGATGTGTGGCCTTCAGTCCGGACCCGCAGACCTTGTTGATCGTCATCGCGGGAACCATGTCAGGCAGGCCCGACTTGATGCCGGCCTGGCGCGCCCCGTTCTGGCCGATGCCTGCGGTCAAAACCTGGCCGAAGATCAACTCCGACACCTGGTCCGGCTTGACGCCGGACTTCGCCAGCAGGGACTTGATCACCAGCGCGCCCAGATCCGATGCGGCAATCTTCGAGAGCGCCCCCCCAAACTTTCCTATTGCTGTGCGACCAGCGGCTACGATTACGACTTCGGTCATGATTCTCTCCTGACGTTCACTTCATCATGCGGAGAAAGCAGCTTCTCCGCGCTGGCTCCGGCGAGAACATCCAGCACATCAGGTCTGGCGATTCGCGACTGGAGGCGGGGCCTCGCGCAATGCTACGCGACCCTCTGTTTCACATATCTTCCCGGCGCCGGCTCGATCGGTCGGTGCTTCCGGTTTCCCATCGTTTGTCTCGGCGCAACCGATTCACCCGCAAACCGCGCGAGCCAGGCATCCCAATCCGACCACCAGCTCCCGGGACGTTCCTCGGCAGCCGCAAGCCATGCATCGGAATCGGCGATCGCCGTTCCGACCGCAGGCGCGACCCAGAAATTGCGCTTGTTCTTCGATGCCGGATTCACGATTCCCGCGATGTGGCCGCTCGCCCCGAGCACAAAGCGGCGCTCGCCCGAAATAAGACCCATCGTCCGGTAGGCGGTCTGCCAGGGGACGATGTGATCTTCGCGCGTCGCAAGCACGTAGGCAGGAATTGCAATGCGGCCGAGATCGACTGGCACACCGAGCATGGTTAGCGCGCCGGGATCGCGCAACCGGTTGTGCAGGTACATGTTGCGCAGATACCAGCAATACATCGGTCCCGGCAGATTGGTCGAGTCGGCGTTCCAGAAAAGCAGGTCGAATGCCTCGGGCCGACGGCCCTTGAGGTAGTTGTTCACGACGTACGACCATACGAGGTCGTTCGCGCGCAGCGCGGAAAACACAAACCCCAGCTCGCGCCCCTGCATCAGTCCACCGCCGCCGATTGCGGACTCCCGTGCCGCGACACTCGCTTCGTCGACGAACATGCCGATTTCGCCGGTGTCCTTGAAATCCAGCATCGATGCGAGAAACGTTACGCTTTCCGCGATTTCCTCGCCGCGCGCCGCGAGCACCGCAAGCGCAGACCCCAGCAGCGTGCCGCCGACGCAAAAGCCGAGCGCGTTGACGCGGTCTGAACCCGAGATCTCCTTCGCGGTGGACAGTGCCGCGATGACGCCGTGTTCCAGATAGTCGTCCCAAGTCTGGCTCGCATCGGCTTCGGTGACGTTGCGCCAGGACACCATGAACACGGTGTTGCCGCGCTCGACGGCGAAGCGCACGAACGAGTTTTCCGGCGCCAGATCGAGGATGTAGAACTTGTTGATGCACGGCGGCACGATCACGAGCGGCCGTGCGCGAACCTTGTCAGAAGCGGGAGCGTACTGGATCAGCTGGATCAGGTCGTTCTCGAACACCACCTGCCCCGGGGATACCGCGACGTTGCGCCCGACTTCAAAGCTTGATTCGTCAGTCGTGGATATCCGCCCCTTGCCCACGTCTTCGACGAGGTTGAGTATTCCTCGCGTAATGGTTTCGCCGCGCGATTCGAGGGCGAGTTTCAAAGCATCCGGATTGGTGGCTGCAAAATTCGCCGGACTCATCGCGTCAACGAGCTGGCGGGTCGCGAACCGCAGACGTTCTTTCTGCAGCGGCTCGAGCTCGAGAACTTCGACCGCGTCCACCAGATACTTTGCGTTGATCAGATAGCTTTGCCGCAGGTAGTCGAAATACGGCGACGACTTCCAGCTCTCCGACGAAAACCTGCGATCTCCTCGCTCGGGCGAGGCGACCGGTTCCTTGCTTGATTCCAGCATCGCCCTCCAGAGCGTCGAATGCCTCTGTGCTGTTTCGGCCTGCAGGCGGCTCAGCCGCACGGCAACATCGCTCACCGACGACCAGGCTGCGGTCCCAGAGCCGTCCGTTCCATGGACGCCCTTGAGCAAGGCGGAAAGAAACGCCTGACCGGCCTGGCTGAACGGACTGTTGAAGGAGGGATCGGGTGACACTCGCTCTCCCGACGGATGGGCAGGAATGCCCCCGGGTAACTGAGGATTATTGCGCCGCACAATAGTCGTGTCAAACCGCTACATCCCCGCGGAAAAGCACCGGGGTCAGCGCTCTCTGCCAGCTTCCTGCAGCGTCCCCTGCACCGGCGAAAGAATGTAATCCACCACGGTACGCCGACCAAGAAAAATTTCTGCACTGACCTGCATGCCCGGAGCGAGGCGAAACCGGCGTCCCTGTGATTGGACATCCCGGGCGTCCGTCGCGATGAGCGTCCTGTAGCCCGTGACCGGCAACACGTGCTCATCACCACCGCGCCGCCGCTCGAGATTTGTGGCCTGCGGAAGGTCATTCGCGTCCGGGCTGATGTGCACCACCCGGCCGTCGAGCGTACCGTAACGCTGAAAGGGATATGCTGCCATCTTGAGGCGAACGGATTGCCCGAGCTCGATCAAACCGGCGTCGAGATGGGTCAGCCAGACCTCCGCCTGAAGCAGTTCATTGGACGGCACGACCGTCATCAATACCGTCCCCGACGAAACGACACTTCCTATCGTGCGGGTGGCAAGGTCCTTGACGACGCCATCGTGCGGCGCCTTCAGTTCGAGAAGCGACTGCCGATGGGACAGTTTATCCCTGTCCTGACGCAGACGATGCAGTGATGCCTCGGTATCGACCCGCTCGCCGTGAAGACCTTGCCTGTAAGCACTCTGCAGCTGGCTCAGCCGCTGCTGGCTCTGGGATATCGTGGCTTTGAGACTCGCCATCGTGAATTGTTGGGCAGCAAGGTCCTGTTCCTTCTCTATCCGATCCCGGCGCCGGTCGAGCAGCATCATCTTTCCCGCGAAGCCATCACGCGTCAGTTGATCGATGGCTGACTCCTGCTCTCGGTAAATCGGCAGGGTCCGACCCAGCTTGGCCTCGACCTCGATCGACATTTTCAGATCCTGCTCCGCCTTCACGAGAACCGCGCGTTCGGTGGCGAGGGTATCGATGTGCGCCTGCCGGCGGGCGCGATGCTGCTGATCGACTTGCGCGAACAGGACGGCAGGCTCGTCCGGTCGCCGGGAAAGCAATGTGCCGGACAGTTCAGCATCGATGCGGCGAAGCTGCAGGCGTCGAATCGCGATCTCGTTTGCGAGTTGACGCTCATCCGCATCCGAGAGGCGAGGATCCATCCGTGCAAGAACCTGCCCTGCAACAACGCTTTCCCCCTCTCTTACCAGGATCTCTCTTACGATCCCGCTCTCCGCGGGTTGGACGATCTGGAGCTGGCTTGGTGTTATAAGCCGCCCTTGCGCCACCGCGACGACGTCAAGCTCTGCAACGAATGCCCATATGCAAGAGAGCAGGACGAGCGATGCCAGAATCCAGAGTGTTGCCGTCGCAATTCGAGGGGGTCGACCGGAAATCCAGTCCTGGGAAAAATCATCGGTCGATCTGGCGTTCATCGAGTATGGCCAGCGTTTCCGAGGTCGATCCAGCGATCCGGGTTGAGCGACTCGGGAACCTGATGTGCGATGAAGAGCACGGTAACTCGCCCGCGCAATTTTGAAATCGTAGCGCCGAGCAAATCGGAAGTGAGAGCGTCCAGCTGGCTGGTCGCCTCATCGAAAAGCAGAATCGCAGGACGCTTAAGAAGTGCGCGCGCGATGGCAATACGCTGCTTTTGCCCACCTGACAGACCCGCACCATGTTCGCCGAGTTGGGTGTTGTAACCCTGCGGCAGGGATTCGATGAAATCGTGTATCTCGGAATAGCGACATGCGTTGACAACTTCGTCGAACGTTGCTGCAGGATTGGCACGAACAATGTTCTCGAAGACAGAACCCGTGAACAGGACGGTCTCCTGGGGCACTACCCCAAGCTGCGAGCGCAGTTCGTTGACCGCAAGTGTTCGAAGGTCCCTTCCCCCTACACGGATCGCCCCTTCAAGAGGGATCACAAACCCCTGCAGCAGACGCGCAAGCGTGCTTTTTCCACTGCCTGACGTTCCGATGACCGCAACGCACGACCCCGAGGGAATCCGGATCGAAACCCGATCCAGGATCAGAGGCAGGGTCTCCATGTAGCGGTAGGAAACCGCGTCAAACTCTATCGAAGCATCCCGCAGGGTCGTGCGCGAAGGCGCTGTTGCGTACGGCTCCGAAGGCGCGTCCGAAATGTCCTTGATACGCCTGACCGCGATCGCCGCCTGCTGGAATTCCTGCCACAACCCCGCGATACGCAGCATCGGCTGGGCCATTCGTCCGGAAAACATCTGGAAGGCCACCAGCATCCCGATGGTGAAGCCGTTGTTCTGCATGACCAGCCATGCTCCTGCACACAACACAAGCAGCGACATCATCTGCTCGATCCACTGTGCTGCCACGTTGTAAGTGGAAGCGAGCGATCTCGCAGAAAAACCGGCGCTGAGATAGTCCGAGATGTCGTTCTCGTAACGTCGAGCCAGCGGCGGTTCCATTTGAAGCGACTTGACTGTCTCTATGCCGGAAACATGCTCGGTAATGAACGCCTGGTTACGCGCACCGAGGAGAAATTGCCGGTCAAGCCGCCTGCGAAGCTCGGGGGCGACAAGGAGTGCGAGAGCTATCAGAGTCGACAGAGCCAGGACCGCGATCCATGACAAGGCAGGGCTGTACCAGAACATGGCCGCAGCAAATATCAACGCAAACGGCATTTCAATCAGCAGCAGCAATGCGGCGCCTGCGAGAAACTCGCGGATTGTTTCCACACCTTGCAACCGGGCGACAAGAGTACCGGTAGATCGGCGCTCGAAATACCGCGCAGGCAGCGCAAGAATGTGTGCGAATAGTCGCGTGGCTAGACGTGCGTCGACCCGGTTCCCGAGGTCAAGCAACAGGTACTGTCGCGCCCAGGAAATCACCGCGCCGAATGAGGTCGCGATCAGCATCGCCACTGCGATAACCCACAGGGTTTGCGGTGACTGGTGAACGGCCACCTTGTCTATCACCACTTGCGTGAGCAGCGGTGTCAGTAGCGAAAGAACCTGCAGGAACAACGAACCGAGGATCACCGCAACCCAGGTTGACCGATATCGCCACAATTCGCGGGCGACCCAGGAAAACCCGAACGACCAGGATGCACGTTCGTCAAGAGCGCCGTCCGGAATACTGGGTGAAAATGCTATGACGTCATCGGTATAGCGCGCTTTCAACTCCGATAAATCAACTGACTTTGGACCCTGAAGTTCAGGCTCGAGTATTTCCGCGAGACCGTGATCGACCCCAAGCAGCAACGCTACTCCTCGAGGCGAGTGCTCCTCTTGCACAGCCCGGGAGAAGAGCAAACTCGGATTCGAACTGCGGGTTTCCCGTGAAATCGCGCCGGCATTTCGATACCGCAAACCTAGTGATTCTGTCGCGGAGAGGATTGCCTGCAAACCATGCGGCGGCGGAAACCGCTGGCGAAGCAGTCCCGGATCAAAAGGCAGACTATGCAATCGGCAGAGATTGCCGATCGCCCAGACGAAGTGATCCCCGGAAACGTTCGGGTTCTCTACGGCCATCCCGTCCTCCCGCGAGACTACGGGCGGGCCCTTTGCACCGCCCCCACCCAGCATTCTTTGTGAGGGGGTGATTCGCTGTCAATCCCTGCGCGCTTGTTATCTCAATAGAAGATAGCAAGCGATTGAAAAGTTGTCAGCGCCTGACTCGTGCAACCCTCATCTTCGGATCGACGAGCTTGCCCTTTTCGATGATGACCTTTCCATCCAGCGCAACTGTGCAATCGCGCATAGGGACATCGTAGTGTCCTCGCGTATTGCGCTTTCCTCCACCCTGAGAATTCGGGCCGGTCGAAAACAGAAAATTTCCTGGAAACGTGCGCGTCGATGCACGATTATGCTCGGACACATCGCCGTTGAGCGCCATACCGTGCCACAGCGACTGCGGATTCAACCCCCATCCGAGGTGTGACACTGCGTAGGGGTCCTTGTCCCTCGAATTTATCTTGCCGTCTTCGAGCCAGTCCTGCATCAGCTTCGCATCGAGACCGCCTTTCACGTCAACCACGTGGCCCTCACGTACCGTCAACTTGACTGGATCGACGACATAGCGGCAGTAGGGAAGAATCACGATGTCGCCCGGAAGCATGACCACTGTGCCTGTTGCGCTGCCTTCGTTCGGGAACGTGTGAATGTGCCCCCCACCCCAATGATCGAAGTGTCCCTTCTCGTCCGCGTATCCCCACTGGGTCATTACCGGGTAATCCCCGCAGTTGTACGTCAGCTCGGTACCCCCATCACGCGTCACCACCACTTTTTTCGTCTTCTTGTAGATCGACTCCGCATACTTGCAGGCCTCCTTCAATCCGGGAGGCGACATGAGTTGCTCCAGGTCATCCGGAGAATCAATAATCATGAGCACCCGGGTTCCGCCGGACATCACCTGCTTCAGCCACTTCGTAAACAGCGGAACATGGAAAATCACGACAAGATCCGCCGCACTGATCGCCTCGAGCGTGCCCTTGCATTGCCCGATCGTCGGTACGCCGACCTTGGTCCATGACGGAATCGAGTTCACGCACATCTCGTAGATATCGGCGCCGAGTTCCTCCGCAGCAGCGAACGAGGCCTCGATATACTCGCGACGGGTGCCGAGATCTGAAATGATCGCAATGGTTTCACCGGGCTTCACCTTTGAAAGCTCGAATTCCTTTTTGTACAGATGGGTAAGTTTTGCTGGATTGACTTCCTGAACCCTGACCGCTGAATGCTTCATTTCATTCTCCTTGCCGACACTTCGCACCCGGACAAGATTAGCGACTCGATCGCGATTGTCAATACCGATTAAAGATTGTTTTTAGAAAGTATCCCGGCGCCACGATGGCTCAAGTAAAGAAGACCGAAGTCAGGCAGGCACTCCTCGACAGTGCGTTCCACCTTTTTTCCCATAAGGGATACGAGGACACGACCCTCGCGCAAATCGCGTCCGAAGCCGGAGTTTCGACCGCCAACGTCTATGTCTATTTCAAGTCAAAGCTTGAAATGCTCTTCGCGATCTATGACCCGTGGCTCAGGCAGCGAATTATTGCGCTTGAGGAAAAATCCTCCAGGGTGCCCGACCCGCGCCGAAGGTTGAAACTGATGCTTCGTACGCTATGGCAGGACCTGCCTGCCGAACACAATGGCTTCGCGAACAATGTCATCCAGGCAATTTCAGGGACGACTTCGGTCGACGGCTATCGCCCGACATTGCTGCAATGGGTGGAGGCACGGATAGCTGCAATGATTCACGATGCCATCCCTGCGGAACGAAGGCGCGTCTTGAGTTCATCCCGCATTGCGCATGTGCTCATGATGGCCTTCGACGGATTTGTAATAAATCACCACCTGAATCCCGGCGCTGCATGCACGGATGGCACAGTCAACGCCATGGTGACGTTTCTGCTTGGGCACGCTAACGTGGACACTCCTATTCGGGGCTCACCAAAATAAGGCTTGCTCTCACCTCAGGTACCGGAGGTTTCAGATTCCCAGACGACGGCGCGCTTGCGCCTTTCTGCGAGCTGAAGCAATTGCACCAGCGGATACGCTCGAACGGACATCCCGACCGTGACCTCCAAAGCGTCTGGTGCCTTATCCACCCTGGTCACTCCTTTGGCTTGGGTTTTGGTCAACTCCAGGGCCCGGCTTAACCGGTCTAGGGCAGCGCGAATATTTTCCGGCGCTACCGCCCCCGGAATATCTCCGCTCATGCCCATGAGAATCAAAAGGGCGTGGGCGTCATCCCCGAACATGAGCAGGGACTGACCGGCTTGGCTGTGAAATCGAACGAGCATAGTCAAGGTCCCTTGTCACGGTTGCACATAAGAAGAGGGGCAACCGGGCGCGCACTGTTGCACGCCTCCCTGTGCGCATGACAAGGCGCTCCGCAGTGCGAAATGGAAAGGGCCTCGCGAAGAGGCCCTTTCTTTTCTTGGTCGGGGCGAGAGGATTTGAACCTCCGACCACCTGCACCCCATTTAAGTTCATATTGCTCCCCCAGCCATCAGTTTAATGATTTTTTCACTCTCAAGACCACCTTGCTTTGTATCATACCGTCGCATAGAATTGCTGGAAATCGCAGGCAATTTGTTCCCCTGGGTGTTCCCCTGGAATAAGGCGACGCAATGACTACAGACCGACTAAACGACAGACAAATACGCCTAACAAAGGTGCGTGAAAGCGAATATCTGCTGTCCGATGGGCAGGGGCTTTTCCTACGGGTCAGACCAAAGGGCGGCAAAGACTGGCTCTTCATTTACTCTTTCTCAGGGAAGCGGCGAAAGATGGGCATGGGCAGCCTGAATGATGTGCCGCTAGTCACTGCCCGAAAAGAGCGGGACAAA
>CANIEV010000019.1 GCA_947466535.1 Betaproteobacteria bacterium
AGAGCCGGATCGACACCTCGCGAACCTTGGCGGCGAGTTCGGCACCGACCATCTTTGCCATGACGTCGAACGAGATGTTCTCGTCGTGGTCACCCATTTCCGCCTTGGTGGCGGGGGTGAAGATGACTTCGGGCAGCTTCTCCGCCTGTTGCAGGCCCTTGGGCAGCGGAATGCCGCAGACCGCGCCGGTGTTTTGATAATCCTTCCAGCCCGAGCCGATGATGTAGCCGCGCACCACCGCCTCGACAGGCAGGGGTTTGAGGCGCTTGACCACTTCGCCGCGGCCCTTTACTTGTGCGATCTCGTCCGCGCCCTTGACCACCGTTTCCGGTGCAATGCCGGTGAGGTGGTTGGGAATCACGTGGCCGAGACGCTTGAACCAGAAATTGGCGAGCGTGTTGAGCACTTCGCCCTTCCAGGGGATCGGGTCCTGCAGGATCACGTCGAACGCCGAGAGGCGGTCGGTGGTGATGACGAGCAGCTTGTCCTCGCCCACGACGTAGATGTCGCGCACTTTGCCGCGCGAGAGCAGCGGCAGGCTTTTGATCGAGGATTCGAGCAGCGGTGTGGACACGGTGGCCTCGGGAAAATGGGGTTCCGGAAAAAGATCGCCCGGGGGGTGCCCCGGGCGGTTTGTCATGCCTGCGCGACGTTCTGCTTACGCGGCCTTCTTCTCCAGCGCCGCGCTGTACTTGCCGGTGGCAGCCAGGCCATTCATGTGCGCGCGATGGATAAGCGCCGCCTGCGCCGCCGCCACGTTGCCCGCCATGCCCTTCCAGGCCTTGAGCGAGGGCTGCTGCAGCGCGCGGCCGTAGGAGAACGACAGCGTCCACGGGCCGCCACCGAGCTTGTTCATCGCATCGAGGTGCTCGGTGGCGAGCTCGTCGCTCTGCCCGCCCGAAAGGAACGCGATGCCCGGCACCGCCGCCGGCACCCAGCGTTTCAGCACATCCAGCGTGCGCTGCGCGACTTCCTGCACACCGGCCTGCTTCGCGCAGTCCTTGCCCGAGATGACCATCGAGGGCTTGAGCACCATTTCTTCGAATTTCACCTTCTGGTCGGCGAGCGCAGCAAACACTTCGCGCAGCGTCCATTCGGTGACGTCCTGGCAGCGCTCGATCGTGTGGTCGCCGTCCATCAGCACTTCCGGCTCGACGATCGGAACCAGCCCTGTGGACTGGCAGATCGCGGCGTAGCGCGCGAGCGCATGCGCGTTGGCGCTGATGCAGGCCTGCGAGGGAATGCCGTTGCCGATGGTGATGACCGCGCGCCATTTGGTGAACTTGGCGCCGAGCTTCACGTATTCCGCGCAACGCTTGGGCAGGTTGTCCAGGCCTTCGGTGATGGTTTCGCCATCGCACAACGCCATCGCCTTCGCGCCCGCATCCACCTTGATGCCGGGCAGCACGCCAAGCCGCGTGAGCAGCGCCGGGAACGGCGTGCCGTCGGCCGATTTCTGGCGCAGCGTTTCGTCGTACAGGATGACGCCGCTGATGTGATCGCCGACGCCCTTGGCGGTGAAGAGCATGTCGCGGTAGGCGCGGCGGTTCTCCTCAGAATTCTCGACGTTGATGCTCTTGAAGCGCTTTTCTATGGTGCCGGTCGACTCGTCGGCAGCCAGGATGCCTTTTGCGCTTGCAACCATGGCTTGCGCGACTTTGGCGAGTTCACTCATCGACTTCTCCGGATAGCGATTGATGTGTTGGGCTGCGGTTGAAATGCAGCAGATTCAAGCTGCGTGGAAGGGTGCGATTTTACTTGGTTCGATGGCGGCGACCAAGCCGCGCCAGCGGGACCGGCGCCGGTTTCAAACCGGTGCTGCAGATTATTGATTCGAAACAAAAAAATGACCGATCCAAACGCGCCGACCGCCCCCGCGCCGGCGCCCGGGGAGCGGCTAATGGCGGTGCACGAAGTAACGCACCGGCTAGCGCCGGTGCTCGCCCACCTTCACGATCTTCATGGTGTTGGTGCCGCCCGCCTTGCCGATCGGCTCGCCGATGGTGAGCACGATCAGGTCGCCGTCCTGCACCACGCCCTGCTCCACCAGCACGCGCTCGGCTTCGGCCAGCAGCTCCTCGCGGTCGCTGCCGACATGCTTGATCATCAGCGGATAGGTGTCGCGAAACAGCGTGGTGCGGTAGCGCGTGGCGGTGTGCGCCGTAAGCGCATAGATCGGCACGCCGCAATTCATGCGCGACATCCAGAGCGCGGTGGAACCCGATTCGGTGAGGGATGCGATCAGCTTCACCTTGAGGTGAAAGGCGGTGAACAGCGCCGCCATCGCGATCGACTGGTCAACCCGGGTGAAGACCCGGTTGAGGAATTCCTGGTCGAGCGACAGCTGCTGGCTCTGCTCGGCCTCGATGCAGATCCGGTCCATCGCCTCAATCGCCTCCACCGGGTACTTGCCACTGGCGGATTCGGCCGAGAGCATCACCGCGTCGGTGCCATCAAGCACCGCGTTGGCAACGTCCGACACCTCGGCGCGCGTGGGCACGGGGCTTGAAACCATCGACTCCATCATCTGCGTGGCGGTGATGGTGAGCTTGTTGTGCTCGCGCGCCATGCGGATCATGCGCTTCTGCAGCGCCGGCACCGAGGCGTCGCCCACTTCCACCGCGAGATCGCCGCGCGCCACCATGATGCCGTCGGAGGCGGACATGATGTCCTCCAGCGCATTCGGCAACACCGCCTCGGCGCGCTCGATCTTGGCGATCAGGAACGAACTTCCGCCGGCCGCGCGCAGCAGCTGGCGCGCCATGTACATGTCGGCGCTGGTCTTGGGGAACGACACCGCAAGGTAGTCGGCATTGATCTTGGCCGCGACCTTCACGTCTTCCATGTCCTTGGCGGTGAGCGCGGGCGCGGTAAGGCCGCCGCCCTTGCGGTTGATGCCCTTGTTGTTGGAGAGTTCCCCGCCGTGGATGACGCGGCAGCGCACCTTGTTGCGGATCACGTCCAGCACCTCGAACACGATGCGCCCGTCATCGAGCAGCAGCATGTCGCCCGCGCTCACGTCGCGCGGCAGCTCGGGGTAGTCGAGGCCGACGGTGGTCTGGTCGCCCATCTGGCAGTCGGCATCCAGCGTAAAGATGTCGCCCGGCGCCAGCGTGATGCGGCCTTCCTTGAACTTGCCCACGCGGATCTTCGGGCCCTGCAGGTCGACCATGATGCCGACGGTGCGCCCGGTGGTTCGGCAAAGCTCGCGGATCATCTCGGCGCGGCGAATGTGGTCTTCGGCCGTGCCGTGGGAGAAGTTGAGCCGCACCACGTCGACACCGGCGCGAAACATGCGCTCGAGGGTCGCGGGATCGCTGGAGGACGGGCCGAGAGTCGCTACGATCTTGGTGCTTCGAAGCATGGTTCGTTTCCTTACGGTGTCAGTGACAGACGAATCCGAAAACCAAAAAAGTGCAACTTTTCTGTTTCTACATGCCCGGCTGGTGCGTGAAAGCCGTCAATCTGATTGCTATATTTAGCAATTAAATCGTGCAACGGACTCAGGCGGAAGCCCGTGATTCCAGCACCTCGATCGCGGGCAGCGGCTTGCCTTCGAGGAATTCGAGGAACGCGCCGCCGCCGGTGGAGATGTAGGAAATCCGGTCAGACACACCGTACTTCGAAATCGCAGCCAGCGTATCACCGCCGCCCGCAATCGAGAAAGCGCTCGATTCCGCGATGGCATTCGCCAGCACGCGCGTGCCGCCGCCGAACTGGTCGAACTCGAACACGCCGACCGGGCCGTTCCAGACGATGGTGCCTGCGCCTTTGAGCATTCCGGCGAGCATGTTGGCTGTCTTCGGACCGATGTCGAGGATGAGATCATCATCCGCGACCTCTGTTACGGATTTTGTGGTGGCCGTCGCGCCGGACGCCAACGCCTTGGCGCAGACCACATCCACCGGCACCGGCACCGAGCCGCCCTTGGCACGCATGATTTCGATGATGCGATTCGCCTCGGGCACGAGGTCGGGTTCGGCGAGCGACTTGCCGGTCTTGTGGCCGGCGGCGATCAGGAAGGTGTTGGCGATGCCGCCGCCCACGATCAGCTGATCCACCTTCTCCGCAAGCGAGGCGAGGATGGTGAGCTTGGTCGACACCTTGGAACCCGCGACGATCGCGACCATCGGGCGCTTCGGGTTGCGCAGTGCCAGCGACAGCGCATCGATTTCGGCGGCCATCAGCGGACCGGCGCAGGCGACCGGCGCGAACCGCGCCATGCCGTGGGTGGTGGCTTCCGCGCGATGCGCGGCGCCGAATGCGTCGTTGACGTAGATGTCGCACAGCGCCGCGAGCTTGCGCGAGAGCGCTTCGTCGTCTTTCTTTTCGCCCTTGTTGCAGCGGCAGTTCTCGAGCATGGCGATCTCGCCCTGCTTCACCGTCACGCCCTCCACCCAGTTGGCGACGAGCGGCACCGGACGGCCGAGGAGTTCGGCGAGACGTTTGGCGATCGGTGCGAGCGAATCCTCCGGCTTCATCTGGCCCTCGGTGGGGCGGCCGAGGTGAGACGTGACCATGACGGCGGCACCGGCGTCGATCGCGTGACGCATGCCGGCAACCGAGGCACGGATGCGGGTGTCATCGGTGATTGCGCCGGAATCGTCCTGCGGCACGTTGAGGTCGGCGCGGATGAAGACCCGCTTGCCGCGCAAGTCGAGTTCGGTCATTCGAAGTATGGTCATGATGGTTGTCAGTCTCGATAAAGAAAAAAAGCGCCGCAGGGGCGGCGCTTTTTTGCAGGGTTCTGCCGGTGTACGTTCCGACAGTGGATTACTTCGCACCCATCAGCACGACGGTGGTATCGAGCATGCGGTTGCTGAAGCCCCATTCGTTGTCGTACCACGAGCAGGCCTTCACCAGCGTGCCGTCGGACACCTTGGTCATGCTCGCATCGAAGCTCGAGGACGCCGGGTTGTGGTTGAAGTCGCTCGACACCAGCGGCTCGTCCGAATACTCGAGCACGCCCTTGAGCGCGCCCTCGGAGGCGGCCTTCATCGCCTTGTTGATTTCGTCCACCGTGGTGGCGCGCTTGGCGACGAAGCTCAGATCGACGAAGGACACGTTGATGGTAGGCACGCGCATCGAATAACCGTCCAGCTTGCCGTTCAGGTGCGGCAGCACGAGGCCCACCGCGGCGGCGGCGCCGGTCTTGGTCGGGATCATGTTCTGCGATGCCGAACGCGCGCGGCGCAGGTCCGAGTGGTACACGTCGGTGAGCACCTGGTCGTTGGTGTAGGCATGGATGGTGACCATCAGGCCCGACACAACGCCCACGCTGTCATCGAGCGCTTTCACCAGCGGCGCGAGGCAGTTGGTGGTGCAGGAGGCGTTCGAGATCACGGTGTGCGAGGCCTTGAGCACCGAATGATTCACGCCATAAACGACGGTTGCGTCCACGTCCTTGTCGCCCGGGGCGGAGATGATGACTTTCTTGGCACCCGCGGCGATGTGCGCCGAGGCCTTGGCTTTGCTCGTGAAAAAGCCGGTGCATTCGAGCACCACGTCGACGTTCAGCTCCTTCCAGGGCAATTGCGCCGGGTCGCGCTGCGCGCAGACGCGGATGCGGTCGCCGTTGACCACCAGCGAATCGCCGTCCACCGTAACCGTGCCGGGGAACTTGCCGTGCGCGGTGTCGTACTTGGTGAGGTGCGCGTTGGTCTTGGCATCGCCGAGGTCGTTGATCGCAACGATCTCGATGCCGTGCTTCTTGCCACCTTCGTAATGGGCGCGAAGGATGTTGCGCCCGATGCGGCCGTAGCCGTTGATTGCGACTCTGATGGTCATTTCTTCTCTCGCTCCGATAAAAATCTTTTACAGACGCCCGAACTACATCGTCACTACCCAGCCTGGATCACCCGCTTTGCCGCGGCCACCACATGCTCGACGGTGATGCCGAAATACTTGAACAACTCCCCCGCCGGGGCCGACTCGCCGAAACGGTCGAGACCAACAACTTCGCCCTCGAGCCCGACGTACTTGTGCCAGAGGCCGGTCACGCCCGCCTCGATCGCCACCCGCGGTACGCCGCGGGTGAGCACCGCATCGCGCCAGGCCGCGTCCTGCCGGTCGAACACCGTGGTGGAGGGCATGGAGACCACGCGCGCCGGGATGCCGTCCTTGGCAAGCGCATCGGCCGCGCCGAGTGCGAGCTGCAGTTCCGAACCGGTGCCAATCAGGATGACTTTTGCGCCGGGGGCGTCGCGCAGCACGTAGCCGCCGCGACGGATCGCATCCACTGCGCCGGCATCGCGCGCGACAAACGGCAGGTTCTGGCGCGACAGCAGCAGCGCGCTCGGACCGTCGTGACGCTCGATCGACGCAGCCCAGGACACCGCGGTCTCCACCGTGTCCGCCGGGCGCCAGACGTCGAGCCCGGGGATCAGGCGCAGGCTCGCCGCATGCTCCACCGCCTGGTGCGTCGGGCCGTCTTCGCCGAGGCCGATCGAGTCGTGGGTGAACACGTAGATCGAGCGCAGCTTCATCAGCGCCGCCATGCGGATCGCATTGCGTGCGTAGTCGGAGAACGTAAGGAACGTGCCGCCGAAGGGGATATGACCGCCGTGCAGCGCAATGCCGTTCATGATCGCGGCCATGCCGAATTCGCGCACGCCGTAGAACACGTAGTTCCCGCCGCCCGAGGCTGTGGCCGGCTTGGTGCCCGACCAGTTGGTGAGGTTGGAGCCCATGAGGTCGGCCGATCCGCCAAGCAATTCGGGCAGCCCGGGCGACAGGGCTTCGATTGCATTCTGGGATGCCTTGCGGGTGGCGATGGTTTCGGCTTTAGCGACGGTTGTCGCAACGAACGCGCTTGCATTCGACGGCCACGCGGCCGGCAATTTGCCCGAGGTACGGCGCAGGAATTCGGCGGCAAGTTCGGGGAACTGCTGCGACCAGGCAGCGAACGTCTTGTTCCAGTCGGCCTCCATCCGCTTGCCCTTGCGTTTGGCGTCCCAGCCCTTGTAGACCTCTTTCGGGATCACGAACGGCGCATGCGGCCAGCCGATGGCTTCGCGGGTGGCGGCGATTTCCTTGTCGCCGAGCGGCGCGCCGTGCACGCCGCCGGTGTTGGCCTTGTTCGGCGAACCCTTGCCGATGGTGGTCTTGCAGCAGATCAGGCTCGGGCGGCCGGTCTCGCGCTTGGCCTTGGCGATCGCGCGCGCGACCGCGGCGACATCGTGGCCGTCGACGTTGGCGATCACCTGCCAGCCGTAGGCGGCGAAACGCTTGGGCACGTCATCCGAATACCAGGAGTGGATGTTGCCCTTTTCCGAATCGATCGAGATGCCGTTGTCGTCGTAGAGCGCGATCAACTTGCCGAGTTTCAATGTGCCGGCAAGCGCGCAGACCTCGTGCGAGATGCCTTCCATCATGCAGCCGTCGCCCATGAAGGCGTAGGTGTGGTGATCGATGATCTCGTGGCCGGGGCGGTTGAATTCTGCCGCGAGCAGGCGTTCGGCGAGCCCCATACCGACCGCGTTGGCGATGCCCTGGCCGAGCGGACCGGTGGTCGTTTCCACACCGGGCGCGACGCCGACTTCCGGGTGGCCCGGTGTCCTGGAATGCAGTTGGCGGAACCGGCTGAGTTCGTCCATGGAGAGGTCGTAGCCGGTCAGGTGCAGCACCGAGTACAACAGCATCGAGCCATGGCCGTTGGAGAGCACGAAGCGGTCGCGGTTGGCCCAGTGCGGATTGCCCGGGTTGTGGCGCAGGTGCTTGGTCCAGAGCGCCACCGCGATGTCGGCCATGCCCATCGGCATGCCGGGATGACCGGAGTTCGCCTTTTGCACCGCATCCATCGACAGCGCCCGGATCGCGTTGGCAAGGTCCTTCACGGAGGCGGGGGTCGAAGCGCCGCCTTCAGCGCGCACTGCGGAATCGGTGTTCATGTGAGGAAATGACCGAATGAAAGATCGGGTGAATGGGCGCGCGGAATGTGGTGCAGGACGACGCTGGAAAAGACCTCGATTATCGTGGAAACTCGACCTCTTCGCCAATTTCATCAAAGGTCGCGCATGAAACTCGCATTTCTGGGCCTAGGCGTCATGGGCTTTCCCATGGCGGGTCATCTGGTCACCCGCGGCGGCCATTCGCTCACCGTGTACAACCGCACGAAATCCAAGGCGGACGCGTGGATCGCGAAGTTTGGCGGGACCTCAGGCAGCACATCGGCCGCCACGCCCGCCGAAGCAGTCAAGGGCGCCGACATGGTGTTTTGCTGCGTCGGCGACGACCCGGACCTGCGCGAGGTGGTGCTCGGCAAGAACGGCGCCTTCGGTGCCATGGACAAGGGTGCGATCTTCATCGACCACACCACTGCGTCCGCCGGCATCGCGCGCGAACTCGACGCGGAGGCCACCAAGCGCGGCCTGCAGTTCCTCGATGCGCCGGTCTCCGGCGGGCAGGCCGGCGCGGAAAACGGCGTGCTCACGGTGATGATCGGCGGTGCGCCCGAGGTGTTCGATCGCGCCAAGCCGGTGATCGATCACTTCGCGCGGGCGGCCATGCTGATGGGCCCCGCGGGCAGCGGGCAACTCGCCAAGATGGTGAACCAGATCTGTATCGCGGGCCTGGTGCAGGGCCTCTCGGAGGGGATCGACTTCGGCCTGCGCGCCGGTCTGGACATGAAAAAGGTGCTCGAGGTTATTTCCAAGGGTGCGGCGCAGTCCTGGCAGATGGAGAACCGCGGCGGCACGATGATCGACGGCAAGTTCGATTTCGGATTCGCGGTGGACTGGATGCGCAAGGACCTGCGCATCTGCCTGGAGGAAGGCGCGCATAACGGCGCGCCCTTGCCGGTCGCGCGCACGGTGGCGGGCTTCTACGACGAGGTGTCGAAGGCAGGCGGCAGCCGCTGGGACACCTCCAGCCTGATCACGCGCCTGCGCGGCAAGTAGGCCGGCGATGAACAAGCCCGCCGCAGAACACCGCGCAGGTCACCAACATGTGCGCCTTGCCGAGATGCCCTTCGAATGGCCGCTTGGCTACGAGCCCGGTGTGACCGAACCGGTGGCCGAACCGGCGACCGCGCCCGAGGCATCGCTCTGGTTCGTGTTCCGGCGCACCGAGATGCTGATGCTCGGCGGCAAGGACGCCCCCGCCCTGCCCCGCATCGCCTCACCCGAGAGCCTGGGCCTTGCAACCGGACCGAAGTTGTACCTGGGCCGGCTTGATGGGGCGCACTGCTACACGGCCGAAGTGCCGGCCGACGCGCCGCCACCTTCGAACGGGGAGTTCCGCGGCCTGCGCGGCCTGTACGGAACGCTCGATGACGCCCGCTTTGCGCTTGCCGGTCGCGCGCTGCAGTTGATCGACTGGGATAGGACGCACAAATTCTGCGGGTCCTGCGCCACCCCGACCGTGGCGCGCATAAGCGAGCGCAGTCGCGAGTGCCCGTCCTGCGGGCTGGTGGTGTACCCGCGGCTCGCGCCGGCGGTGATGTGTCTGGTGCTGCGCCGCGGCGAGCATCGGATGGAAATGCTGCTCGGGCGCTCGCCGCGTTTCCCGGCGGGAACCTACTCGGCGCTCGCCGGGTTCGTGGAACCGGGGGAGACCCTGGAGAGTTGCGTCGCGCGCGAGGTGCAGGAGGAAGTCGGGGTGCAGGTAAAGAACCTGCGCTACTTCGCGAGCCAGCCCTGGCCCTTCCCGCATTCGCTGATGATCGCCTTTTTTGCCGAGTGGGCGGGAGGGGAAATCACCCCCGATCCGAGCGAGATAGAAGACGCAAAGTGGTTTGATATTGAGCACTTACCGCAACTTCCTGCTAGAATAAGCATTGCTCGACGTCTCATCGACGCGGCAATGGGGGAGATAAGGGCGGCGCCGCCGTGGTAGCCGCTTTTTTTGTCTCCGGTCTCTGGCAATCTTTGTGGGGATTTATGCAAATTGGACGGAATTCACGTCGTTGCCAATTTGTACCGTTGCCGAGGGGAGGCGCGGTATTCGACTGACGCAGGTGTCCTGCGTCAATTTTGTATCGATTCCATTCAGCGTTCCGGACTGACCATAGTCGGCGACCTGTTTCACCCGTTCATCGGTGAAAACGGCGAGGCGGGTGGAGTCACCGGTTGCGTCGTACTCGCAGAATCCCATCTCGCGATCCACACCTGGCCTGAACTCAACAGCGTGACGCTGGATGTGTACGTCTGCAATTTCACGCAGGACAACACCGCCAAGGCACGTCAGGTTGTCGATGACCTCGTGGGCATATTTGCGCCCGAGGACTTCGTTCGCCACGACGTCCCGCGCGACCGCCAGTACATGTACGAGCACCTGAACGAGAACTACGGGTTCTTCGTCCGCTCGTCGAAACTGATCGAGACCTCCCGGACCGAGTTTCAGGACCTGGAAATCCACGAAACTCCGCAATTCGGCAAGCTTTTCCGGCTGGACGGCTGTTTCATGACCTCCGAACGCGAAGAGTTCGTCTATCACGAGACCCTGATCCACCCTGCGCTCACCGCGCATCCGGCGCCTAAAAAGGTGCTGATCATCGGTGGCGGCGACGGTGGCGCGGCCGAGGAAGCTCTCAAGCACCCCTCGGTCGAGCAGTGCACCCTGGTGGAACTCGACGGCAAGGTGGTGGATGTCGCAAAGGAACACTTCGCTTCGATCCACCACGGCGTGTTCGACAACCCGCGGCTTCGCCTGTTGATCGAGGACGGCCTGAAGTTCGTCGCCGACACCACCGAGAAATTCGACCTGATCGTGCTTGACCTGCCCGACCCGGTCGGCCCGGCGGAACAACTCTACGAAGAGGCGTTCTTTCGCAATTGCAAACGAGCGCTTGCCGATGGCGGTGCGCTTTCCCTGCACATGGGTTCGCCCTGGTCGCGTCCCGATAGGGTGCAGTCGCTGTACGCGCGCCTGGCAAAGCTGTTCAAGACGGCGCGACCCTACACGATGTTCATCCCGCTCTACGGATGTCTCTGGTCGATGGCAGTTTGCTCGGACTCACTCGATGTCGCAGCAGAAACGCCGGCCGGCATCGACAAGCGCATCGCAAGCCGCACGCTGCCGGACCTGCAGTACTACAACGGTGCAACCCATCAGGCGCTGTTCGCGCTGCCGAATTTCGTGCGCAAGCTGACCGTGGACGCGGTGCCACGGCCGACGCTGGTGACGCCGAAGAGTCGCGCGGCGGGCGGGAAATAGTCGGGACGGAACGCAGCCAGCTTTTGATTGGAATCAGGGCGACTCAGGTCGCCCTGTTCATTTCAGGTCCCTAATCCGCAAATCCGCCGCCGGTAAATCCGAAGGCGACCTGCGGACGACGACCGCTGAGCAGGTCGGCAAGCGCAGCGCCCGATCCGCAGGCAAGCGTCCAGCCGAGCGTTCCGTGTCCCGTATTTACGAACAGGTTCGGGTAGCGCGTGCGTCCGATCACCGGCAGGTTCGACGGCGTGGCAGGACGAAGACCCGTCCAGTATTCGTGCCGCCCGGTGACCACCACCGATGGCAACAATTCGCGAACGCGTGCGAGCAAAGACTCGCAACGCGCCGGGGCGAGATCGGTGTCGTAGCCATTGAGTTCCGCGGTACCGGCCACGCGAAGGCGTTGACCCAAGCGTGAGATGACGAGCTTATGCGCATCATCGGTGAGGCTGACCTCGGGCGCCTGCATCCCCGGCTCCAGCGGAATCGTCACCGAATAGCCCTTGACCGGATACACCGGCAACGAAACACCGAGCGGCGAAAGCAGGAGCGGGCTGTAGCTGCCGAGCGCCACTACGTAGGCATCCGCGCGCCCGGATTCCTCGATTCCGTGTTCGTCATCGAACGCCACGCGCGAGATGCGACCGGCCGCTATATCCAGCCGTCGTACGCTGACCCGATGCCTGAATTTCACGCCCGCAGCGCTCGCAAGTGCGGCGAGCGCACGCGTGAACAGATACGCATCACCCGATTCGTCCGACGGTGCGTGCAATCCGCCGAGAAGCATCGGCCGCGCAGGGCCCAGCGCCGGCTCGATCGCGACGCACTCGTCGGGCGAGACCACGCGGATGTCGAAGCCGCGGGCAGCGAGCAGGCCGGCGCGGATCTTCGCCTGCTCGAAATCGCGGTGATCGACATAGAAGTGCAGGATGCCGCGTTCGAGGTGATCGTAGGCGATGCCGGTGTCCCGCCGCAGTTCCTGGAGCTTTTCGCGGCTATAGAGCGCGAGTGCATAGGCCGCTTCGGTATTGCGCCGGGTGCGCCCCGGCAGGCATTCGAGGAGAAAGCGCGCGCCCCAGATCCATTGGGCCAACTCCGCGCGCGGTCGGAAAAGCAGCGGTGCGTCCTCGCGACCGAGCCAGCCGAACACCTTGAGCGGCGCGGCGGGATTGGCCCAGGGCTCGCAATGCGACACCGAAATCTGCCCGCCGTTGGCAAAGCTTGTTTCCATGCCGGGCACATCCTGGCGGTCGAGCACGGTGACCTCGTGCCCCGCGCGCGCGAGATACCACGCGCTTGCGGTTCCCACGACACCCGCGCCCAGCACCACCACTTTCATCGCCCCGACCTCCGACACAGTCACGCAACAAACAGGCACGAAAAAGGGGAGCAAGAATTCTGCTCCCCTTGTTCTACGACGGACTTATCAGTGCGCCGCTCTGACTCTTCTGGTCATCGCTGCCGTCGAGAGACGGCCGTCCATCCGCGTTAAAACTTGAACGGCAGCACTTTCTGGCGCTGTTCGCCCAGGCCCTTGATGCCGACGTTGACCACGTCGCCGACCTTGAGCCACGCGTCGCGGTCCTTGATGCCCAGTGCCACACCCGCCGGCGTGCCGGTGGTGATGATGTCGCCGGGCAGCAGCGTGAAGAAATTACTGCAGTAGGAGACGAGCTTCGCGCAGGTGAAGATCATGTTCCTGGTGTTGGAGGTCTGGCGGCGCTCGCCGTTCACATCCAGCCAGATGTCCATGGTCTGCGGGTCCGGCATTTCGTCGGTGGTCACGAGCCAGGGGCCGATCGGGCCGAAGGTGTCGCAGCCCTTGCCCTTGTCCCACTGGGTGGACTGAAGCTGGAACGCGCGCTCGGACACGTCGTTCACGACGCAGTAGCCGGCCACGTGATCCAGCGCCTTGTCTTCCGACACATAGCGCGCGGTGGTGCCGATGACGATGCCGAGCTCGGCCTCGTAGTCGAGCTTGGTCGAGTTCTTCGGGGTGACGATGTCGTCGTTCGGTCCGCTGATCGAAGTCGTGGTCTTCATGAAGATCACCGGCTCGGTCGGGATTTGCGCGCCCGCCTCTTTCGCGTGATCGATGTAGTTCAACCCGATCGCGACAAACTTGCTGATGCCGGTATAGGGCACGCCAAAGCGCGGATTGCTCTTTACCAGCGGAAGGGATTCTGCGCGAATCTTGCGCAGCTTGGAAAGTCCGCGCGGCGAGATCGTTTCCTGGTCGATGTTCGAAATCACGCCCGAGAGGTCACGCAGTTGCCCCTGCGCATCGATCATTCCGGGTTTTTCGAACCCGTTCCTGCCCCAACGACAAAGCTTCATTGTTCGCGTCCTTCCTTTTTATTGCTTGCCCGACACCAGGCAAGCGGTTGCACAGTTCGGCGCGAATTCGGTCCTCGCTCGCGTCCATCCGCGCGGCGCCGCTTTCGTTCACCGAGCCTGCGCTCTCCTCCCAGAGAGCGGGATGGCCAGACGCAAGTATATCAGCGGGACCACGCAAAAGACGATCATTTTGATAGTTTATTCAATAAAAACAACGACTTGATTTCTTGAATTCCGGAACGAATCGCAGAAAAACAACGGGGGCGCCTCTTTCGAAGGCACCCCCGTGAATTACACAGACCCAACGGAACGCTCAGGCAGCGGCGACGGAGTCGTCCCCGCTACGCGAAGCGCGGCGACGTTCGTGTTCCTTGAGGAAACGCTTGCGAAGGCGAATCGACTGCGGCGTGATTTCGACCAGTTCGTCGTCCTCGATGAATTCGACCGCGAGTTCAAGCGTCATGCGGATCGGCGGAGTGAGCACGATCGCCTCGTCCTTGCCCGAGGCGCGCACGTTGGTCAGGTGCTTTTCGCGAACCGGATTGACGACCAGGTCATTCTCGCGGCTGTTGATGCCCACGAGCATGCCTTCGTACACCTTGTCGCCGGGCGAGGAGAAGAGGCGCCCGCGTTCCTGCAACTTCCAGAGCGCATAGGCAACCGCCGCACCGTCTTCCGCCGAAACCAGCACGCCATTGCGACGACCCGCGATCTCGCCCTTGACCGGACCGTAGTCGTCAAACACATGGCTGATCAGGCCGCTGCCGCGGGTCAGGTTCATGAACTCGCCCTGAAAACCGATCAGGCCGCGTGCCGGCACACGGTATTCGAGACGGACGCGACCGCGTCCATCGGACTGCATGTCCATCAGGTCGGCCCGGCGCGCACCGAGCGCTTCCATCACGCCGCCCTGGTGCGGGTCTTCGACATCCACCGTGAGCAATTCGAACGGCTCGAGCCGCTCGCCGTTGACCATGCGTGTCACGACGCGCGGACGGGAAACCGCGAGTTCATAGCCTTCACGGCGCATGTTCTCGACCAGGATCGTCAGGTGCAGTTCACCCCGGCCGGACACGAGGAATACGTCGGTGTCGTCGGTTTCCTCGACGCGCAGCGCAACGTTGCCTTCGAGCTCACGATTGAGGCGCTCGCGAATCTGGCGGCTGGTGACGAATTTCCCCTCGGTGCCCGCAAGCGGCGAGGTATTGACCTGGAAATTCATCGTCAGCGTGGGTTCGTCCACCTTGAGCATCGGCAACGCTTCCGGCGTCTCGGCGCTGGTGACGGTTTGACCGATGCCGATCTTCTCGAGACCCGAGACCAGCACGATGTCGCCTGCCTGTGCTTCGGTGAGCGGCACACGCTCCAGACCGCGGAACCCGAGTACCTGGCCGATCTTGGCAATCTCCGGCTTGCTGTCCGGTCCGGACATCACCGCGATTTCCTGGCCCGGCTTCAAACTGCCCTGGGCGATGCGGCCGATGCCGATACGTCCGATGTAGGTGGAGTAATCGATGTTGCTGATCTGCAGTTGCAGCGGCCGCTCGGGATCGCCCGAAGGCGCAGGCACACGCTCGAGGATCGTGTCGAACAGCGGGCGCATGTCGGGGCCGACCGTGTCGACATCGAGGCTCGCCCAGCCGTTCAGGGCGGACGCATAGACCACCGGGAAGTCGAGTTGCTCTTCGGTCGCGCCGAGTTTGTCAAACAGGTCAAAGGTGGCGTTCACCACCCAGGTCGGGCGTGCACCCGGCCGGTCGACCTTGTTCACCACCACGATCGGCTTGAGGCCGAGCGCGAGCGCCTTGCGTGTGACAAAGCGCGTCTGCGGCATCGGGCCTTCGACGGCATCGACGAGCAGAAGGACGCCATCGACCATCGAGAGCGACCGTTCCACCTCGCCACCGAAGTCGGCGTGGCCCGGGGTGTCGACGATGTTGATGCGGTTGCCCTCATACTCGACCGAGCAGTTCTTCGCGAGGATGGTGATCCCGCGTTCGCGCTCGATGTCGTTCGAGTCCATCACCCGTTCGGCGATGTGCTGGTGCGCGGCGAAGGTGCCCGCCTGATGAAGCAGCTTGTCGACCATCGTCGTCTTGCCGTGATCGACGTGGGCGATGATTGCGATATTGCGGACGAGGCGGGTGCCGGCCATGAGAACTGCTCGCTGACTAAACCGTCGATTGTAACAGGCAAAGCCTTCAAATCGACGGTTTTCGCTGCTAACTTCTGCGCTTTTTCGCCTTTTTGCCGGCTTTTTTCTTCGCTGCCTTCTTCTTTTTCGGCGGCTCATGCACCAGTACCGTGCCGCGGCAGAATTTCGTGCCGCATACACAGGGCCAGCGCCGCATCAGGTCGGGGGTGAGGGGCTCGCCCGCCTCTATCGAGTAATCGTAGGTCAGCTCCTCGCCGGTCTTGATCCGCGCGGCGGCCCGGATGAAGATCTTGTCGCCCTTGTCGAAGCTGTCGCAGTTAGCATCGCACGAGTGATTGATGAAGCGAGATTCGTTGCCGCCGACACCGCCGTCGATGTTCACCTCGTCGCGCACGCCGAAGACGAAGGTGTGATTCAGGCCCTTCATGTTCTCGGGATAGCGAACCTCGATCTCGTCATCGGTGATCAGCTCGCCGGTGTACTCGATGATGGTCGCCCCTTCGGGAATCGTCCGGGTCGCGAACACGCCACGACCGTGAATGGAGGACTGCCGGACCTCGATACTTAGGCCCACTGGTGCCGCCACCTTCGTTCCGGATGCCGCTTTTTTCTTGGTAGCCACTTACTCTCCCTGTTGAAGAATCATTCCGCGCCTGCGCGCCGCCTGGAATGCAGCAAGAAACACGCCGACTCCGGCGGCAAGAAACACCAGATTCAGACCGAGGGCGGTCCAGAACTCGTGCCAAAGAAACACCTTTTGTGCGAGCACCGCGCGCATGCCCTCGAACACATGGCTGGTGGGCAGTATCCAGGACACCGGCTGCAGCCAGCCCGGAAGCACGTCCACGGGGTAATACACGCCCGAGAGCGGCGCGGCGATGAAGATCGCGCCCCAGCCGAAGTTCTCCGCCGCCAGGCCGTAGCGCATCACCAGCGCGGCAACCATCAGCCCGACCGACCAGCCCATGAACATGAGATTGGCGAAGAACGCCACAAGCGGCAGGCCGAGATCGAATATCGAGGTCGCGTAGAGAACGATGGCGAGTGCAACTGCTAACCCGACGCCGATAAATGTTCGTATCAGGCTCACCACGATCATCGACCCGACCAGTTCCATCGGCCGCAGCGGGCTGACGAACAGATGACCGAGGCTGCGCGAATAAAGTTCTTCAAAGAACGCGAGCGCGAAACCGAGCTGGCCGCGAAACAGCACTTCCCACAACAGCAGGGCCGACACGAGGACGCCGGGCACCTGCGCCACCCAGGACGAGTTGGTGGCGAAGAACTTGGCGATGAATCCCCAGAGCACCATGTTCATCGTCGGCCAGTAGGCCATCTCGATGACGCGCACCCAGGACTTGCGAAGCAGATAGGTGTGGCGCAGCACCATCGCCGCCATGCGCCCGAGCGATGCCTGCACGGGCGATGCGAGCGCCGCGTCGTGGGCTGCGCTCACGCGCCCACTCCCTGCCTGCGCGCCACGTCGAGAAACACCTCTTCCATCGTGCCCCGCCCGTAGCGGGTGAGAAGTTCCGAGGGGGAACCCGAGTCGACAATCGCACCGGCACGCATCATGTACACCGCATCGCACATGCGCTCGACCTCGGGCATGTTGTGCGAGGCCAGCAACAGGGTCGCTCCGCTTTCGCGCTGGTAGCGGGTGAGTTGCGTGCGCACCTTGTCGCCCGCATCGGGGTCGAGCGACGCGGTCGGCTCATCGAGCAGCAGAAGTTCCGGCCTGTTGAGCAATGCCTTCGCAATCGACACCCGCGTCTTCTGCCCCGCGGACAACTGGCCGTAGGGCCGGTCTAGAAAGACTTCGAGTTCGAGATCAGCGGCAAGCTCCGCGATTCGCGCGCGTTTGTCCCGAACGCCGTACAGGCCCGCGAACACGGTCAGGTTCTCGCGCACCGTCAGCTTCTTGGGCAGGTCGACATAGGGCGAGGTGAAGTTCATACGACCGAGGACCCTGTACCGGTGCGCGACCATGTCCTCATCCAGCACCCGGATGGATCCGGCAGAGGGCAATAGCACACCGAGCAACATGGACAAGGTGGTGGTCTTGCCTGCGCCGTTTCCGCCGAGCAGCGCGCAGGTCGAGCCGCGACGCACGGTGAAGCTCAGGTCGCGCACCGCATCCACTCCGCCGAAGGACTTGCAGAGATGGGCAACTTCGATCGCGAAACTCATCCGGGTACAGCCGTACGCACCGCGGGCCGCGACGCAGCCGTGCACGTGATGTGCACTGACATATCGGCTGCATGCAAATTAACAGGCGGGCGCACAATCAAGCACGCGAAATCACGGTAAGACACGTGTCTGGACAACCTATGCCGGAGGGGAAAACGTGTTCGCAAGCAGGAAAGAAGCGGAGGGTGAAGCGCGGATTTCCGAACCGCCCGGATGCAGCAGGCAGTTGCGGCGCTGCGTTGAATCTGCTTCGATGCGCATTGCTACGACGTACAACGACAGGATTCTAACATCGTGCCCATGACCAGCCCCTCTGCGCCACGACTGCATGTCGATGCACTGCTTGCGCCCGGCGCGATCATCGAACTGCCGCCCCACGTGGTGCGCCATGTGAGCGCACTGAGACTCGCTCCGGGGGCGGATATCACGCTGTTCAATGGCCAGGGCGGTGAATACGGCGCCCGGCTGGAACGTGTCGGACGCGGCGGCACCTTCGCCAAGATCGCCGCCTACCGCGAGTCCGAACGCGAGTCCCCGCTGTCGGTGACGCTCGCGCTGGGTGTCTCCGCAGGCGACAGGATGGACGTCGCGATCCAGAAGTCCACCGAACTCGGAGTCACCGCGATTCAGCCGATCGAGATGGAGCGCAGCATCGTCCGCCTGTCGGCGGAGCGTGCGGAGCGCCGCATGCTTCACTGGCAGGCAGTGGCGGTCTCGGCCTGCGAACAATGCGGTCGCAACCGCGTGCCCGAGGTCCGGCCGCTGATTTCGCTGGACGAGTTTCTGGACGCACCGATGGAAGGTGCCCGCCTGCTTCTTTCCCCGCAGGGCGAGCGAGGACTGCGCGACCTCGAACGCGCAAACACGGTGACGCTGCTGATCGGCCCGGAAGGCGGACTTGCGCCTTACGAACGGGAACGTGCGACAAGCCTCGGCTTTGAAGCGGTCCGTTTCGGACCGCGCGTGCTGCGCACCGAAACCGCGCCGCTGGCGGTGATTGCCGCCCTGCAGGCGCTGTGGGGCGACTGCTGAGCGCGGGGTGACTGATCAGTTCGGCGGCAGACCCCGCCGGGCGTCAGACGATGTCGGGTAAAGCTCAGCCGCCGGCCAGCAGCGCTTTCATGGCCGGACTTGAGGCCAGATCGCGACCGCGTTCGATCGCGCGTGCGTCCAGGCCGCGGCCGGCGATGTAAAGACGCGCGGCCAGCACGTCATCTCGACGCACCGCGTCGAGGAACTCGCCGGCAACGTGGTAGCGATTACCCATCGCGTTCAGGTCGCGGCGCGCATCGATGGCAGTCCGATCCGCGCCTGCCGCCATACCGCCGGCGCGTACCTCCTGCGCAGACATCGTCGAGGCAGGCACAACCGGCACTGGCGAGGTCTGCTGCGCCTGGCGGCGTGACAGGGAGAGCGCGCTGCGCGCCACCGCCGCCACCTGCGAGCGAAGCGATGCCGGCATATCGGCGAACATCTCGCCCGCGACGGCGTTGGCGTCGGCATTGCGACCTTCGAGAATCGAATCGAGCGCGGCATCGGAGCGCCGGGTATCCCCGGGCGGCGAGGAAAGCGCCGCCGAAAGGACCGTCTGCGCCACCGCAAGCATGCGCGACACCGTCGTCCAGTCATCGTCGGCGGCGTGGGCACCGAGCGAGGTGAGTATCAATACCAGCAGGATCAGCAGCCGATTCATGAGCGTTCGAATCATGGGCATTCCATGGGCATTCCTTTGCATCGACGGAAGTCGGGAATCCCGGCCACCACGCGCCCCTGAACAACGCTTCGACCGCATCCGCGGTTGACGGGCTAAAATCGGCTGCCATGTCCAATTCCATCGACTCGCGCTTTGTTGCCTGGTTCCGCGCCGCGGCGCCGTATTTCCATGCGTTCCGCGGCAAGACCTTTGTCGTCGCCTTCGGCGGTGAAGTCGTGGCCGACGGCAAGTTCGCGGTGCTTGCACACGATCTCAACCTGCTTCATGCCGCCGGAATTCGGCTGGTGGTGGTGCATGGCTCACGTCCGCAAATCGAATCACAGCTCCGCCAGCGTCGGGCTCGTTCTAAATACAAGAACGGACTTCGCATCACCGATGCGGTCGCACTCGAGTGCGTCAAGGAAGCGGTCGGCCTGCTCCGTGTTGAGATCGATGCGCTGCTCTCGCAGGGCCTGCCCAACTCGCCGATGGCGGGCGCGGCGATCAACACCGTCTCGGGCAATTTCATCACCGCGCAACCCTACGGTGTGCACGAGGGCGTGGATTTCCAGTACACCGGCACGGTGCGCAAGGTGGACACCCAGGCGATCGATGCCTGCCTTGCCGCGAACAACATCGTCATCATCTCGAACGTCGGCTATTCGCCCACCGGCGAGGTGTTCAATCTCTCGATCGAGGACGTGGCGGTTGCCACCGCGCGCGCGCTGAGCGCGACCAAGCTGATATTCCTCACCGACGAACCGGTGGCCGACGAACGCGGCGAAGTGATCACCGAACTCTCGGCCCGGACCGGCGAGCAGATTCTGGAAAAAAGCGCGGGCCTCACCTCCGACACCCGCCTGTACCTCGCGCATGCGATCGAGGCGGTACGAGGCGGCGTCCCGCGGGCGCACCTGGTCTCGCACAAGGTGGATGGCGCGATCCTGATCGAGCTCTACACCCACGACGGCTCAGGCAGCATGATCACCTCCGAGGGTGTGGAGGAATTGCGCGATGCGACCATCGACGATGTCGGCGGCATACTCGCGCTGATCGAACCGCTCGAAGCCGAGGGCGTGCTGGTGTACCGGGGACGCGAACGGCTGGAGCAGGAGATCAGCCGCTTCTTTGTCATCGAGCACGACCAGGTCATCGTCGGTTGTGCGGCGCTGTATCCTTTCCCCAAGGGCAAGTCGGCGGAACTCGCCGCGCTTGCGGTGCGTCCCGAATTCCGACGGATGGGCTACGGCGAGATGCTGCTCGAATACGGCGAGGAACAGTCGCGCCGCCTCGGCTTCAAGCGCCTGTTCGTCCTCACCACCCGCACCGCGCAATGGTTCGCCGAGCGCGGATTCGCAGAGGGCAGCATCACCGCCCTGCCGGAGCCCAAACGCTCGCTCTACAACTTCCAGCGCCGCTCCAAGGTGCTGGTAAAAACACTCTAGACAACCGGAAACGCATCCATGGCAAGAATGGTGAAGTGCATCAAGCTCGGACACGAAGCCGAAGGGCTGGACCGACCGACCTACCCGGGTGAGCTCGGCAAGCGCATCTGGGAAAACGTATCCAAGGAAGCCTGGCAGGGCTGGATCAAGCACCAGACCATGGTGATCAACGAGAATCGTCTGAACCTCGCCGACGCCAGCGCGCGCAAGATGCTGGCGGAACAGATGGAGCAATACTTCTTTGGAGATGGCGAGGCGCCGGTGGTGCAGGGATACGTGCCGCCCAAGTCCTGATCTGCCACCCTGCTGACTCGGGGGATATACAAGGGTGCATCGCTCCCTTGTTCACTTCGGATTCCGCAATAGAAAAGGGCCGCAATGCGGCCCTTTCTTGTTGAGGCGTATGCCCGGGATCAGGCGAGCTTGTCGCCCCGCGCCTCGCGTTCTGCCCCGCTGTGCAGGTGCCGCACGTCACGCCCCTCGACCATGTACACCACGTACTCGGCCATGTTCTTGGAGTGATCGCCGATACGCTCGAGCGCCTTGGAAATGAAAAGGATTTCGAGCGAGCGGGTAATCGTGCGCGGATCCTCCATCATGAAGGTGATCAACTGGCGCAGGATCGACCGGAATTCCTCGTCGACCTGTCTGTCCTGGCTGACCACCTCCGCGGCCGCCTTCGAATCGAGGCGTGCAAAGGCGTCGAGCGCACGGCGCAGCATCGCCAGCGCGAGCGTGCCGACATGCCGCAACTCGATGCGAGGCAGGTGCATGCGCTCGGCGGTATGGATCAGCTTCGCCATGCGGGCGATCTTCTCCGCCTCGTCGCCGATCCGTTCCAGATCGGTGATGGTCTTGATGACCGCGATGATCAGGCGCAGATCCACCGCCGCCGGCTGACGCCTCGCGATGATGTGGCTGCAGGACTCGTCGAGATCGACTTCCATCGTGTTGACCTTGTGGTCACCCGCGAGCACCTCTTCGATCACCTTCATATCGCCGGAGGCGAGTCCATCCAGCGCCTTTACGATCTGGTCCTCGACCAGACCGCCCATCTGCAGCACGCGCGAACGCACCGCCTCGAGTTCGGCGTCGAATTGCTTGGAAGTATGTTCACTCATGACCGATTGCCCCGTATGCCACCGTCACCCGCACGAAGCAGGCTGCGCCTTTTGAATAGTCAACGCTAGCACAGGATTGTGACAGTCGCGTTTCACACCTGCCATCAGGGGCGCGTGAGCGTGCGAATGCCCGCGGCGGATGCAACGATCACCACGTCGGCGCCGCGCCGTGCGAACAGTCCGTTGGTCACCACGCCGACGATATTGTTGATGCGCTCCTCGAGCGCTACCGGATCGATGATGGACAGACCCGAAACATCCAGAATCAGGTTGCCGTTGTCGGTGACAAAGCCTTCGCGAAGCTTCGGGCTGCCTCCGAGGCGCGCGAGTTCTTTCGCGACATGACGGCGCGCCATCGGGATCACCTCGACCGGCAGCGCGAAACGCCCGAGGATCTGCACCTGCTTTGACGCATCAACGATGCAGACGAACTTGCGCGACACCGCCGCGACGATCTTCTCGCGGGTGAGCGCCCCGCCGCCGCCCTTGATCATCGCGAAGCCGCCATCCACCTCGTCGGCACCGTCCACATAGACCGGGATTTCGTCGATGTCGCTGAGGTCCAGCACCGCGATGCCGTGACCCCGCAGACGTTCGGCGGTGCGCTCGGAACTCGATACCGCGCCGCGGATGCGATCCTTCATCGAAGCCAGCGCGTCGATGAAGAAATTAACCGTCGAGCCGGTGCCCACACCGATCACTGCATCCTCGACCGCATGCTTCACCGCCTCGCGCGCGACCGCCGCCTTGAGTTCGTCCTGTGTCACGCGAAACCCGCTAGCGCTTTCGCGGTGGCGGCAGGTCGGTGCACACACCCTCGTAGAACTCCGCGGCGAGGCCGACCGATTCGCCGAGGGTCGGATGCGGGTGGATGGTTTTGCCAATGTCGGTCGCGTCCGCGCCCATCTCGATCGCAAGCGCGAGTTCGCTGATCAGGTCGCCCGCGCCGTTGCCGACGATGCCCGCGCCGATGATCCGGTGCGTCTCCTCGTCGAATATCAGCTTGGTGACCCCTTCGTCGCGGCCATTGGCGATTGCACGACCAAGCGCGGACCAGGGGTACTTGCCCACGCCGTATTTCACGCCCCGCTTCTTCGCCTCGTCCTCGGTCATGCCGACCCAGGCAATTTCCGGATCGGTGTAGGCCACCGACGGGATCACCATCGCATCGAAATGCGACTTCTGGCCCGCCGCTGCTTCCGCCGCCACATGGCCTTCATGCACCGCCTTGTGCGCGAGCATCGGCTGGCCGGCGATGTCGCCGATCGCAAAAATGTGCGGCACGTTGGTGCGCATCTGCGAATCGACGTTGATGAAACCGCGATCGGTCACTGCCACGCCCGCGGCTTCCGAGCCGATCTTCTTCCCGTTGGGCACGCGGCCCGCCGAGACCAGCACCATGTCGTAGAGCTGCGGCTCGGTAGGTGCGCCTTCTCCCTCGAACCAGACCTTGATGCCATCCTTGACCGCCTCGGCCTTCACTGTCTTCGTTTTCAGCATCACGCGGTCGAAACGGCGCTCGTTGAATTTCTGCCAGACGCGCACGAGGTCACGGTCGGCACCCGCCATCAGGCCATCGAGCATCTCCACAACATCAAGGCGCGCACCGAGCGTGGAATAGACCGTGCCCATTTCCATACCGATGATGCCGCCACCGATCACCAGCAAGCGCTTTGGCTGCGAACGCAGTTCCAGCGCACCGGTGGAGTCAACAATGCGCGGATCCTCCGGCAGGAAGGGCAACTTCGATGGCTGCGAGCCTGCCGCGATGATCGCGCTTCGGAACGCCACCACCTTGCGACCGTCCTTGGTCTCCACCGCGAGGTGGTTCGGGCCGACGAAGCTGCCGGTGCCGATCAGTACGTTGACCTTGCGGCCCTTGGCCATCGCGGCCACGCCGGAGGAGAGCTTGCCGACCACGCCGTCCTTGAATGCGCGCAGCTTCGCCATGTCGATCGACGGTTCGGCGAACGTGATCCCGTGCGCAGACATGCTGCGCGCCTCGTCCATGATCGCAGCGGTATGCAGCAGCGCCTTGGACGGAATGCAGCCGACATTCAGGCACACGCCACCGAGCGCCGGATAGCGTTCGACCATCACGGTGTTCAGGCCGAGATCGGCCGCGCGAAACGCCGCCGAATAGCCGCCGGGACCGGAACCCAGCACCAGCACATCGCAGGTCACATCGACCGCGCCGGTGTACGCGGGTGCTGAGGACACTGCGGCCGGTGCAGGCGCCGGAGCTGATGCAGGAGCCGCAGGCGCGGGCGCCGCAGCCGCCTTCGGAGCCGGCGCCGGCGCTGCCGCCGCACCTTCGGCCACTTCCAGCATGAGCAACAGCGAGCCTTCGGCGACCTTGTCGCCCATTTTTATTTTGAGCTCCTTCACGACGCCGGCAGCGGGTGAGGGAATCTCCATCGTCGCCTTGTCGGACTCCAAGGACACCAGCGACGCTTCCTTCGCGATCGTGTCCCCCGGCTTCACCAGGATCTCGACGACTTCGATTTCCTTGAAGTCGCCGATGTCCGGAACCTTCACCTCGATGATCTTGCCCATATCGCGCGCCCTTTCAGAGCATCACCCGCCGGAAATCGGCGAGCAGCTGCGACAGGTGGGCGTTGAATCGCGCGCCAAGCGCACCGTCGATGACGCGATGGTCATAAGACAGCGACAGCGGCAGGATCAGGCGCGGCACGAAGGCCTTGCCGTCCCACACCGGCTTCATCGCCGAGCGCGATACGCCGAGAATCGCCACCTCGGGCGCGTTCACGATCGGAGAAAACGACGTGCCGCCGATGCCACCTAGGCTCGAGATCGAGAAAGTGCCGCCCTGCATCTCGGCCGGCGACAACTTGCCGTCGCGCGCCTTTTTCGCAAGTTCGGACGATTCCTTCGCAATGTCCATCACGCCCTTTTTGTCGGCGTCACGGATCACCGGGACCATGAGACCGTTGGGCGTATCGGCCGCAAAGCCGATATGCCAGTACTGCTTCATCACCAGGTTGTCGCCCTCGAGCGAACTGTTGAACTCGGGGTATTTCTTCAGCGACGCGACGCAAGCCTTGATCAGGAAGGCGAGCATCGTGAGCTTGAGGCCCGACTTCTCGTTTTCCTTGTTCAACTGGACGCGAAAGGCTTCCAGCTCGGTGACGTCCGTGTCCTCGTTGCTGGTGACGTGCGGAATCATTACCCAGTTGCGGTGCAGGTTCGCACCGGAGATCTTCTTGATGCGCGACAGCGGCACCCGTTCGGTCGGGCCGAACTTGGCGAAATCCACCTTCGGCCAGGGCAGCACGCTCAAGCCCCCCACGCCGCTTGCGCTGCCGGACACAGCACCACCGGCGAGGGCCCCCTTCACGAAGGCCTGTACGTCATTCACAAGAATCCGGTTCTTCGGTCCGCTGCCCTTGACCCGCGCGAGATCGACGCCAAGTTCGCGCGCGAACTTGCGCACCGACGGGCTTGCGTGCGACGGACTCGCATGCGAAATAGCACCGCTGTTCCCGGAGGGCGCCTCGACCGGAGCAGGTGCAGGTGCCACCGGTACGGATTCGACGACAGCAGCAGAGGCAGCGGCGGGCGCCACCGCGACCGGTACCGCGGGAGCCGCCTCCGGTGCAGAGGCAGGGTCCGCGGCTGCCGCCGCGTCGGAGGCTTCCATGATCAGCAGCAGGCTGCCCTCGGCCACCTTGTCGCCGATCTTCACCCGCAGTTCCTTCACCACGCCGGCGACGGGCGAGGGAATCTCCATCGTCGCCTTGTCGGACTCCAGAGACACCAGCGACGTTTCCTTGGCAACCGTGTCGCCCGGCTTCACCAGGATTTCGACGACTTCGACTTCCTTGAAGTCGCCGATATCGGGAACAAAAATTTCCTTGATACCCATGGTCAGTTCCTCAGACGGTTACCGGGTTCGGCTTGGCTGGATCGATGCCGTACTTCTTGATCGCCTCGGCAACCAGCGCGGGTTTGACTGCGCCGTCGTCGGCAAGGGCCTTCAAGGCGGCAATCGTCACCCAGTAGCGGTTTACCTCGAAGTGATGGCGAAGGCGCTCGCGCGTGTCCGAGCGGCCGAAACCGTCGGTGCCGAGCGCCCGGAAGGTGCGTCCCTTCGGCAGGAACGGGCGGATCTGGTCGGCGAACACCTTCATGTAGTCCGTCGATGCCACCACCGGGCCGGCGTGGTCCTTGAGGCAGGCCTCGACATGCGACAGGCGCGGCGCCTCGGTCGGATGCAGCAGGTTCCAGCGGTCGGCGTCCAGGCCGTCGCGGCGCAGCTCGTTGAAGCTGGTCGCGCTCCAGATGTCCGCGCTGACCTTCCAGTCCGCCTCGAGCAGTTCCGCCGCCGCGATCACCTCGCGAAGGATGGTGCCCGAACCCATCAGCTGCACGCGCAGCTTGGACTTGCCGCCTTCACGGAGCAGGTACATCCCCTTGAGAATGCCCTCCTGCGCACCCTTGGGCATCTCCGGATGGAGGTAGTTCTCGTTCATCACGGTGATGTAATAGAACACGTCCTCCTGGTTGGTCACCATGCGGCGCAGGCCGTCCTGCACGATCACCGCGACTTCGTAGGCGAAGGTCGGATCGTAGGTGATGCAGTTCGGGATGACCGAGGCCATGATGTGCGAGTGGCCGTCCTCGTGCTGCAGGCCCTCGCCGTTGAGCGTGGTGCGCCCCGCCGTGCCGCCGAGCAGGAAGCCGCGCGCGCGCTGATCCGCCGCCGCCCAGGCAAGGTCGCCGATGCGCTGCATGCCGAACATCGAATAGAAGATGTAGAACGGCACCATCAGCCGGTTGGAATGGCTATAAGAAGTCGCCGCGGCGATCCACGAGGAGAACGCGCCCGCCTCGTTGATGCCTTCCTCGAGGATCTGGCCCGCCTTGTCCTCGCGGTAGTACATCACCTGGTCGCGGTCGACCGGCTCGTATTTCTGGCCTTCCGAGGAATAGATGCCGAGCTGGCGGAACATGCCTTCCATGCCGAAGGTGCGCGCCTCGTCGGGAACGATCGGCACCACGTACTTGCCAAGGTTCTTGTCGCGCACCAGCGCGGTCAGCACCCGCACGAAGGCCATCGTGGTGGAGATCTCGCGGTCTTGCGCCTTGGTGACCTGCTCGAATGCCGCAAGCGTCGGCACTTCGGGCGGCGCCTCCACCCGCGTCCTGCGCTGCGGCAGGTAGCCGCCGAGTGCGCGGCGACGCTCGTGCAGGTATTTCATCTCGGGCGAATCCGCCGCCGGCGTGTAGAACGGCAGCTCTTCAAGCTTGTCGTCGGGGACCGGAATCTTGAACCGGTCGCGCATCTGGCGGATGGACTCGATATCCATCTTTTTCTGCTGGTGCGTGGTGTTCTTGCCCTCGCCGATCTTGCCCATGCCATAGCCCTTGACGGTCTTGGCGAGGATCACGGTGGGTTGCCCCTTGTGCTTGGTGGCGGCGCTATAGGCCGCGTAAATCTTGTGCGGATCGTGACCGCCGCGATTCAGGCGCCAGATGTCGTCGTCGGTCATGCGCGACACCATCTCGAGCAGCTTGGGGTGCTTGCCGAAGAAATTGTTGCGAACGAACGCCCCGTCGTTGGCCTTGAAGTTCTGGTACTCGCCGTCGACCGTCTCCTCCATGATCCGGCGCAGGATGCCTTCCTTGTCGCGCGCGAGCAGCGGGTCCCAGTAGGAACCCCAGATCAGCTTGATCACGTTCCAGCCGGAGCCGCGGAAATCGCCCTCGAGTTCCTGGATGATGCTCGCGTTGCCGCGCACCGGGCCGTCGAGCCGCTGCAGATTGCAGTTGATGACGAATACGAGGTTATCCAGCTTCTCCCGCGCCGCCATTGCGAGCGCGCCGAGCGACTCCGGTTCGTCCGACTCGCCGTCGCCCATGAACACCCAGACCTTGCGGTTGGCGGTGTCGGCGAGGCCGCGCGCATGCAGGTACTTGAGAAAGCGCGCCATGTAGATGCCCTGGATCGGCCCGAGGCCCATGGACACCGTCGGGAACTGCCAGAACTCCGGCATCAGCCAGGGGTGCGGATACGACGAGATCCCCTTGCCATCGACTTCGCGGCGGAAATTGAGCAACTGGTCTTCGGACAGGCGGCCTTCGAGGAAGGCGCGCGCATACACGCCGGGCGCGGAATGGCCCTGAAAGTAGATCAGATCGCCGCCGTGACCCTCGTGCGGCGCATGCCAGAAATGATTGAAGCCGATGCCGAACAGCGTCCCCACCGAAGCGAAGCTCGCGATATGGCCGCCGAGGTCGCCCTCTACCTTGTTGGCCTTGGCCACCATCACCATCGCGTTCCAGCGGGTGTAGGAGCGGATCCGCTCCTCCATCAGGTGGTCGCCGGGGGAGCGATCCTCGAGCTGCGTCGGGATCGTGTTGATGTAGGCGGTGTTCGGGGAAAACGGAATAATCGCGCCGGATCGGCGGGCCTGGTCGATCAGGCGCTCAAGCAGGTAGTGGGCGCGTTCCGGCCCCTCCTGCTCGATCACGGCTGCGAGCGCGTCGAGCCACTCCTGGGTTTCGATCTGATCAGGATCGTTTGCGGCGGAAGAATCGGGTACGGCGGACATGGCTCCTCCTTAAGGGGTCATTACCAGATGGAGGGAGCTATCCTCCCCCCACGCACCCCAGAACCTGCGGCCCGTCCGGCAGCGCCGGACAAACCGGATTTGGATTTCCAAAGGGTTCCGGGGATTCTAAACGAGCGGCTTTTGGCTACCCGTCCGTGGCTGCCGAATCGGGTAGGATCCGGCACGCTACAACCGCATTGTAAAAAGACATTCCGGATTATGCAATACCCGGAATGCGTCAATTTCGCCCGGAATCCGTGCTCCCGTCTGCCGGCGAAGAGGCATCCGGCGCATCGGCGATAATTGGCCCCCGTCCGGTGGCCACCGCCGGACCCGACTGAATATCACCCAAACACGGAACGTTGTTCATGACAGCACGCATCCTCGACGGCAACGCCCTTGGCCGGGAACTTCGCAGCCGCATGCGCGGCCGGGTCGAGGTGCTCGCCGCCCGCGGCGTCACGCCGGGCCTTGCGGTCATCCTCGTCGGGGAAAACCCGGCGTCGAAGGTCTATGTGCGCAACAAGGGCCGCGCCTGCGAGGAACTCGGCATGCACGCGCCGCTCATCAACCTGACCGGATCCACGAGCGAGGCCGACCTGCTCGCCGAAATCGCGAAGCTCAATGACGATCCGGCGATCCACGGCATCCTCGTGCAACTGCCCCTGCCGGCGCATATCGCATCGAAAAAGGTGCTGGAGGCGATCGCCCCGCACAAGGACGCCGACGGGTTTCACCCGATCAATGTCGGTCTGCTCGCCTCCGGGACGCCGCGCTTCGCCCCCTGCACCCCGGCCGGCGTGATGGAAATGCTCGCCGCGGAAAACATCAACCCCCGGGGCAAGCACGCGGTCATCGTCGGCGCCTCCAACATCGTCGGCAAGCCGATGGCGATGCTGCTCTTGCAAAAGGGCGCCACGATCACCATCTGCAATTCGAAGACGCCCGATCTCGGGGCGATGACGCGACAGGCAGACATTCTCGTCGTGGCGGTCGGCCGGCCGAAAATGGTTACCGGCGACATGGTGAAGCCCGGCGCGGTGGTGATCGATGTCGGCATCAACCGCCTTGTCGAAGGTCCGAACGCCGGCAAGCTCGCCGGCGACGTGGACTTCGACACCGCGAAGGACGTCGCCTCGCTCATCACCCCGGTCCCGGGCGGCGTCGGCCCGATGACGATCACGATGCTGCTGGAAAACACCCTGCGGGCGGCTGAACTCACTGCGGGATTGAACGCTGTTTAACCGCCAAGACGCCAAGAGCGCCAAGGAAATCGATAACCGAGTCATTGCGAGCGAAGCGAAGCAATCTGCTTTATCGCCGTGCCGATGGAGATTGCTTCGCTTCGCTCGCAATGACATCCACCCGCCTCTTGGCGTCCTTGGCGCTCTTGACGCCTTGGCGGTTCATAGGAAATGCACACCATGACAACTTCCGGCACGACACAGCTCGATAACCCTCTGTTGGATTTCTCCGGCCTGCCGCGCTTCGCGGCGATCCGCACCGAGCACATCGCGCCCGCAGCAGATGCACTGCTCGCGGAGAACCGCGCGCTGATCGAAAAGCTAACCTTGAAGGACACGCTCGCCACCTGGGAGGCCTTCGTCACGCCGCTCGAATCCGCAAACGAGCGTCTTGGCCGCGCCTGGGGCGCAGTCAGCCATCTGCACGGCGTGCTCGATTCGCCCGAACTGCGCGAGGCCTACAACGCCAATCAGCCGAAGATCGTGCAGTACTACACCGAGCTCGGGCAGAACCTTGCGCTGTTCGAGAAATACAAGGCGCTTGCCGCATCGAAGGAATTCGCCACGCTCAGCCTCGCACAGAAGAAAGTGCTCGAGAACGAGATCCGCGACTTCCGGCTCTCCGGCGCGGAACTGCCTGATGCGCAAAAGAAGCGCCTGGCCGAACTGCACGAGGAACTCGCCGCGCTCGGCACGAAGTTCTCCGAGAACGTGCTCGATGCCACCAACGCCTTTTCGCTCTACGTGGAAGACCACGCGGAACTCGCCGGCATCCCCGAGGATGTGCTCGAGACCGCGCGCAACGCAGCCGAAAAAGACGGCAAGCCCGGCTGGAAGCTGACGCTGCAGGCGCCCTGCTACTACCCGGTGATGCAGTACGCCGACAACCGCGCCCTGCGCGAAAAGCTCTACTACGCCAGCACCACCCGGGCGAGCGAGTTCGGCCCCGCAGATCGCGACAACGGCCCGCTGATCATGCGCATGCTCGAGAAGCGCCGGGAGTCGGCGCAACTGCTCGGCTACAAGAGCTACGCCGAAGTGTCGCTCGTCGCCAAGATGGCAGACACGCCCAAGCAGGTGCTCGACTTCCTCGACGACCTCGCAAAACGCGCCAAACCCTTTGCCGAGCGCGACTGGAAGGAATTGCAGGCATTCGCCGCGAAGGAACTCGGGCTTGCGAAAGTGGAAGCCTGGGATGCCGGCTGGGCCTCGGAAAAACTCCGCCAGCAGCGCTACGCCTTCTCCGACCAGGAAGTGAAACAGTACTTCCCCGAACCGAAGGTGCTCGATGGCCTGTTCCGGCTGGTGAGCACGCTCTACAAGGTGAGCTTCGAGCCCGAAGCCGCGGAAACCTGGGACCCGGCGGTACGCTTCTATCGCATCCTCGATGCGGCGGGCGCGGTCATCGGCCGCTTCTACCTCGACCTCTACGCGCGCGAAACCAAGCGCGGCGGCGCCTGGATGGACGAGGTGATCACCCGTCGCAAGCTGCGCGATACGGTGCAGGTGCCGGTGGCGTATCTCATCTGCAATTTCTCCGCGCCGGTGGGAAACAGGCCGGCGCTTTTCACCCACGATGAAGTGCTCACCCTGTTCCACGAATTCGGCCACGGCCTGCACCACCTGCTCACCCGTGTCGACCAGCTGGGCGTCTCGGGCATCCGCGGCGTGGAATGGGACGCGGTGGAGCTGCCCTCGCAGTTCATGGAGAACTTCTGTTGGGAATGGGAAGTGCTCGAACACATGACCTCGCATGTCGATACGGCCAAGCCCCTGCCGCGGGAACTCTTTGACAAGATGATCGCCGCCAAGAATTTTCAGGCCGGCATGGGCACGGTGCGCCAGCTCGAGTTCTCGATCTTCGACATGCAACTGCACCACGATTTCGATCCCGCGGAAAAGAAAACGCCGCTCGATCTGCTGGAGGAAGTGCGCGACCGCGTGGCAGTGATGCGCCCGCCCTCGTACAACCGCTTTGCCAACAGCTTCTCGCACCTGTTTGCGGGTTCGTCCTACGCCGCGGGCTACTACAGCTACAAGTGGGCGGAGGTGCTCTCGGCCGATGCCTACGCGATGTTCGAGGAGAACCGCAGCGTCGCTACCGGCGTGCTCGATGCCGCCACCGGCGCGCGTTTTCGCGATGAAATTCTCGGCGTCGGTGGCAGCCGTCCGGCGATCGAATCCTTCAAGGCTTTCCGCGGACGCGAGCCGAGCGTCGATGCCCTGCTTCGTCACAATGGTATGATCCCGGCGTAAGGCTAAGTCCTTGATACACGGAGGAAATCAGATGCGATCCCACGCACTTTCCGCGATCGCGAAACTGTTTTCGGCACTGCTTGCCGCATTGCTGATTTTGGGCACCGTATCCGCCCAGACCCTGTACCGCTGGGTGGACAAGGACGGCCGCGTTCACTACACGCAGCAGAAGCCGCCGCCGAGCGAGGCGAAAACCGTGGAACAGCGCCGGCTCGGACCGGCGCCTGCTTCCCAACCCGCCGCCGGCAACGGCCAGATCCCGTTTGCCATTCAGCAGGCGATGAGCAACTACCCGGTCATCCTCTACACCTCACCCAGTTGCAAGAGCGGCTGCCCGGAGGCGCGCGCGCTGCTGCAAAAGCGCGGCGTGCCATTTCGAGATGTGAGCGTGTTCGAACAAGCCACCAACGACTTTCTGAAAAATATCGCCGGAGCAGCGGTGGTGCCGACCCTCACCGTCGGCTCGCAGGTGTTGAAGGGCTTCGAGGAAGGCACGTTCAACGAAGCACTCGACACCGCCGGTTACCCGAAGAGTTCGCTTTTCACCGGCGCAATGCCGCAACCGCCCGAGCCGGCCGGCCTGCCGAAGGCGCCGCCGGCGGATCAACCTGCTGCGGAAGGGGCGCCCTCTGGAGCACCTGCCGCCGGCGCGGCACCGCCGCCGTCGGGCGAGGCAGGAGCTTCGCAGTAGTAGTTGCGACAAGTCGCAGCGGTTGCAGTGAAACTGCCGGATGACATTCACTTTCGAAGGCGAGGACGCAATCCTCGTCGACTACAAGGACTACCACTGATGACAGCGTCAGCCACGAGAATGCACAATCCACCGCATCCCGGCGAAGTGCTCCAGGACACGGTGCTGAGCGAAATATCGGTGACCGATTTCGCCGCGCGGCTTGGCGTTTCCCGGGTCGCGCTGTCGCGCGTTGCGAACGGTCGTGCCGCGGTGAGTGCCGACATGGCACTGCGCCTTGCAGCGGCCCTCGGCGGATCGGCGGAATCCTGGCTGCGCATGCAGGCGAGCTACGACCTCTGGCATGCCGCGAAAAAGCGTCGTCCGAAGATCCAGCTCCTGAAACTGGCGGCCTGAGATGCGCATCGCCACCTGGAACGTGAACTCCCTCAAGGTCCGGCTGCCGCACCTGCTCGACTGGGTCGCGCGCGCGACGCCCGACGTCGTCTGCCTGCAGGAGACCAAGACCGAGGACGCGAAATTTCCCGCCGCCGACATCGAGGCCGCCGGTTACCGCGTCGCCTTCTCCGGCCAGAAGACCTACAACGGCGTGGCCATCCTCGCGAAGAGCGAACTCGGCGACGTGAGCGCGGGCATTCCCGGTTTCGAGGACGAGCAGAAGCGCGTGCTAGCCGCCACGGTGCAGGGCGTGCGCATTGTCTGCGCCTATATCCCCAACGGTCAGGCGGTAGGATCGGACAAGTACGACTACAAACTGCGCTGGCTCGCCGCCTTTGAGGCCTGGCTCACGGCCGAGATGAAAGCCCATCCGAAGATCGCGGTGCTCGGCGACTACAACATCGCGCCTTCGGATGAGGACGTGCACGACCCGAAGGCTTGGGAGGGGCAGGTGTTGGTGTCCGAGCCCGAGCGCGCCGCCTTCTTCCGGCTGATCGGCCTCGGATTCAAGGACTCCTTCCGGATGTTCCCGCAGGAGGAGAAGTCCTTCAGCTGGTGGGACTACCGGATGAACGCCTTCAAACGCAAGATGGGCATGCGCATCGACCATATCCTGCTGTCACCGGAACTCGCCGCCGGCTGCACCGGCTGCAGTATCGACATCGAACCGAGGAAGCTTGAGCGACCGTCGGACCACACTCCGGTGATGGCGGAGGTCAAGGCAGGCTGAGATTCGGCGGATCGACCCCCGGCACGAAGAATTGCGCACTTTCCCGTTTAAAGATGTCCGTTCGTTGAGTGAAAGCGGTCAATTTGATTGCTAGATTTAGCAATCGTCGAACTCGTTACCCGAGGTAGTCCTCCAGCCGGATTTTCCCGAGATCGGGGAATTGCCGGCGCCGGAACTCCGGTTCCAGATGCGGCGGGTACGTTGCATCCAGCGCCATCTTGCCGACGTGCGTGCCTTCGACGCGCGAAAAGCCCTGCACGCCAGGGAAGTGCAGCACGCCCTTGTCCGGGGTGAAGCGGGTGTGGATCGCCCACATCACGTCGTTCGCGTCGTGCGGATTGACATCCTCGTTCACCATCACCACGAACTTCATCCAGCGGTGTGCGTCCAGCGCGGCCTTCATTGCCGCCTTCATGTCGGTGTCTGACTTGCGCTCGATGCTCACCACGCAGCCGAGGATCTGGCCTGGGCTGCCGATGTCGCGCACCTTCGCGAATTTCGACACCGCCTTGTAGACCTCCACGTCCAGCATCATGCTGAGCAGGTTCAGGTCCTCGGGCGTGCCGGCAATGATGACGTGATACACGGGATCGCGCCGCTGCGTGATCGCGGTGACCTTGAACACATGGTTCTTGCCGACATCCACATAGGCGTCCATGAATTCGCCGAAGGGGCCTTCGTCCTCGCGCACGAAGGGCACGATCTCGCCTTCGATCACCATCTCCGCGTCCGCGGGCACGAGCAGCGGAATGCTCACCGCCGGCACCACGCGCAGCGGCTCGCCCTGCCAGCCGCCGGCAACCAGCAGTTCGTCGGATTCGATCGGCACCTTGGAGGACGCCGCGAGCATCAGCGACGGCGGCGCGCCGATGATGCAGGCCGCGGGCACGCCCTTGCCCTGCCGCTCCGCGATCTCGTGGTATTGCCCGAGATGCTGCGGCGCCATCATGCGCACCCGCAGATGGTCGCCGCCCACAATCTGGGTCCGGTTCCACGAGGCGTTGTAGACGCCGGTATCCGGGTGTTTGGCGATGAAGATGCCGGCGGAGATGTACGGCCCGCCGTCCAGCGGCGAATGCACGATCTGCGGCAGCGCCCGGCTGACCTCGATCGCATCCGTCATCACCACTTCCTGCACCGGCGCCGAGGCCACCGTGAGCAGCGGCTGCGTCTGCGCCTCGCGCGCGGCGAGCGTCGGCAGCAGGTCGTCCATGGGCACACCCAGCGAGGTCGCGATCGCTTCGCGGCGCGCCATCACGTTCGACACCACCGGCACGGTGGCCCCGCGCACCGCGTCGAACCGGATCGCCTGATTGGGCCCGAGTTGCATCCGGCGCGTCACCATGGAGAGTTCCAGATTCGGGTCCACCTCCCGGGTGACACGGCGCAGTTGTCCCTGCGCCTCGAGCGCGGACAGCAGGTCCCTGAAAGTCGTCAGCGCGATGATCTACTCCTTGCAAGCACGGCATGCGTAAAACGTACGACGTCGGGGTGACGTCGAAGCATTCGTTACGGCTCGGAGAATATCATCGCCGTGGAGCAGTCACGCCGAAGCAGATCAGCAGCAGCCCTACTCCACCGTGATCTTCGCCTGATCGATTACCTTGCGGTAGCGCTCCATGTCGCTCTTCAACAGCCGGGCGAGATCGTCCGGCCCGCCGGGGCTGGCAACGATGCCCTGCTGGAACAGCTGGTCGCGCAATTCGGGCTGGTTGATCAGCGCGAGGAATTCGGCGGTGAGGCGCTGGGTGATCGCCGCCGGCGTACCGATCGGCAGGTACACGCCGATCCATGCATCGACATCGATGCCGGGCACGCCTTCTTCGGCGAGCGAGGGCAGGTTGGGCGTCCAGGGTGTGCGCTTGCTGCCGACGCTTGCGATCATGCGCAGCTTGCCCGCCTTGGCAAGTTCGGCGACGGTGTGCACCGGGAAGAACGCGGTCTCCACACGTCCGCCGACGAGGTCGGTGATCGCCCCCGCGGTGCCCTTGTAGGGCACGTGGGTGATGTCGATGCCCACGGTCTGCTTGAACAGTTCCATCGCGATCTGGTGCGGCGTGCCGGTGCCGGGCGAACTGAAATTGAGCGAACCGGGCTTCTGCTTCGCCAGCGCGATCAGTTCCTTCACGTTGTGCACCGGGAGCGCGGGGTTCACCAGCAGCACGTAGGTGATGTAGGACAGCAGCGCCACCGGCTGCAGGTCCTTTTGCGGGTCCCAGCCGAGGTTCTTCGAGAACAGCGGCGTCACCGCGAGCGTGCTCGCGGTCACCATCACCGTGTGGCCGTCGGGCGGCGCCTTCACTACCGAGGCGACGGCGATGTTGCCGCTCGCGCCGGTGCGATTCTCCACAACCACCGGCTTGCCGAATCTCTGCTGCAGCCGCGGCGCAAAGGTGCGCGCGGTGATATCGGCGGCGGTGCCGGTGGTCGTCGGAATCACCAGCGTGATCGAACGACTCGGATACTCCTGGGCAAATGCTGCGAGGCCCAGGCCTGCAGCGAACGCGCACGCGACCAAGCGTGTGATGGAAACAGTCCAGGCGACGGGCTTCATGGTTCCTCCTCCAGAGACGACGGCGGGTTGTCCCGCTTTTGATGGTCGTGCGGCGTGCGTCACACACACACACACACACACCACACGACCGCCGGCCCGCCGTCGGTGACAGGCGGGCGGCGTTCCTGCTGCGGCTAGATACCGTGCGGCAGGATCGGCTTTTCCTTCAGCACTTCGCTTCGGTAGAGGTCGGTGATCGACTCCCAGCGAAGCCGGCAGGCTTCTTCCGCGATCTGGATTGCGCGCGCTTGCACCGCCGGCGTGTCGAGGTATTTCGAGCAGAGCGTGATCTGGCGCGTCGAGTGCTCCTCGTCCGCCTCGGCATGCTCCTCGAAGAAGGCGATCGCGCGCGAACCGCGCGGATAGCCGTAGAACTTCTTGAACGCGGGCAGCACCACGTCCACATTCAGCGCAACCTGCTGGCCTTCCTGCGTCGCCTGCATCGCCAGCGCCACGCCCACCGGCTCGTCGCGCATCACGCGCGAGTAGTGCAGCGAGCGCGCAAACCACGCCGGGGTCTGTTCGAGCGCCTTCACGTCCTTGTCCTTCAGGCCGGCGGCGCGGGTGAAGGCGAAGATGTCGAGCATGTGATCGTGCGGCTTGTGGCCGGCGCGGTCGATCGCCATGAGCCCCGCTTCCTCGGCGAGGTTCTCGATGATCGACAGGCGCACGTCTGCCGGCGCCTTGGACAGCAGCAGGCCGAAGCTCGGCAGCGCCCAGGTGACGAAGCGGTAGTGCTGCGCCATGTACAGACCCATCGCGCGCATCGGCAGCTTGCCGCGGCCGAATTCGCGGAAGAAGGGATGGTTCTTGGTGTGCCACTTGTCGCGGATCGCGACGATCTTTTTGGCGGTCGGGCTCAGGGCCGGCGCTTTGCTTGACATGCTTTCCTCACTCCTTTGTTGTTGGAGCCGTGCA